>SFCB01000102.1 GCA_004367505.1 Chloroflexi bacterium OHK40 | reverse complement strand
GTGGGGCGGGGGCGGTACCAACCGGTTTCCGGGGTGCGACGATGCCCGGTGGGGCGGGGGCGGTGGGATCGCGGCGCGGTGACATCACCGTAGTGACCCACCAGGCCCCCCGGCGGCCAGCGCCCGATCGACCTCAGCGGCGGCGTAGTAGGCGCCGAGGCGCGCGAAGTGCTCGTCGGCCCGGGCGAGGTGCTGGGCGCGGCCAGGGTGATCGGCGGGGAGCCGACTGCCGATCGCCAGGTGGGCGAGCCCCTCCTCGTAGGGCAGGCGGGTGCGCGCCGCCACAGTAAGGGCCTCCTGCCAGAGCACCATGGCCTCGACCGGGCGTCCGGCGAGCCAGCGGGCCTGGCCCTGGCAGAGGAGCAGGCGGGCCTTGCCAAGGGGGAAGGTATGCGCGAAGCGCCCCAGGGCGCGCACGGCCTGCTCGGCTGCGCGCCGCCGCGCCGGAGCCTCGGGCGTACCGTGGGCCTGCGCCCAGCGTCTGAGGCTCACCTCGGCGAGGCCTGCGTAGCCGGGCAGCGCATAGTAGTTCACCGGGGCGGCCCTGGCGGTGAGTGTGGCGCCCGTAGCAACTACGCTGTCGGCAGCTTCGGCCTGGCCAGCATAGAGCAGTGCCTGGGCGAGCACACCAGCGCGCCAGATCTGCTCCCCCATGCCGATGCGCCGGGCCAGTTCCTCTATCGGCTCCAGGGCGGCGATCGCCTCGGCAGCCTGGCCCTGCAGCAGCGCGATCTCGGCCAGCCCCAGGGTTGAGGAGCAGCGCACATTCTCATTCCCGTAGTGCTTGCTCCGCTCGCTGAGCGCGCGATAGATCCGCTCGGCGCGTTCGACCTCGCCGAGGGGCAGGAGGGTCATCCCCAGCAGGATGCTGCTCTCGTCCCAGAGCCGCCGGTGGCCGATCTGCTCAAAGAGCGGCAGAATGCGCTCCAGTAGCGCCGCCGATTCGTTCAGGCGGCCAATGCCCGAAAGATAGACCGAGACGAGTTCATAGATCTCGGCGGTATCGGTGGGGCGGCCAAGGGCCTCGACCGTGGCCCGGGCCCGCCCGATGTACGGGGCGGCAAGCCCGTGGATGGGGATGAAGGCGCAGATCAGGCCGACGCTGCTGTAGGCGCCGGCCAGTTCCAGCGAGCGCTCAAGGCCTTCTGCGGTATTGAGATTGTGGAGGGCCTCGTAGAGCATGAGCGCGGTCTTGGCGCGCATGTAATCGATCTGAGCCACCTTGATATAGATCCGGGAGCATTCGCGGTCAGCCGCCGGGCGTCGCGATTGGCTGATGAAGCGGGCGGGCCACGCACGGTGAAGGACCTGCACGACCATGGCCTGGAGGATGCCAAGGGCCACCCCAGCAGAGCGCTCGGGGAGGGGGCGCCCGAGGCGGGCCAGCGCGACGCAGAAGTAGCGGCGACCCTCGTCGAAGAGGCCGAGGCCCATGCTGGCCTCGCCGAGTTGCCGCTCGATCGCGGCGCGGCGGATCTGTTCGGCTTCGCCGTGGGGCTCAGGCTCCAGGTTGATCAGCCGGGTGTAGAGGCGGATGGCCTCCTGATAGGCGCCGCCGCGCATGGCCTGCTCACCGGCCCGCTCCAGGTAGTAGGCTGCCCGGTCGGGCCGCTCGGCCTTCTCCCAGTGGTGGGCCAGCAGCCCGAAGTGCGACTCGATGTCCTCGTGGTAGGCGCCCTCGTACCACTCCGCCACACGCCGGTGCAGATCGCCCCGCTGGGCGAAGAGCATCTGATTGTAGACCACCTCCTGGGTGATCACATGGCGAAAGATGTAGGCGAGCTCCGGGTCGGAGGCCACGCGGGCCGTGATCTCCAGGCGGCCGAGATCGTCCAGGTAGAGTGGGATGTGCCGGCGCTCATCTGGCACGGGGTGGACATCGGCGAGGGTGGTGGCGGCGAAGACGCGGCCGATCACGCTGGCCACCTTGAGCACCAGCTGGCGCTCGCCACTCAGGCGGTCGATGCGGCTGCTGATCGTGCCCTGGATCGTATCTGGGAAGCTGACGCTCTCCAGGTTGACGCGGGGGGCCACCTGGCAGATCCCATCGATAACACGGATCACGCCGGTGTCGCGTAGGGCGTGGGCGAGCTCTTCGATGAAGAAGGGCTGGCCCTCGGCCCTGGCGTGGATCAGCTCCACGACTTCGGGCGGCACCCGGGCAACCCCGAGGGTCTGACACACAAGGCGCTCGACCTGCTGGGGATTCAGTTGGCCCAGGTGGAGGTGGTGGCAGCCGGGCGAGCTGGCGAGGCGCCTGTACTCTGGCGGTGGTGTCGCAAAGGGCCGGGTGGTAACGGCGAGGAGCAGGGGGGCGTGTTCGGTGCGTACCTGATCGAGCAGCGCCCACGAGGAAGAGTCGAGCCAGTGGGCGTCCTCGATCACCAGCAAGAGCGGGGCGCCGCCGGCGCAGTGGCGCAGCAGGCGGATGAGCGCGGCGCGGGTATTATCGGCGCGCACCTGGCCGCTCATCTGCGCGGTAAGCTCGGTATCGGGCAGGTCGAGAGGCAGCACCACGTTCAGGAGCGGCGCCACCCGCGCGAGCTCAGGGTCGGTGGCGATCTGGGTGAGGAGCGTCTCGCGCCAGCCCCCCCCCTCGGCGGTCGCGCTACCGCAGGCCGTTGCGAAGATGGCGCGCCAGGCGTGGTAAGGCGTCGACTGCTCCACCGGGTCGGCGCCGCTGGCCAGGATGTTCACCCCGGCGGCCCGGGCATCGCTGAGCAGTTCGGCCAGCAGGCGGGACTTGCCGATACCGGGCTCACCCTCGATCAGCGCCTGACTGCTGCGACCGTGGGTGAGCTGGCGAAGGAGCTCGGCGAGGGTGGCACGCTCGGGTTCGCGGCCAACAAGCTCGCCCCTGGCCTGCCGTATGTGCGGGCGGGGGGCGAGGGGCTCAAAGATCGCGATCGGTGTGGATTTACCCTTCACCCGGACGGCAGGAAGGCTCTCCCACTCGTAGAGTTCTCGGGCGGCGAGCTGCACGTGCTCGCTGGCGAGCACCTGGCCCGGGGCGGCGAGCTGCATCAGGCGGGCGGCAAGGTTCACCTCGTCGCCGAGGACACCGTAGGTGCGGCGGGTAACCCCTCCGTAGGGGCCACAGCGCACCATCCCTCGGCTCAGGCCGATCTGCACCGGCCCGACCCAGGCCAGCCGATCCGGGAGCGCGCGGAGCTCCAGGGCCGCGCTCACGGCGCGGGCGGCGTCGTCGGGGTGGGCGACGAGCGCGCCGAAGGCGGCGACCATGTAGCTGCCCTTGTCGCCCATGGTGAGCTGGACGAGTGAGCCCTCGTAGCGGGCCAGCACGTGCTGCACCCAGCGGATAAAGGCATCCAGACGCTCCCCTGCGGAGTCATCGCCATCATAGTCGATGCCGCCGAAGCGGAGGAAGAGCACCACCACCGGCCGTAGCTCGGCGAGGAAGGCACCGCCCCCGCCCCGCAGGCGTTCTGAGAGGCCCGGGAGCAGCCAGGGACGGGTGAGCGTCTCGGAGAGTACGCCGGGGGGTAACTCGGGCCAGGGAATTGGCGCCACGTAGGACCGCAGGGCACGCACCACCAGCACGGGGTTGCCGTGATCATCGACGCGGCGTTCGGCGGGCAGCAGATCGTCGTGCAGGGCGGCGGCGGTGACGGCGCAGATAAGCACCTCGCCACTGCGGGCCACGTGTTCGGTGGCGGCCAGGCGCTCGAGGGTTGTACCGGCGAGCACATCGATCACGTGCAACTCCGGATCACCGACGACGAAGCGGCGCGCGGCCCCGGTGGCGACGGCGGTCTTCATGGCGAGGGTCACCGTGGTGCCACCGGGGAGAGGGAGGCCGGCGAAGCTACGCATCGCGTCCTGCATCGCCAGGGCGGCGGCGACGGCCCGGCGGCCAGCGGAGGTAGCCTCACCGGCGAACCAGCAGGTGATCGCATCGCCGCTAAAGCCGACCACGGTGCCTCCGTACGTATCGACGGGGGCGATCAGCGCGTCGAAGAGCCGGTTAAGCTGGGCGGTGAGCTCCTCGGCGCCACGGCGCGGGCCGAGGGCCCGAGCGAGCGCCTCGGTGAGCGGTGTGAAGCCGGAGATATCGGCAAAGAGCGCCGCGCCGTGGCCACGGTCGGGGATGGGCACACCGCTAGCGAGGGCGTGTCGCCGGTCGATGGGGATGTAGGTGGCCGGGTGCTCCATGGTGGTGCCGTGAGCTCCAGCGAGGCTGCCGATATTGGCGCGGAGATCAGGCGCGCTGGCGGCCTGGCAGCACTGCCACGGGGACAGGGATCTGTATAGTAGCATACGGTGCGAACACCGAGCGTCCCGATCGAATGAACGCAGGTGGGGGCGCCCCTTGCGGTCTGGCCGCGCTTCCTGTATGATGCGCGTGCGCCCCACCCACGAGCATAGGGAACCACTGATGGACTTCCTACGACGCCTGTTTGGCGGCCAGCGCCAGCACGGCCCGCCCGATAACGGGCTGCACCTGTACGTCCGCTGCAGCCGCTGCGGAGCTCTGGTTCACGTGCGCGTGCACCTCTACAACGATCTGGCTGTAGACTACGACGATAACGAGAACGTCTCGGGCTACTGGTTGCGCAAGGAGATTATGGACTCGCGCTGTTTTCGCCTGATGTATGCCGATATTACCTTCGACCGTAACCGCCGCGAGATCCAGCGCTCGATCGAGGGGGGCGAGTTCATCAGCGCGGAGGAGTATGGGCGGCTGAGCCAGGAGGCCAATGGGCGGAAGCAGGAGACCGGCTGATGATCGGCCGGCGGAGCCTGTGACGGTGTCACCCGCCTTCCTCATTCCTCTCGGCGTTAGCGCGGTTCTGGGCGTGGCCGGGGGGATGGCCTTCCGCTGGGCAGGGCCCGAGCAGGCCTGGAATATCCTGACCGCCGCCTTCCTCTGGACGTTGATCGCTGCCGCAGGCACAACGATCGGGCGCTTTGCCGGTGAGCGGGTGCGGCGTGGCAATTGGCGCCACGGCATGCGGCTCGCCCTCACCCAGAGTTTCCCTCTGACGACGGTCTTTGTGCTTGCGGCGGCTGTGGCTGGCGCCCGAGGGCTGTTTGCCGCCGTCCCGGTGCTCTACGGCTGCACGCTCGTCGTGGGCTTGTCCGTGGGCGCGCTCGGCGTGCTCACCTCGCCCTGGTCTGCTCACAAAGGGGCGCGGGCAGGCGCACAGGGGCGCGCGGGCGAGGACAGGACTGGAAGTGGAGCGGGTGAGCGCAAGTGAGGGTGTGCGATGGGTGGAGCGTGCCAGAACGCCATCCGCTGGCGGTGCTCTGGTTCCTGGTGCTTGGTACGTGCGCTAGCGGCTCGCTCCAGGGTGCCAACTGATGCGGGCGTGATGGCGGGGAGGCATGGCTGAGGGGCGGATATGGCTGTGCTAACGCTTGAGGAGCTCCTCGCGCGCTGCGCGATATGGCGGGCCGAGGGGCGGCGGATCGTGCTGACCAACGGGGTCTTCGATCTGCTGCACGCAGGCCACGTGGGGTACCTGGGGCAGGCCCGCGCCCTCGGCGATCTGCTCGTCGTGGCGCTCAACTCCGACGCCTCGACCCGCGCCATCAAAGGCCCCGGGCGACCGATTGTGCCCGAGGCCGACCGCGCCGCCGTGCTTGATGCGCTGCGCTGCGTGGATGTGGTGACGATCTTCGAAGAGCCGACCGCCGAGCGGGTGGTAGCAGCCGTCCGGCCTGAGGTGTACGTAAAAGGCGGCGACTACGCGAGCGCCGGTAGTGGGGGGCCGGACGTTGCGCGCCTCCCGGAGGCCAGGATCGTGGCCAGCTACGGTGGCCAGGTGGCGCTTCTCCCCTACGCCCCAGGGCGCTCGACGAGCACGCTGATCGCGCGGATCAGGGGCGAGCCGTAGCGGCGGCACGCAGAGGGGCCGCGCGTCTGCGGCTAGAAGAAAACTTTTGCCAGCTTCAGGATGCCCTGGTTCCAGGGGACGCGGTGAGAGACGCCGGTGGCGCCCTGGAAGTCGCTCAGGTGCTCGATGTACCACTGGTAGTTGCGCACCAGGGCCTGCTTATTCGAGTATCGGGGCTGGAAGCCAAGCACACGTTCGGCCTTCTCGACGGACACAAACGAGTCCTCGGTGACGGTACCGTAGGCCCATTTGTAGACGGGCGAGAGTTTGAGCCGCTCGAGCACCGCCAGAGCAAACGTCATCGGGGCGGCGGGGAAGGTCACGATCCGCTTGCCGAAGCCCGCAGCGTCGAGCACGGCCTGGAAATCCTCCTTGATCGTGGTGAACTCCCGGGCGCCGATGTTGAAGGTGTCATTCACCCGCTCGCGCTCCAGGGTAGCGCAGAGGTAGATCGCCTCACAGAGATCCTCTACATCGAGCAGTTGGTAGCGGTTCAGGCCACTGCCCGGCAGCGGAAAGTTCTTCCCGTCCTTCGCCCAGTCGTAGAGCATGGCGAAGATGCCGAGGCGCTCAGGCCCGATGAAGGACTTCGGGCGGATGATCGGCACGCACATGCCCTTTGCCCGGTAGCTCAGGCAGATCTCCTCGGCCTGCACCTTGGCCTCGCCGTAGGGTCCCACGCCACTCACCGGGTCGCTCTCCAGGAGCGGGTGGTGGTCGGGGATGCCGTAGACGGCGGTGGTGGAGATGTGAATGAATCGCTCGACGCCGCGCTCGAACGCTGACTGGATCACATTGCGCGTGCCATCGATGTCGGTGGAGAAGATATCCGCCGGCTTGTAGAGCGGCAGGGCGGCCGCGGTGTGGACCACCTGGTTCACACCGTCCATCGCGCGGTCAACCGCATGTCGGTCGCGGATGTCGCCGGTATGAACCTCGATCTGGCCGCGTTCGGGATAGTCGAACGGCGCGATATCCAGTGAGCGCACGCGGTGGCCGCGAGCGAGAAGATAGCGGGTGAGGTTAATACCGAGAAAGCCGGCCCCGCCGGTAATCAAGAAGGTCTGTTGCATAGCTCTGCCTGGCGGCGCTGGCGCTTGCCTGGGTTGCGCCGGGCGCCCTGATGGATGGAATGCCGTGCCTTGAGCCGACCCGTGGCGCCCACAGCGTCGTACGACGCACGTGCCTGGCGCGGGCGGGCCAGGGGCGTCGCGCGCCGCCGGGTGGGCCGGCGATGGCGTGCTGTGTGACCAGGCCCTACTCGCTCTGTTGCATCAGGGCTCGTACGAGCCCGCCGCGCGCTATTATACCCAACAATCGTCTGTCGGGATCAACGACGGCGAGCTGAGCGATGCCGAGCTCAAGCAGACGGCGGGCTGCGCCAAGCGCGGCCGCTTCCGGACCGATCGTCGGCACATCGTGCAGGAGCAACCCCTCCAGGCTACGGTCCGCGCCGGGCAGGGCGGCGGCGGGTGGGGGCTGCGGGCGCTGGAGTGCGTCCAGCAGGCCGGCCCGCTCATCGGCAGTCAGGCCTTCCAGGGTGGCGGCGAGATCGAGGGCGCCCACGAGCCGGCCAGCGCCATCCACCACGAGTAGGCGCTGACCGGGGGTGGCAAGCAGCTGGGCAAGGGCCTGATTGAGGGGGCGGGTGGCGGCGACCTGGTGGGTGGCCGCCTGCATAATCAGGCCGACCGTCGCCGGTGGCTCGGCGTCCCGCACGGGGCCACTCTCGGCGGTGGCCTGCTCCACTGCGGCGCGCAGCACATCATCCTGGCCGAGCAGGCCAACGAGCCGGCCATCGCGGTCAACCACCGGGAGCTCGGGGTAGCCCCACTCAATCATGGTGACGAGGGCCTGAGGGAGCGTGGATGTAGGGCTCACACTGCGGGGCTCGGCGCTCATCACCTCGTGGGCGGTGCGGCCGGCGAGCGGGGCGAGGGCGGCATCGCGCTCGGCGGGGCTGAGTAGATCGATCAGCCCGGGGGCGAGGCGCAATCCGGCGCGCCAGGCCAGGTCGTCGGGGCCGATCAGCCCGGCGAGGCGGCCATCGTCGTCGGTGATAGGGAGCACGCCCAGGCGCTCGGCTTGCAACAGGGCCAGCACCTCGCTGAGAGGGGTGGAGGTGGCGGCGGTGGGTGGTGTGTGACGCATCACATCGCCCACACTGCGGTCGGCGGCGAAGGGGCCACGGGCGCGCAGTAGGGCGCGGTACACGGGCACATCCTCGACGGTGATCAGCGCATCGCCGACGAGCTCATCGAGGAGGGGGAGCAGGCGGGCCACACGCTCGGTACGGTCAACCCACTCAACCACGACGGGCTGGTGCTGGTCGGGGCGGTCGAGGGTGCCGGGCCGCGAGCGCTGGCCCGGCCCGAATCCAGCGAGCCCCTGGAGCGCGGTGGCGCCGGTAGCGCCCGATCTGCGAAGGCGCTCGAGGATAGCGAGGAAGAGAGGGCCGCCCTCCCACCGGTCGTCGCGGCTGAGGTAGATCCGCACGCGCTGGACGTTGTCGGCTGGCGGCATGGGTCCTCCTGAGGGGCATTATACCATCGTGGGGTGGCTCTCACCCGCGCGGGGGTGCCCCTGGTGTGCTCGCGAGAACACCCTGCACATCACCCGCTCATTGCGGGTGTTGCCCCTCACCCGCGCCGCGCGCTGCCGCGCTACGGCACGCGGGGGTGCAGGAACCCACGGCACACCCTCCCACTGTGCCGTCCTTGACAGGCCCTCCCTGCGGTGCTACAACTGTGCAACACGTTTCACGGCGAATCAGCAACCACAATGCGCGTGCCCTGATGGGCGCGCTGGGTGTCCGGCCTTCGGAGCCTGCGTTGTCGTCTTTCGTCCGATATGCCCGGGCGACCGGGACGCCGGGCCCATCCTGGAGGGGAGTTGACCTATGGCGAAGGCGCTGTCACTGATCGGGATCTCCGGCTCTCGTGTCGGCCAGTCGACCGTTTTCAGCGAGCGCAGCAGCGTCGTCGGCTCCGACCCGGCATGTTCTGTAGTGCTGACCGACCGGCTCGTGCTGCCCCGGCATGCCGAGGTGCGGGTGGCCCTGGACCGCTGGTTCATCCTGCCGCTGGACCCGAAGGCGACGATCTTCGTCAATGGCCAGCCGGTTACGGGGCAGCAGCGTATTTCCGAGGGCGACCTCGTGACGATCGGCTCGGCCACCTTCAAGGCGACAATCGGCGAAGCTGAGCGCGCGGTGGGCGCTCGTTCCCGGGAACAAGCGCCGAGCGCAGACGTCGACTGGCGCGATTAAGCAGTTCGTGGGGCTGATCGACCGGGGCGCGCGGCAGACGGCCTGGCGTTGATTCGGCAGGCAGCCCCACACCACGGATCTGCGTATCAGGCAACGAAGACACCGGGCGTTACGGCGGGGTGGCCCCACCGTAGCATCCTGATGCTGCCCAGCCTCAACCCTCGGCTTAGCTCTGGACCCACTCCGCAAAGTCTGCGGTGATGGCCCGGGTAAACCCGTTGATCATCTGGGTCATCTTGTATTCCATGGCGTGCTCGCCAAGGCTCTGCAGGAAGCTCATGGGCATCAGGCGGAGTACTCCCGGAATGGGAATGCTCATCTCGATCGCGACGGCGTACTCGATCGTGGTGCCGCCCCGCTCGGGCCGGAAGAGCGCCTCGGCGGCCAGGGCGCCGCTGAAGACCATACCGTCCAGCGCGATTGGCGGGCCGTCGTCTGCGGGGACTACGCGGATAGCGCGACCGGGCTCCAGCGACGCGCGCAGGTCGAAGACGGCGCACATACTGTGGCCGTGGCCATCGGTGGCGCCCACGGTGAGGCGGTAGCGGTCGGGCCCGTAGGCCCGCACATCGAGGGCGTCGGGCAGCAGCCGGAAGACGGCGGGAATATCGAGGAAGTACTCGTAGGCCACGTTGAGCGGCGCGGCAAAGCGGAAGGTGTGGAGGGCCTCCCCGCCTAGCTCGATGCAGCGCCCGCGAGCTGCCGCAGCCGTGGGCATAAGGCGCGGTGCCGACATGGGGGCTCCTTCCTGACCGTTCCCGCCATTTCATATATGCAACGGAGTGCTGCGCGAATTATAGCACCTCAGGCGTCAACATGCAACATAAGCAACGAGCAGCGTTGACTTTTTGCCTCCTACGTCATAGAATACAGACAGAGCGGCAGGACGAAGGAGCGCGTCATGAGCAATCAGCCGGTTGGGTCCAAGCCGGGCATTTTCTCGTTGTTCTTCCGCGAGGCGGGGCTCTTCTGGGAGCAGGCGTTCAAATGGGCGGAAGAGCGGGCCGCTGAGGACCGGCAGCTCGACGCCGAGTACGACCGGCGTCGCCTGAGCGATGCGCAGGCCCGTCAGACGGAGGCCGAGGCCCGTCTGCTGGAGCAGATCCGGCTTGCCAAAGAGGCTGGCCTCGACGTGGACGCCATCCTGCGGCGAGTCCGGGAGGAGTTGCGGTAGGAGCCGGCGCCTCGCGCGTCGCCCCTGTTTCCCAGCGAGCCATGGCGCACGCCGCCCCGTGGGGCGGCGTGCCGTTTATATCGCGTACCCCTACACCAGAAAGCGCGCCGCGAGCATCGGCAACTGGCGCAGGGGGGCAGTGCGCACGCGAGTGTGGGGCAGAGAGGCCAGGAACTGCTGGCCATACTTCTTGCTGAGCAAGCGCTTATCCAGGCAGACAACTACGCCCCGGTCCTCGCGGCTCCGAATGAGCCGGCCGAAGCCCTGCTTGAAGCGCAGGATGCTCAGCGGCACAGAGAAGTCGGCGAAGGGGTCCTGGAACTGCTCGCTCCGGGCAGCGAAGATCGGGTCCGTCGGCACGCTGAAGGGCAGCTTGGCAATCACCAGCACCGAGAGCGCGTCGCCCACCACATCGACGCCCTCCCAGAAGCTGTTCGTGCCGAGCAGTACGGTGCGCGGAAACTCCCGGAAGCGCTCGAGCAGGGCCCGGCGGCTGCCGTCGATCCCCTGGGCCAGCACGGCGATCTCCTGCTCTTCGAGCGGCTCCTGAATGGCGTTGTAGGTCTGCCTGAGGGCACTGTTGGCGGTGAAGAGAGCCAGGGTACGCCCGCCCGTCGCCGTGCAGAGCTCCACCAGCGTCTCCTCGACGGCCTGCTGGTAGCCGCGCTGATTGGGCTCCGGGATGTCGCTGGGAATGAAGACGAGGGCCTGGCGCTCGTAGTCGAAGGGCGACTCCAGCAGCAGTTCCTCGGCCTCGGGGAGGCCCAGACGGTTCTTCACGAAGGCGAACCCGCCCTCGATCGCGAGGGTGGCCGAGGCGAGCACGCTCGTCTGCTTCTGGGCGAAGAGCTGCGCCTGGAGGATCTCGGCCACGCTGAGGGGCGCGGCAACCAGCGTGAGCAGATCGCGCGAGCGCTCCTGGGTGAGCCAGCAGATGCTCGCCTCATCGCCGTTGATGATATGGCCGGTGTGTACGCGCACCTCGGTGGCGAAGCGGCGCAGGTACTCCACCCGCAGCAGCAGCTCGTCGTACCCGGGAACTGCCGCGTCTTCGAGTTCGCGGAGCAGGCTTTCGAGCTTCCCGAGGCCATCGCCGAGCGTCGTCAGGCTGTCGGTAAGGTTCGCCCATGCGGAGACGATCTCCTGCCACGCGGGCTTGCCACGGATGGCGGGGGTGAGGCGCAGGCGCGGATCGTACTGGCCATCGCTCACCTCGCGGGCCACAAAGGCCGTCAGGCGATTGAAGCAGTCGTAGACGGCAGTGCGGGCCCGCTCGATGGCCGGGCGCATCTGCACGCCGATCTGCTCGGCCCGCTCGCGGGCGGCCTCTTCGGCGGCGCTCTCGCGTAGGTAGGCCGGCAACTCGGCCAGCACCCCGCTCACCACCTGCACCCCACCCTGCTGGTAGAGATCGTCGAGGAACTTCAGCAGGGCCCCCTGGTCCACGGCGAAGCTCAGCTGATCGGTGGCCACATCCTCGAGGTTGTGGGCCTCGTCGATGATCACGTGCTCGTAGGGCGGGAGCACATGTGATTGGGCGGCGAGGTCGGCGATCAGCAGGGCGTGGTTGACCACCAGGAGGTGAGCGGCCTCGGCCTCGCGGCGGGCCTTGAAGAAGAAGCACTCGCGGAAGTGGGGGCAGCGGGGGCCGGTGCAGGTTTCGGGGGTGACATTGATCCGCGACCAGGCGGCGTTCTCGCGGTCCAAGAGCAGGAGTTCGGCCTTGTCGCCGCCGGCGGTGGTGGGGAGCCAGAGCTGCACTTTCAGCAGCGTGCGCACCTCGTCGGGGGTGAGGTTCTCCTGGCGTCGGAGCTCGTGGTAGCGCTTCAGGCAGAGGTAGTTGCCCCGGCCTTTGAGCAGTGCGGCGGTGAAGGGAGGCGCGGCGGGTTGCCCGTGTTCCCCTGCCCCCGCGACGCCATCGGCGGCTCCTGTTTGCTCCGCCATAATCCGCTGCAGGGCGGGGATATCCTTGAAGAAGAGCTGGTCCTGCAGATTGATCGTATTGGTCGAGACGACCACCCGCTCGCCACGGCGGGCGGCGTAGATGGCGGCTGGAACCAGGTATGCCAGCGATTTTCCGGTGCCGGTGCCGGCCTCAACCAACAGCGGATCGCTCTGGTTGAAGGCACGGGCCACGGCGCGGGCCATGGCCACCTGGGGCTCGCGGGGCTCGTAGCCGGGGAAGGCCTGGCCGAGGGGGCCATCGGGCGCAAAGAACTGGCTCACCGCGTCCAGATCGAGCGGGCGCGTGTCGCCGGTGGGCTTGAGCGGCGTGATCTCAGCACCGAAGCGCTCTGCCACGGCGGGCCGGAGCGGTGCCGGGGGACTCTCGACGAAAACATTTCTGGCCCGCGCACGCAGCGCCTCATCAAAGAGATCGCGCATGGGGAAGGCGATCCGCTGCGTGAGGCGCGCGATCTCGGAGAGCTGCTGGATGTCCAGCCCGTTGATCAGGCCGAGCAGGTGGGCGAAGATCCGCGCGGCGACGATCGCGTCGTTGAGGGCGCGGTGGTCGTCGGGGTGGGGGATGCCCAGCCGCTCAGCGAGAGCACCGAGCTTGTAGATCGGCGCCTGGGGCATGAGCAGGGTCGCCAGCTCGAAGGTGTCGTAGATCGGCTGGGCGAAGTTCATGCCCTGGGCGCGCAGCATGCCGAGGTCGAAGCCGACGGAGTGGCCGACGATCGGGTAGCTCTTGATGAACCGGGCAACGTCGGCGCCGATCTCATTGAAGCGAGGCGCGCCGGCGAGTTGTTCGGGGGTGATCCCCGTGAGGCGGGTAATCTTGAGGGGGAGCGACTGCCGGGGGCGCACGAGCTGGCTGTAGGTCTCCAGCAGTTCGTCGCCGCGAAACTTGACCGCCGCCACCTCGATGATCTCATCGGTGCCGGCCACGAGGCCAGTCGACTCGACATCGATGGCGACGTAGACGCGCTCACTCATGGGTCGCTCCGCAGGGGCGCGGGCCACCCCACGCCAACGCGGGCAATTATACCATTTGCGATCGCGCGCGCGCCGGCCCCTGCCTGTGAGGGCGCGGCCAGGCAGGGTGCCGGACGACTGGTGTCCGTCGCGCCCGTTGGCGAATGGCTACTCGCTGAACAGTGCCACGATCAACACCGGCGCGGCGTCGGGGCTCGCCGGCAGGTAGCCCAGCATGAGCACCTGCTCGCCGGCCAGGGCGCCACGCTGCCAGCCAGCCGTTGTCAGGGATCCCTCGGCGCTCGTGAGCTCCTCGGCGATCTGCCAGTCGGTGTCGGCCAGTTCCTCCCGGTAGAACTGCTCGACGCTCGCCCAGTCGCTCCCGGCGGGGAGTTGCAGCAGCCGCACCTCTGCACTGAGATTCGCGCCGATGGCGGCGAGCATCGCCTCGGAAACCTGCTCAGCGAGTGGGTTGGCGCCCGCGGGAAGCTCGCTGGCCTCGGGGAAAACCGGGAGCGCATCCATGGTCTGGGGTGGGCGTGCGCCGCCACAGGCGGCCAGCAGGAGCACCAGGTACGCTGTGAGAACGCGAGCCATACGCATCGCGGCGGGGGAGCGCCGCCCTCCAATGCTTACAATGCCGTGCACACGTCGTCACCGGGTGGGTGTCGCGGCACCGGGACCGTGTTGCGGCCCTGCCTCCCGCGTGCCGGTGTTGCGTGTAGCTTTGCCGCTTCGCGGGCGGCGGAGTATGAGCGCAAGTATAGCACGCGGGATCGCCGTCAGGCTGCTCGCCGCCCACCCTCGATATAATCGAGTGACTGGTGGCGGAAGTAGGTGTTGTAGAGCTCGGCGTAGTGGCCACCGCGGGCCATCAGCGTCTCGTGGTCGCCCTCCTCGATGATCGCGCCCTTCCGCAGCACGATGATCCGGTCGGCGTTGCGCACGGTGGAGAGCCGGTGGGCGATGACGATGCTGGTGCGGCCAGCCAGCACTTCGTCCAGCCCCTCCTGGATGAGCGTCTCAGTGAGCGGATCGATGCTGGCGGTGGCCTCATCCAGGATGCAGATCGCCGGGTCCTGCAGCAGCACCCGCGCCAGGGCCACGAGTTGGCGCTGGCCCATCGAGAGGCTGGCGCCCCGCTCGCCCACCGTGCTATCGAGGCCCTGCGGCAGGCTGGCGATCCAGTCGCCGCCCCCCACGCGCCGCGCGGCCGCCAGCACCTCATCGTCGCTGGCCTCGGGGCGGCCGTAGCGGATGTTCTCCCGCACGGTGCCGTCGAAGAGGAAGGGCGCCTGGGTGACGATCCCGAGCCGTGCGCGATAGTCGGCCAGGTCGAGGGCGCGGATGTCAACGCCGTCGATCGTGATTCGCCCGGCCTGAAACTCGTAGAAGCGCGCCACCAGCTTGGCGATGCTGCTCTTGCCCGAGCCCGTATGGCCCACCAGCGCTACCGTCTCGCCGGGGCGGATGTGCAGCGTGAAGTTGCTCAGCACCGGCTCGCCCTCGCGGTACGCGAAGTTCACGTCCTGGAAGGCGATCGCGCCACTGATGGCCGGCAAGCGCACGTTGTCGGTCTGCACCACCCGTGGCTCAGCATCGATCAGCGCAAACACGCGCTCGCCGGCGGCGAGGCCGAGCTGGAACTGGCTCCAGAACGAGGCGATGCTAGTGAGCGGAAACCAGAAGCTCGCCAGGCCCTGCAGGAAGAGGAACCACTCGCCGGCCGTCAGGCCGCCGCCGCGCACCTGCAACCCGCCGCTGTAGACGAGGGCGGCCGTGCCGATACCGGCCATCAGGTTGAGCAGCGGGAAGATACTGCTGAAGGTGTAGCGGGTGCGGCGGTTCACGAGCAGCGAGCGGCGGTTCACATCGAGGAACTCGGCGTAGATCGCCGGCTCCTGGCGGAACGTCTTGGCCACCCCGATCCCGCTCACCGTCTCGGCGATGTGGGCGCTCACCTCGGCATTCATACGCCGCGACGCGGTGATCGTGCGCCGGGCGATCGCCCGGAAGGCCAGGGCCGTCCCTACGATGAAAGGCGCCAGCAGCAGCAGGATGGCCGTCAGCGCCAGGCTGATCGTCGCCAGATAGCCGACGATAAAGACGACCAGCAGCACACGGCTCACGAGCTCCATCGTCAGCGTCATCACCTGGGAGAAGGCCGCCGTGTCGGAGTTGACCCGGCTGACGATCTTGCCCGATGGGAACTGGTCGTAGAACGAGAGATCCCGCTGGAGCACCGAGTCGACCGCGTCCTGGCGCATCTGTAGCACCACGTCGCCCACCGCCTGCGACGAGAGCGTCTGGCGCACGAGGTTGAGCACCCACGAGAGTGAGCCGAGCGCGGCCAGGCCGATGGCGAGCAAGACGATCAGGCGCAGGCTCCGGTCTGCATCAACCCAATCGAGGCTGTGGGCGACGAAGATCGGGATGCCGGCATCGAGGGCGGCGGTGCCGGCGATCATGGCGGCGGCGATCAGCATCTTGCGGGCCTGAGGGCGGAAGTAGCCCAGGATCCGGCGCACCAGGGCGCCGTCGCTGTAGGTGCGGTCGTACTCCTCGGCGTCGAGTCCGTCAAATAGGAAGCCCATGGATATGCTCCGTAGGGTAGCGGGCCCAGGGGGCCGGGCACATGGCGCCGGATAACCCGCCCGTGATTCGCCACGTCAGTTGCCGATGGTTGGCAGCAGCGCGCGGGCTGCTCCCTCATGCTCGCCACCCACCGCTTCCCCTGTCCCCGCTCCCCCGTCTCCTGAGCCCTCCAGGGGTGGCAGCTCCATCTCGTACCGGGCGAAGATGCGGCGGTAGTGGGGCGAACGGCGCAGCAGGTCGTCGTGGGTGCCGGCAGCCACCAGACGCCCGGCGTCGAGCACGAGGATCAGGTCGGCCCAGCGGATCTGGGAGATCCGGTGGGTGATCAGCAGGACGGTGCGGCCCTCCTGGGCTTTCCGGATCGCCTGCTGGATCTGGTCCTCGGTGGCGCTGTCGATCGCGCTGGTCGAGTCGTCGAGGATCAGGATGCGCGGGTTGCTCAGGAAGGCCCGGGCCAGGGCGATGCGCTGGCGCTGGCCGCCGGAGAGGGTGGTGCCGCGCTCGCCGACCACGGTGTTGTAGCCATCGGGGAAGGCCATAATAAAGTCGTGGGCCTGGGCGGCGCGGGCGGCCGCCTCGATCTGCTCGCGGGTGGCGCCCGGTGCGCCGAAGGCGATATTCTCGCCGATACTCCGCGAGAAGAGAAAGATATCCTGTTCGATCTTGCCGATCTGTGAGCGCAGGGCATCAAGGCTCCAATCGCGCACATCCACGCCGTCGATCAGCACGCGGCCTGCGCTCACATCGTAGGTGCGGTTGACCAGCAGGGTCAGGGCGCTCTTGCCGCTGCCCGTCTGGCCGACGATCGCCACCGTAGCTCCGGCGGGAATGTGGAAGCTCAGGTCGTGCAGTACGGCTGAGGAGGACGAAGGCGGGCGAGGAGGGGGGGCAGGAAGCATGGCTGCGCCGGCAGGCACCCCCCTGTCCTCCTGGGCCTCTGCCTCCTTCTCCTCATAAGTAAAATGCACCCCCTCAAAGGTGATCGCGCCCTGCATCTCGGCGCGGTAGCCCGCGCTATTTTCGCCGAGGTCGGTCTCGGCGGTCACAATCCGCAAAATGCGGCGGGCGCTGGCCACGCCGGCCTGGATCACCGAGAAGGCGAAGATCGAGATGAAGGTCGGGAAGCGCAGCACGTTCATCAGGCCCATGGTGCTCACCACCTGGCCCACGCTGATCGTGCCCTGGCCATAGAGCCACATGGCGTGGAAGAAGGTGAGGCCCATGGCAACGCCGTAGATCAGCAGGGGCAAGTAGCGGGCCTCGATGTAGCCCTGGCGCACGAAGAAGTCGCGGAAGAGGCGGGCATTGCGGCGGTACTTCTCGCGCTCGAAGGGCTCGCGGGCGCTCGCCTTCACCACCTCGATCCCGGAGATCGTCTCCTCGAGCCCGGCGTTCAGGTGGCCATACTGCTCCCGCTGTGCGGTGATCACCGGGTCGAGCCGGCGCAGGTAGCGCCGCGCGGTGACGATATAGAGCGCCACGAAGGCAAGCGGCACCAGGAGCAGCTCCAGGCGCGTGAGGCCAATGAAGAAGAGCGGCACGACGATGCCCATCACCGTCTCGGTGGCGAGCAGGCCACCGGGGACGATCATATCGCCGAGGGCCCGGGTGTCGTCGGTGGCGCGGGCCATCATATCGCCCGCCCGCTGCCGGTCGTGGAAGGCCGTGCTCTTCCCGAGCAAGCTCTCGTAGAGCTCCTGGCGGGCGTCGGCCTCGAAGCGGGCTGCCAGGGTCTCGGCGGAGAGCAGGCCGATCAGGGCGGAGATAGCGTCACCCACCAGCACGGCCAGGACGGCGAGGGTGACGATCAGCAGGCCATTGGGGCGGCTCGGGTTGAGGATCTCGTCGGCGGCCCGGCCGATCAGTACCTGCGAGCCGGCGTAGCAGCTCCAGGCGACCAGAAAGAAGATGTAGAAGCCCAGGACGAAGCGCCAGTAGCGCAGGACGTGTGAGCGTACCCAGCGCCAGACACCGCGCCGGTCGTAGGGGTAAGCGTTCTCGATCGAAAACTCGCTGCGCAGGGCCACGGTGGTGCTCCCTTCGTCCTTCAGGCCAGAGGATGGTTTGCCAGGTTCGGGGTCCGGATCGGAGCGAATCGTCTGTCGGGTGGCGCCGGGAACGGGTGCAGCGCGCCGGAGGGCACAAAAAAGCTGCGGTCGCCATCGCGCCCGCAGCCTGCTGGCTGGCCTGGCCGCTGCTCAGGGGTGTGGGCGGCCAAGGGGCGCGCGGATCCGCTCCGCTGTGGAGCGGGAGAGGCGCACGGGATCTGGCCGCGACGTGTTCATCGTTCAACTTTCCGGCGAGTGTAGCTGATGCTTCTGGCAGGGTAGCATACCCGTTTACGGCGAAGCATCGGTCGTTAGGCCGAAGTTAAAGCGAGCGTGGTGGCACCGCTCGCTCGGTGGGAGTATGCCACGGTGCGCCACATTCTCACGGCGGGCCTGGTGTCCCAGAGCGCGCCAGGGCGCGCGTTCTATCATCGTACGGCGGCGCCATGCTATGATACGCCGTACGCTTGCGTGGCGGGCCGCCCGGGCGTGGCAGGGATAAAAGCTGAACCTGTCTACCGGCGCCCCTCCAGAAGTGTCTCCGGTGAATCACGAAGCGTAGCTGGTTCGGGGATGCGCTGCGGCGCTCGGCGCCGGCATGCCCATACTGAGCATCGGTGGTTTCGCCTAGCAGGGCCGTTCAAGCGTCCATGGCAACGGGTGCCCGACAGGTAGTGGTGATCGGAGGTGGAGTGGCGGGCCTCGCCGCCGCGCGGCGCCTGCACGGCGCCGGGTATGCAGTCACGGTGCTGGAGCGGGAGCAGGTGGCGGGTGGGCGCGTACGCACAGCGACGGTGGAGGGCTGCCAGTTCGAGCTCGGCGCCGAGTTCCTCGCCAGTTTCTACGTCCGCACCTTCGCGCTGATCCGTGAACTGGGTCTGGAGGGGGAGTTGCGGCGCATCCCGCGTAGCAGCGCCATTCTGCGCGATGGGCGGCTCTACGCGCTCTGGCCCAACATCGGGCTGGCGCTCACGCGCCTGGTAAGCTCCCGCCATAAACTGTCCCTCTCCTACCTGCTCGGCTCCCTGGTACGCTACGCGCCGCTGCTCGACACCCACGCCTTCCACAAGGCCCACCCGATCGACGATATTTCGGTGAGCGCCTACGCCCGGGCCCACCTTTCCACCGATCTGCTGGAGTATGTGCTTCAGCCACCCCTCTCCGGGATCTTCTACTGGACGCCCGAGCGCACCTCGCGGGCCCTGCTACTGCTGGTATTGCGCGCCGGCCTCGGCCGCCCGCAGGGCCTGCAGCTCTTCACGCTGCGTCAGGGCCTCGGACGCCTCTCCGATGCGCTCGCAGCCGGGCTCGACCTGCGCCGGGGCGTGGAGGCCCTGGCGGTCGATCCCTGTGGCGATGGCGGGTTCTGTGTGCGTGCCCGCGTGGGAGGCACCGAGCTCACCCTTCCGGCCGGCAAGGTGGTTGTCGCCACCACTGCCACCGTTGTGCCGCGTCTGCTGCCCTGGCTCGACGAGCGGCGCCGCCACTTCTTCGATGCGGTTGCCTACTCCTCTACCGCGCTGCTCGCCGTTGGTACCCGGACGCGCCTGCCCCGCAGTTGCTACGGGCTGCTCTTCCCCCGCCGCGAGACGCCGTTTCTCGCCTCGGCGACTGTGCAGACCGTGAAGGACCCTGAGGCCGCCCCGCATGGCCACGACACGATCTGCCTGCACCTCAGCGGCCCCGCCGCCGCCGCCCTTCGCGACTCGGACGACGAGGCGCTCGGCCGGCTGATGCTCGCGGACCTGCGGCGCCTCGCGCCCCACTATGATCCCGCCCCCCAGATGCACTTCCACCGCCTGTACCGGGTGCCGGAGGCGCTACCCGAGTTCGATGTGGGCCACTTCCACCGCCTCGATCTCTTCACCCGGGGCACGATCGAGCAGCCTGGCCTCGCCTTCGCCGGCGATTACCTCGGTGGTCCCTTTATCGAGGGGGCGATCGTCAGCGGCGAAGCCGCCGCCGAACGGGTGATCGCCGGGCGGTAGGTTGCGTGTACGGCGGTGTGCCGCATCTGCTGCACGAACAGCCTGCCGCGCCATAGCCGTCTCTCTCGCGGACGTGAGGGCCAGTCTCTGCGGATGTGGGGGCGCCGGGTTCCCGCTTCGCGGGAACGACACCTGGGCGCGTTTGGGTCACGCCCGCGCAGGCGGGCGGCCAGGGCGTGACGCCCACGGGCCAGCCCCTGCGGACGTGGGGGCGCCGGGTTCCCGCGTGCGCTGGGTTCCCGCTTTCGCGGGAACGACACCCTGGCGCGCTTGGGTCACGCCCGCGAGCCTGCCTGCGCCCGCCCGTGCGCACGAGGGGGCGCCGGGTTCCCGCGTGCGCGGGAACGACACCTGGGCGCGCTTGGGTCACGCCCGCGCAGGCGGGCTTCTCCTCCCCATCGCCGCGCGCTTGAGCGCCACGGCACAAGGGGACAGGAGACAGGGGACTGGGGGGCGCTCATCCGGCACACCCGTACACGGCTTGCCGCTCACGCGCACGCCGCCCTTCTGCTATACTTCCCCAATCCATCCAGTCGCGATGGCACGGTTGCAGCAGATTACTTCCGGCAGCCCCATGGCTCCGCCGGCCCTCTGGGTTTTGCCCGGTTCTGGCGTGGCTCTCGCTTCCGCCCGGCGGTGCAGTGGCGGAGGGAGCCCCTGGTCATCGGTCGCATTCGGTCGCGAGCGGGCCGATCCTGGAAAGATACACCCATGCACCTCCACCGTTGGAGCCCTGTAGCGCCGCTCCTGCTCACCCTCGCCCTTGGAGCCGCGCTGCTCCCGACAGCTACCGCCCGCCCCTCCACCCAGGAGCCGTCCCCCAACCCCGCTACCGTCACCATTCCCGGCACCATCCAGAGCGTGCTTGGCTGCCCTGCTGATTGGCAGCCGGCCTGTGCCAATACCTACCTCAGCTACAACCAAGCCTTCGGCCTCTGGAGCGCCCGCTTCGATCTGCCCGCCGGCAGCTATGAGTACAAGGTGGCGCTCAATGATAGCTGGTCCGAGAATTACGGGCTCGGCGGCGTGCAGAACGGCCCCAACATTCCGCTCGTGCTCGACGCTCCCACCTCCGTGCTCTTCGTCTACGACCACGAGACGAAGTGGGTCGCCGATAGCGTCAACCAGCCGCCGATCGTGGCCGTGGGCGACTTCCAGCCCGCCCTCGGCTGCCCTGCCGCCGATGATCCGGAGTGCCTCGGCTCGCTGATGCAGGACCCCGACGGTGATGGTGTCTATGCCTTCGTCACGACGGCGCTGCCCGCCGGGGACTATCGCGCCGGGATCGCCGCCGGCGCCAGCGGTGTGATCGGCGAGGGCGGCACGCCAGGTGGTCCACCGATCCCCTTCACCGTCGCGAAGGACGGTGATGAGATCTATATCGGGTACGACGTGAACAGCGGCCAGATCACCCTCTCCACCCGGGGCGCCCCACGGGGCAACATCGCCCGGCCACGGGCCTACTGGATCGATGCCGAGACGATCGTGTGGAATGTGCTCGGATCGCCCACCTACAGCTACGAGCTCCACTATAGCCCCAATGGCGGCTTGAGCCTCGGCCCCGATGGCATCAGCGGCGGCCAGATGCTCCCCCTCAGCTTCTCCATCGCCGGCCCAGGCCCCGCCCTCGAGCGCTTCCCTCACCTGGCCGGCTTCTCGGCGTTCAAGTTGAGCCCGGCTGGCCGCGCGGCGGCCCCCGAGATCTTGCGTGGCCAGGTAGCCGTGGCCGCCCGCGACAACCAGGGCCGCCTCGTCGATGCCGCCGGTCTGCAGATCCCCGGCGCTCTCGACGCGCTCTTCCCCTACGCTGGCCCCCTTGGCGTCAGTTGGGAGCAGGACCCCAACGTCGCCGACGCGGTGCTCACGCCAGTCTTCCGCCTCTGGGCACCGACCGCCCGCACCGTGACTCTGCTGCGCTATACCAGTGGCGAGCCCGACGGTGCGCCCGTCGAAGCCCTGCCCATGGTCTTCGACCAGGCAACCGGCGTCTGGCAGATCTCTGGCGGCGCGGATTGGGCGGGCCAGTACTACCTCTACGACGTTGAGCTCTACGTGCCCGCCGAGGGCCAGGTGGTCACCAACCGTGTGACTGACCCCTACTCCCTGGCGCTGAGCACCAACTCGGCTCGCAGCCAGATCGTGAACCTGGACGATCCCGGCCTGGCTCCCGCCGGCTGGGACACGCTAGAGAAGCCACCCCTGGAGGCGCCCGAGGAGATTGTGCTTTACGAGCTCCACGTACGGGACTTCAGTATCGGCGATGACAGTGTGCCCGAGGCGCTGCGTGGGACCTTCCGCGCCTTCACCGTGGGCGAGTCGGCGGGCATGGCCCACCTGGGCGCGCTCGCCGAGGCTGGTGTGACGCACGTCCATCTGCTGCCTGTCTTCGACATCGCCACGATTGAGGAGGACGCGAGCAAACGTGTGCCGATCCCCCTGGAGCAGCTCGCCGCGCTCCCCCCCGATTCGCCCGAGCAGCAGGCGCTGCTCGCCCCGCTGCGCGACCTCGACGGCTTCAACTGGGGCTACGACCCGCTGCACTACACGGTGCCCGAGGGGAGCTACAGCACCGATCCTGAGGGCGCGCGCCGAACGCTGGAGTTCCGCGAGATGGTTCAGAGCCTCAACCAGCGGGGCTTGCGCGTGGTGATGGACGTGGTCTACAACCACACCAACGCTGCCGGGCAGAGCCCTCGCTCTGTGCTCGACCGGATCGTGCCGGGCTACTATCACCGCCTGGACGGCGAGGGTGCGGTGGCAAACTCCACCTGCTGTGCCAACACCGCCACCGAGCACGCCATGATGGAAAAGCTCATGGTCGACTCGGTCGTGACCTGGGCCCGCGCATACAAGGTGGACGGCTTTCGCTTCGACCTGATGGGCCACCACATGCGGCGGAACATGCTCGCCGTGCGCGCCGCCCTCGATGCTCTCACCCTGGAGGCGGATGGTGTGGACGGGAAGCGCATCTACGTCTATGGTGAGGGCTGGGATTTCGGCGAGGTGGCTGGCAACGCCCGGGGGGAGAATGCCACTCAGCTGAACATGGCCGGCACCGGCATCGGCACCTTCTCCGACCGGCTGCGCGATGGGGCCAGGGGCGGCGGCCCCTTCGACGACCCGCGCCTCCAGGGGTTCATCACTGGCCTCTTCACCGACCCGAGCGCCTACGATCAGGGCGACGCGGAGACTCAGCGCGCCAGGCTGCTCACGTACACCGACTGGATCAAGCTGGGCCTGGCCGGTAACCTGCGTGACTACCGCCTGCTCAATGCCGTGGGGCGCGAGGTGCCGGGCGAGCGGATCCTCTACAACGGCGCTCCGGCCGGGTACACCAGCGACCCCCAGGAGCAGATCGTCTATGTCTCAGCTCACGACAACGAGACGCTCTTCGACGCCGTGCAACTGAAGGCTCCCACGGGTGCCAGCCTGGCCGAGCGGGTGCGCATGCACAACCTTGGCTTGAGCCTGGTGGCTCTCTCCCAGGGGATCCCCTTCTTCCATGCCGGCGACGAGTTGCTGCGCTCCAAGTCGCTCGACCGCAATAGCTACAACTCTTCCGACTGGTTCAGCCGCATCGACTGGACAGGCCAGGAGCACACCTTCGGCTCCGGGTTGCCGCCTGCCGGCGACAACGAGGCCAGTTGGCCGATCATGGCGCCACTGCTGGCCAACCCTGCCCTCAAGCCTGGGCCGGCGGAGATGGGCGCCAGCCTTAGCCACCTGGAGGAGATGCTGCGCATCCGCCGGAGCACACCGCTCTTCCGCCTGCGCGACGCCGAGCAGGTGCGGCGGATGGTTCGCTTCTTCAACGGAGGGCCGGAGCAGGTGCCTGGCCTGATCGTGATGAGCATCAGCGACACCGGGCCCCGGCGGCTGGACGAGAGCATCGGCCAGGTGGTGGTGCTCTTTAACGCCACGCCCGCTGAGCTCACCTGGGGTGACCCGCTCTTCCTGGGTGCCGCCCTGAGCCTCCATGATGTGCTCGTGAGCTCGGAGGACGAGCGGGCGCCCCGGGCGAGCTTCGATCGTTCAGCCGGGAGCTTCACGGTTCCCGCTCGTACCACGGCCGTGTTCGTGGGGGCCGAGCCGGTCGTTCCGGCGCCCGATGAGCTGGCCGGGGCTACGGCAACGGCGCTGCCGCCACCAACCGCGATCCCGGAGGCGCCGCCCGCGCAGGGTGCGACGGCTCCAGCACCACCCACCGTCACGCCGCCTGCTGCCACAGCGGTGGCGAACCCACCACCGCCGGCCGCCGGCACCAACCCGGCGATCTGGATTGCTGTCGCCGCCGGAATTGCCGCTGCCTTCCTGGCGCTCTGGTCTCGTCGCAGGCGCGGGTAAGGCTCCCCTGCTACGACCAAGGAGGTATCGCCGATGACATCACCCGACCTGACCGACGTCTTCGCCTACATCGACGCCCACCGCGACGAATACCTGGCCCGGCTGATCGACTACGTGCGTCGGCCGAGCATCAGCGCCCACGGCGTCGGCATCGCTGAGACGGCCGCCTACATCGCCGGGGTGATCGATCGGCTCGGCATGGGCGCGGTGGTACTGCCCACCGCCGGCTGGCCCATGGTCTTCGGCGAGCGCCACGACGCGCCGGAGGCGCCGACGGTGCTCCTCTACGGCCACTACGACGTGCAGCCGCCCGACCCGCTTGAGGCCTGGGTTTCGCCGCCCTTCGAGCCGCAGGTGCGCAATGGGCGCCTCTATGGCCGGGGTGCCGGCGACAATAAGGGCCAGCACCTCGCCCAGATCCTCGCGATCGAGGCACTGCTGGCCTGCCGGGGCAGGCTGCCCTGCAATGTCAAGCTGCTACTGGAGGGCGAGGAGGAGGTAGGCAGCCCCCAGATGCCCGACTTCGTGGCGGCCCACCGCGAGCGGCTGCGGGCCAACCTGGTGATCACGGCCGACGGCCACATCGACCCGAGCGGCCGCGCTGCGGTCCACTTTGGCGTGCGCGGCGTGCTCAGCTTCGAACTGCGCGCCCGTGGCGCCAACCGCGACCTGCACTCGGGCAACTTTGGCGGAGTGGCGCCCAATCCGCTCTGGACGCTTGTGCACCTGCTGGCGTCGATGAAGAATGAGGCGGGCGAGATCTTGATCGAGGGTTTCTACGATGACGTGCGGCCGCCCACCCATCTGGAGCGTGAGGCCCTCGCGCGCCTGCCCGTGGATGTGGAGGCGGTCAAGGCCGAGCTCGGCCTGCGGCGGCTGGACGCGCCGGCCGGGCGGGGCTACTACGAGCGCCTCGCGCTCTGGCCCACGCTCACTATCAACGGCCTCCACGGCGGCTATGGCGGCCCCGGCTCGAAGACCGTCCTGCCGGCTGAGGCGACCGCCAGGTGCGACATCCGCCTGGTGGCCGACCAGTCGGCTGCAACGATCTTCGAGCGGCTGCGCGAGCACGTGCGGCGCCATGCGCCCGAAGTCGAGCTCGTCTGGCAGGGAGCGATGGATCCAAGCAAGACGCCGCTCGACTCGCCCTACGCCGCGCCGATCGTTGCCGGGCTTACGCAGGCCCACGGCCAGGAGCCCCTGCTCGTGCCGGCCATGGGTGGCAGCCTGCCCGAGTATGTCTGGACGCGGACGCTGGGGGTGCCGGCGTTCGTGGTGCCCTACGCCAACGCCGACGAGGCCAACCACGCCCCGAACGAAAATCTCGAACTGGAGCGCTTTTACGGCGGGATCAAGGCCGGGGCGGCCATCCTCACTCACCTGGGGACGCTCCAGCACTCCTGAGATCCCGGGCACAGACAGGCCCGCGCCAGCGGCGCGGGCCGTTCATCAACATCCGCCGCCCTGCCCCACGCTAGTGGGACTTGACCGCTTCCTTCAGGGTGCTGCTAGCGCTGAAGCCTGGCGTCTTGGTCGCCGGAATCTGGATCTTGTCGCGCGTCTGGGGGTTTACACCCTCGCGCGCCTGGCGCGAGCGCACCTCGAACGTGCCGAAGCCGGTCAGCGTGACCTTCTCACCCTTGGCCAGCGCCTCCGTGATGACCATCAGCGCCGAGTCGACGACGAGCTTGGTCTCCTTCTGCGACACGCCCGCCTTCTCCGCCACGGCCTTGATGAAGTCAGTCTTCTGCATCGGTGCAGTCCTCCTTAAACGAGATGGTAGCATTCAGGCTATAAGCCTTTGGGAAGCAGTATACCGCGCTTGTCAAGACCCCTGGCGCATCTCTATGCCCTGAAACGCATTTCAGATTTTCCACAGCGTGTTTAGCGCATCAGGACGCCATGGAAAAATGCGCACATACGTTTTATTCTTTACGCATAATCGATTACACGCGCCGGGGTTGTACCGCGCTCTGATCGGTTGAAGGAGCCTTTCTCTGTCAAGTGCCGTCGTTACCAGCCACTGAAGGCCTGCTCATCGCGCAGGCGGGCGAGCTCGGCAGCGAGCCCGGTGTAGCGCTCCGGCGCCAGGGCGCGCAGTTCGGCCTTTACCGGCTCGGACACCTCGAGCCCCTCCACAAAGGCCCGTAGCGTCTCCAGCGTCAGTGGCCGGCCTCTGGTCAGCGCCTTCAGGGCCTCGTAAGGCTCGGGGTAGCCCTCACGGCGGAGGATAGTCTGCACGGCCTCGGCCAGCACTTCAGGGTGGGCGCGGAGATCGTCGAGCAGGGCCTGGTGGCGCACGGCGACCTTGCCGAGGCCACGGAGGGTGCGCTGGTAACCGAGCAGGCTGTAGCCGAGGGCCACGCCGAGGCTGCGCAGCACCGTGCTGTCGGACAGATCGCGCTGCAGCCGCGAGATCGGCAACTTGCGGCTCAGGTGCTCCAGGAGCGCCCCGGCGAGCCCCAGGTTCCCCTCGGCGTTCTCAAAGTCGATCGGGTTGACCTTGTGGGGCATGGTGGACGAGCCCACCTCACCGGGCCTGGGGGCCTGGGCCAGGTAGCCGTCGCTGATGTAGCGCCACAGATCCTGGCAGAGATCGATCAGCACGGTGTTGGCCCGCTTCAGCGCATCGCAGAGCGCCGCCAGCGTATCGTGGGGTTCGATCTGGGTTGTGAGCAGCACCGGCTCCAGATCCAGCGAGCGCACGAAGGCTTTCGAGAACTTCAGCCAGTCAACCCTTGGCAGGGCGGCGGCCTGCGCGGCAAAGGTGCCCGTGGCGCCGTTGAGCTTCCCCGTGAGCCGGATCGCCGCGACGTCGGCGGTGGCGCGGCGCAGGCGCATGAAGAAGACGTTCATCTCCTTGCCGAAGGTGGTGGGTGTGGCTGGCTGGCCATGGGTGCGGGCGAGCATGGCCGTTGCAGCCTCGCCATCGGCGAGCTCGCGCAGGCGCTCCAGCAGGCGGCTCAGAGCGGGCAGCAGTACCAGGTCGCGCGCCTCGCGCAGCATCAGCCCGTAGGCCAGGTTGTTCACGTCCTCCGAGGTGAGCGCGAAGTGGAGCGCCTCCTTCCAGGCGCCAAGCCCGAGCGTGTCGAGTTGCTCGCGCAGCCAGTACTCCACCGCCTTCACATCGTGGTTCACCCGGCGGTCCCACGCGGCAATCGCGAGCGCATCGGCGTCGCTGAACTGGCGGTAGAGCGCCCGCAGCGCTGCCTGTTGAGCGGCGTCGAAGGGTGGGACGAAGCCTACGCTCGGGGCGCGGGCGAGGAAGATCAGGTACTCGACTTCGACGCGGACGCGGTAGCGGAAGAGGGCCGCCTCACTGAAGTAGCCGGCCAGTTCGGCCACGTCGCTCCGGTAGCGCCCATCCAGCGGTGAGAGGGCGGCCAGCCGTGGCATGTCGTCTGTCATGGAATACGCTCCTCGTAGCTCTCGTCAGTCTACGCTGAGAGTACCATACATGGGAGCAGCGATGAGCCTGCTGGCAGGTGCTTCGCGGCTCGGGATGTTCGGGCTCGAGCGCGGCGCCTGAGCCCTACCCCCGCCGGAGGGTGATCACCGTCGCTTCAGGTGGGCAGCCAAAGCGCAGGGGCACCCCGCCGAGGCCCCGGCTGACATAGAGCTGCATGGCGCCGATCCGTTCGTGGCCGATGGTGTAGCGCCAGCCGTGCCGGGGCAGGCAGAGCGCCCCAAGGCCCGGCGCGCGCACATGCCCGCCGTGGGTGTGGCCGGAAAGCTGTACGTGCACCCCACGTGCCGCTGCCTCGTCGGCGATGTCCGGGCAGTGGGCCAGGAGCACCCGGAAGGCGCCATCCGGCCCGCCGGCCAGGGCCGCGCCCAGGTCGGGCCGCCCGGACCACTGGTCATCGACCCCGGCCACCAGCAGCCTGGCGCCGCCCCGCTCCAGCAGGACGTGCTCATTGAGCAGGAAGCGCACCCCCAGGGGCGCCAGCGCCCGCCTGATCGCCGCGACACCCTCCCAGTAGTCGTGATTCCCCGGTACCGCGTAGATCCCCAGGCGAGGCGTCAGCCGGGCCAGGGGCGCCAGCACGTGCGCGAGCGTGGGAATGGCCCGCGCGTAACTTACGAAATCACCCGTCAGGGCCAGCAGATCGGGCGCTTCCTCCAGCATTCGCTCGGCCGCCCAGCGGCTGTTGGCGGCGGTGAAGCGCATCCCGAGGTGGAGATCGCTGAGATGACCGATCCGCAGTCCGTCCAGATCTGCCGGTAGCGCCCGGTGGTGGAGCGTGACGCGCTCGATCCGGGGCCGCCGTGGCTCGTGCATGGTCGCATAGGCCACCCCCGTGGCTCCGAGCGCGCCCAGGGCCGCTGCCGCACCTGTCCCGCCCATGGCAAACGCCAGCGTCGCCAGGGTGCCTCCGCCTGCCAGGGCGCTCAGCCAGCGCAGGGAGTAGCGGAGTTTGCCTGGCCGCGGATCAAAGCGCGGCCCGGCGCTGTGGGCGCGCTGCTGCGGTGTCGTAGTCGCCATTCCGGCTCGCTCCTTATCGTTCCTGTTGTGTGCATACAAAGGCGCGCCGAGCTTCCTGCCGCCACGTCGCGCCTTGCTGCCAGTATACTCTAGCGAGATGACAAACGGATGAAGGTGGTACAATGGTTCTATGCCCGACTTCTCCGCTACCGCCATTGTCGACCGCGAAGGCTTCGACGAGCGCCTCCGTCGCGTCCCCGAGGCCCCCGGCGTCTACCTCTGGAAGGACGCCCAGGGCAAGCTGCTCTACGTCGGCAAGAGCAAGCGCCTGCGCGATCGGATGCGCTCCTACTTTGGCGCGCCTCGTGGCCTGAACGAGAAGACCCGCCGCCTCGTCAGCCGGATCGCCGATTTCGATGTGATCGTTACGCAGAGCGAGTTGGAGGCTCTGCTGCTTGAGATGAACCTGATCAAGCAGCATCGCCCCCCGTACAACATTCTGCTCAAGGACGACAAGTCCTACCCCTATATTAAAGTGACGGTGCAGGAGGAGTGGCCCCGTGTGGCCTGGGTGCGCCGGGTGGACAAGGACGGCGCCCGCTACTTCGGCCCCTATGCCAGCGCCGGCTCGGCCTATAAGGCCCTTGATACGCTCAACAAGCTCTTTGCCTTCCGCCCCACCTTTACTTGCTCCGAGAGCTGGTTCAAGGAGCATCGCCGTAAGGGCCGGCCCTGCACCTACTACCAGATGCGTCGCTGCCTCGGCCCCTGCGTGCCCGGACTCGTGAGCAAAGAGGAGTACCGCGCCGCGATCGAGCAGGTCTGCCAGTTCCTGGAGGGCCGGACCGAGGCAGTCGTTCGTTCGATCCGCGCCCAGATGGAGGCCGCCGCCGAGGAGTTGAACTTTGAGCGCGCCGCCTACCTGCGCGATCGGATCACGGCGATCGAGAAGATCTCCGAGCGCCAGCAGGTGCTACGTACTGTTGAGACCGACCAGGACGTGATCGCCTTCGCTCGCGAGGAGGGCTCCGCTGTGGTGCAGGTGCTCTTTGTGCGCGGCGGTAAGCTGATCAACGCCGAGACGTTCCCGCTCCAGGGCTCCGAGGGCGAGAGCGACCAGGCCTTGCTGAGCTCGTTCATCACCCAGTTCTACGATAGCGCCCCGAACATCCCGCCCAACCTGCTGCTCGCCGAGCATGTTGACGAGCCCATGATGATCGCTGCCTGGCTCCAGCAGAAGGCCGGCCAGCGGGTGGAGCTCGTGGTGCCCCGCCGTGGCGAGAAGAAACAGCTCGTGGAGTTCGCCGCCAACAACGCCCGCCAGAAGCTGGAGGAGCTGCGTCAGCAGTGGCTCAACTCCGAACAGCGCGCCGTAGCCGGGCTGGCCGAACTGCGTGATCTGCTGGACCTGCCCGATATGCCCCGGCGCATCGAGTGTTACGACATCTCCAACACCCAGGGCCAGCAGTCGGTGGCTAGCATGGTCGTCTTCGAGCGCGGCGAGCCCAGGCCCTCCGCCTATCGCCGCTTCAAGATCCGGACGGTCCAGGGTGCCAACGATGTCGCCTCGATCGCCGAGGTGATCACTCGCCGCTTCAAGCGCGCCGCCGAGGCGCTCTCCACCGAGGAGCCGGACGATCCGGCCGCCGAGCGTCGCTCCGCGACCGATGAGGCTGAGCAGCGCGCAGACCTGCCCCCCGATCAGCGGGCCGAGGCGATCGAGAAGTGGGCCGAGCTCCCCGACCTGGTGCTGATCGATGGGGGCCGTGCCCAGGTGAACGCCGCCGTGGCTGCCCTGGCCGCGCTTGGCTTCGAGCGCATTCCGGTGGTCGGTGTGGCCAAGGGCCCCGACCGCAACCGCTTCGATCTGGTGCGCCCCGATCAGCCGGAGGTGATCGTGCTCGACCGCACCAGCCGCGCGTTGAACCTCGTGCAGCGCGTGGACGAGGAGGCCCACCGCTTCGCGATCAGCTACCACCGCAAGTTGCGCTCCAGGGCCGCCCTCGCTTCGCCGCTTGAGGAGATCGCCGGCATTGGCCCCAAGCGCAAGAAGGCCCTGCTCAAGGCCTTCGGCTCGCTTGATGCGCTGCGCCGGGCCAGCGTGGAGGAGATCGCCGCCGTGCCGGGGATGACCCGCAAGGCCGCCGAGCAGCTCAAGGGCATGCTGTAGGAGAAGGCCATGACTACCATCCCGGCCCGTCTCACAGTTGCGGCGCTCGACGCCTTGACTGAGGGTGATGGGAAGCGCTATGAGCGGATCGAAGGCGATCTACAGGTGATGACGCAGCCAACCCTTGAGCATCAGCTTGTCTCGGAGGTACCCTCCAGAGGTGCCCGGAACGAGCAGCGCGACCGCGAGCGCAACCTGGCCCGCGATGCCTTCCAGGGTGTGCGCGAGGAATGGCTGCTGAGCCGTGTCGCCCGGGTGGTACAGGTCGATCGGTCGGTTGGCCCCTGTCATACCCTGGTAGCCACGGGCGCGCTGGTCGAGACGCTGACCGCGCCGCTGTTGCCAGGGTTCGCCTGCCATGTCGCCGCGCGCTGCGTAGATCTGCCGCCCACTGGCCAGGAGGCCACTGCCGATGCATAGCCCGAGTGCCGGCGCCGTCACGCTTGCTCGGATCGAGGCGGCAGCCACGCGGATCGCCCCCTACGTACTGCGCACGCCGCTGCTCCCCAGCCGGGCGCTCAGCGAGTTGCTTGGTGTCCGCGTCTCGCTGAAGTACGAGTTTCTCCAGGAGACGGCCTCGTTCAAGCCCCGGGGCGCCTTCAACAAGCTGCTCAGCCTCACTCCCGCCCAGCGCGAGCGGGGGCTGGTGGCCGTCAGCGGCGGCAATCACGGAAAGGCGGTGGCCTTCGCCGCCAGCAGGCTCGGGCTGCGGGCCAGGATTGTGATGTTCCAGTCTACGGCGCCCTCGGCCGTTGCCGCTGCTCGCGCCTACGGCGCCGAGGTCGAGCTCTTGCCCACCCCGGCTGAGGGCTTCGCCCGGGCCGAGGCGCTCGAGCGCGAGGGGCTCACCTATGTTCACCCCTTCGACGACCCGGAGGTGGTTGCCGGCCAGGGCACCCTTGGCCTGGAGTTGATCGCCGACGCGCCCGACGTCACCGACATCATCGCCAGTATCGGCGGTGGCGGCATGATCGGTGGCGTGGCGCTTGCCGCCAGAGCGCTGCGCCCGGAAGTGCGCGTCTGGGGTGTGGAGACCGAAGGCGCCGACGCGATGAGCCAGGCGCTGGCGGCCGGTAAGGTGGTGCCGTTGCCCGCCATCACCTCTCTCGCCGCAACCCTCGGCGCGCCCGCCGTCTGCGCGCTGACGATGGAGCTCGTGCAGCGCCATGTCGAGGAGGTGCTGGTGGTGCCCGACCACGGCGCCGTGGCCGACCTGCTCTGGATCCTCGACCATTGCCACCTGCTGGTGGAACCGGCCGCTGCCTGTACGCTCAGCGCGGCCCGCCGGCTTGCCGGGCGGCTCGATCCCGCTGCTCACCTGGTGATCATCCTCTGCGGCGCAAGCATCAGTCTGGCCGAGCTTGCGGGATTCCGCGAGCGCGTGGGCCTGTGACGGACGAGACCCTATGTCCCGCATTCACTCCCACATCAGCACCCGGAGCGAAGAGTTTCAGGCCAACGCCGCCTTCCACCGGGCCCTGGCCGCCGAGTTGCGCGAACGGGTGGCCGCTGCGGCCCGGGGCGGCAGTGAGGAGGCCCGCCGGCGCCACACCGAGCGCGGCAAGCTGCTGGTGCGCGAACGGGTGGATGTGCTGCTGGATGAGGGTACCGCCTTCCTGGAGTTCAGCCCCCTGGCCGCCTACGAGGTCTACGGCGACGATGTGCCCGGCGCCGGGATCGTCACGGGGATCGGCCGGGTGAGCGGCCGCGAGGTGGTGATCGTGGCCAACGATGCCACCGTTAAGGGTGGCACCTACTACCCCCTCACTGTCAAGAAACACCTGCGGGCCCAGGAGATCGCCCAGGAGAACCACCTGCCCTGCATCTACCTGGTGGACAGCGGCGGCGCCTTCTTGCCGCTGCAGGCCGACGTCTTCCCCGACCGCGACCACTTTGGGCGGATCTTCTACAACCAGGCCCAGATGTCGGCCCGGGGCATCCCCCAGATCGCCGCCGTGATGGGCTCGTGCACGGCGGGCGGCGCCTACGTGCCCGCCATGAGCGACGAGGTGGTGATCGTCAAGGGCACCGGCACGATCTTTCTTGGTGGCCCGCCCCTGGTGAAGGCCGCGACCGGCGAAGAGGTGAGCGCGGAGGAACTCGGCGGCGCCGACGTGCATACGCGCCTCTCGGGCGTGGCCGACCACTACGCGGAGAACGACCGGGAGGCCCTCGGGATCGTGCGCGACATCGTCGCTACCCTCGGCCCGCGCCGGCGGGCGCCCTGGCCGCTGCAAGCCCCCGAGCCACCAGCCTACGACCCGGAGGAGCTCTATGGCATCCTCCCCCGCGATACCCGCAAGAGCTACGACATCCGCGAGATCATCGCTCGCCTGGTGGATGGCAGCCGGCTCCACGAGTTCAAGACTCGCTACGGCACCACTCTGGTGTGCGGCTTCGCCCATATCGAGGGCATTCCGGTTGGCATTCTGGCAAACAACGGTATCCTCTTCAGCGAGAGCGCGCTCAAGGGCGCCCACTTCATCGAGCTTTGCTGCGCGCGCGGCGTGCCGCTGCTCTTCCTTCAGAATATCACCGGCTTTATGGTTGGCAAGCAGTATGAGAATGGTGGCATCGCCAAAGACGGCGCGAAGCTGGTGACGGCGGTGAGTTGCGCGAATGTGCCCAAGTTCACCGTAGTGGTGGGCGGCTCCTTTGGGGCCGGGAACTACGGTATGTGCGGTCGGGCCTACCAGCCACGCCAGCTCTGGATGTGGCCCAACGCCCGGATCAGCGTGATGGGTGGGCCCCAGGCGGCCACCGTTCTGCTGACGGTGCGACGCGAGAACCTGCTCGCCCGTGGTCAGGATCTAACGCCGGCGGAGCAGGAGCAGTTTAAGGCGCCCATCCTCGAGAAGTATGAGCGCGAGGGGAGCCCCTACTACTCGACCGCCCGTCTCTGGGACGATGGCGTGCTCGATCCGGTGGACACCCGCAAGGCTCTGGCGCTCGGACTGGCGGCGGCCGCCAATGCGCCGGTGGCGCCGACGGTATTCGGGGTGTTTCGGATGTGAGCCAGGATGGAACTGCGCCTCCTTACCCTCCTCATCCTTGTCCTCGCCGCCGGGCTGCGGGCCGAGCTCTTTTTCTACCTGCTCTATGTGCTCGTCGGTGTGCAGTTCGTGGCCTGGGTGTGGGTGCGTACCGCCGCTCGCTCGGTTCGCTGGTCCCGCGTGGCACCGCAGGCGGCCTTTCCCGGCGAGCCGATCGCGATCACAATCGTTGTGCGCAACGCGGGTATTGTACCGATCCCCTGGCTGGCGCTGCACGAGAGCCTGCCGTCCGCGCTGCGCAGCGCGCCATCAGTGCGGCGGGTGATCGCCCTCGGCGCCCGCGAAGAGCGCCTGGTGGGTTATACGCTCGAAGGGCGCCAGCGCGGCCTCTACCAGCTTGGCCCGCTCCAGATGCGCACCGGTGATGTGCTCGGTCTCTTCGAACAGCCGCTAGAGGGCTTGGCCACCGACCACCTGGTGATCTATCCACAGGTCTTGCCGCTCCGCGAGCTCGGTCTCCCAGCGGCCCTGCCCTACGGAGCCCGCCCGGCCCCCGGCAGCCTCTTCAACGATCCGGCACGGCCGATCGGGGTGCGGCCCTACGCCCCGGGTGACAGTGTGCGCCAGATCGATTGGAAGAGTAGCGCCCGCACCGGCACACTCGAGGTGCGGCGCCATGAGCCCGCCATCGCCCGTGAGACGCTCCTGGCACTTGCCTTTAGCCGTGCCGAGTATCCCGGCCGCTATACCTACGACAACCTGGAGCGGGCCGTCGTGGCGACGGCGTCGATCGCCGCCGACCTGGTGAGCCGGGGCCAGCCGGTGGCGCTCTGCACCAGCGGCCTCGATCCGCTCGCCGGAGCGCCGGCTGCCCCGATCGCCCCTGGCCACGGACGCCCGCACCTGATCGCCATCCTCCGCCTGCTCGGGTGCCTGGAGCCCGCTGGCACCGGTGATATCAGCGCCGTCTTGGTTCGGGCCGCGTCCGGGCTTGGCTGGGGCAGCACCGTGGTTGTCGTTGCCGCCGGCGGGGTCCCCGCGCTGCTGGAGCGCCTGCTCCCGCTGCGGCGCCGTGGCCTGCGCCTGGCTCTCGTGCTCGTTGAGGGTTCCGCCGCCGACCTGACCCTCGCCCGGCGCCACCAGATCGCTGCCTACCTGGTCGATCGGGCCGGCGCGCCCGTGGAGGGATAGCAGCACCCTGCGTGTAGAAAGGCGTTCGCATGCTCCGCCTCTCGGCTGAAGTCGCCGCCGCCCTGGATGAAAGCCGCCCTGTGGTGGCCCTGGAGAGTACCCTGATCAGCCACGGTCTGCCCTTCCCGGAGAACCTTCAGGCGGCTCGGGCGCTGGAGGCCGAGGTTCGGGCGGCGGGCGCCGTGCCCGCCACGGTTGGTGTTGCCAGAGGTGTGCCAACCGTGGGTCTCAGCGCAACCGACCTGGAGCGATTCGCCACGGCGGGCGGGGCAGTACGCAAGCTGAGCCGGCGCGATATCGCTGTGGCGGCCGCCCAGGGCGCAGACGGCGCCACCACCGTCGCTGCCACCATGGCCCTCGCGGCGGCGGCCGGGGTGGAGGTCTTTGCCACAGGGGGGATCGGTGGGGTGCATCGTGGCGCCGCGCGCAGCTGGGATGTCTCCGCCGACCTGACCGAACTGGCCCGCACGCCGGTGCTGGTCGTCTGTGCTGGCGCCAAGGCCATCCTCGATCTGCCGGCGACGCTGGAGTACCTGGAGACCCTGGGGGTGCCGGTGGTGGGCTATGGTGTTGGTGAGCTCCCGGCATTCTACAGCCGCAGCAGTGGGCTGCCGCTCCCCGCCGAGGTGGCGGGCGCTCGCGAAGCGGCTCGCCTCTGGCGGGCCCAGCGAACCCTTGCTGCTGTCGCCGCGCCAGGCGGCCTGCTGCTCTGCGTCCCACCTCCGGCTGAGGTCGCGCTGCCGCGCGACGACGTCGAGGCTGCCATCGCGCGGGCGCTGGCCCGGGCAGAGGCCGCCAATGTGCGCGGCCCCGCCGTGACGCCCTATCTGCTCGCCGCTATGGCCGAGGAGACGCACGGCGAGAGTGTGGGCACCAACCTGGCCCTCTTGCGCCAGAACGCCCGCGTGGCCGCCGAGGTGGCCGTGGCGCTCGCCGGCCTCCCACGTTGAGCGGCCCGGCCCTTCCTGGCGGGCCGCTGCGTGCCTAAAGCCTGGCCGCGACCCCCTTCACAAGGGAAAAGGACTTGACAACTTGCATTATCGCTTCTATACTTTCCAATGCGTTCATCAGACCAACTTGCTGGCGCGCACCCTCAAGCAAAACCCGCGCTTAACCCCGCCCCGTTGAGTGCAAGTGAAGAACGGCATGGGATTTAAAGCTCCTTCCCGCCGGGAAGGAGCAGCCTTGTGTCCCTCATCCCTAGGCTAGGAGCACAGATCGATGCTCAAGCGGACGACACCCATCTGGGAGCTTAACGACTCGCACGCACTGGAGCACGACCCGGAGATGGAGCCGATCGCCGAAGTTGAGGATCTGATCCAGGAGAGCCCGAAGAACAACGAGCCCGCCCTCGATCCGGTGCAGCACTACCTCCAGGAGATCGGTCGTGTCTCGCTGCTGACGGCCCGCGAGGAGGTTGAACTGGCCGAGCGAATCGAGCGCGGCAACGCCGCTCAGGCGCGCCTCGCTGAACCGATGGAGTTGAGCCTGGCCGCGCGGCGCTCCCTGGAGCACGACACTGCTCTCGGCAACGAAGCCCGGCGCCATCTGATCCAGGCGAATCTGCGGCTCGTGGTAAGCATCGCCAAGAAGTATGTCGGCCGCGGCCTCTCCCTGCTCGACCTGATCCAGGAGGGCAATATCGGTCTGATGCGGGCGGTCGAGAAGTTCGACTATACCAAGGGGAACCGCTTTAGCACCTACGCCACCTGGTGGATCCGCCAGGCCGTCACCCGGGCGATCGCCGAACAGGGCCGCACCATCCGCCTGCCCGTCCATATGAGCGAGTCGGTTGGCCAGGTGAAGCGAACCTCCGAGCGGCTCGCCCAGTCGCTTGAGCGCCAGCCAACCGCCGAGGAGATCGCCATTGCCCTCGGCCAGCCGGTGGAGCGCATCCAGCGTGTGCTCGAGGCGGCGCGCCGCCCCGTCTCGCTGGAAACGCCGGTGGGCGATGAGGGTGAGCACACGCTGGGCGACTTTCTCCCCGACGACGAGCTTCCCTCGCCGACGGAGTTTGCCTCTGCCCAGATGCTCCGCAGCGATCTGTCGGCCGCGCTCGGGCACCTCAGCGAGCGCGAGCGCCGCATTATCGACTTGCGCTACGGCCTGGTGGATGGCCGCCGCCGCACTCTCGAAGAGGTGGGGCGCGCCCTGGGGATGACTCGTGAGCGTGCCCGGCAGATCGAGGCCGAGGCGCTGCGTCGCCTGCGCAGCCCCGATGTGGGCCAGCACCTGCGCGACTATCTGGAGTAGGCCCGGCCTTCTCTCGGCACACGCGGAGACGCCCCCGGGTGGGGCGTCTCTTGCATGTCCGGGCGACTTGCACGCTGCGAAAGGTGTGCCGCAGGGGGATTCAGAGTGCGCACATTGGGCAGTTGCAGCCACGCCCTTCGTGCGCCTCGTGCATGGCGTCGTTCACACCGGAGAAGCCCCCCGGCCAACGGAGCCACCATCAGCGTTTGGCGCCTGCGAAGGGGCGCAGTGCGGTACATCTCTTCGCAGGCGCCGGAGGAGCATCGAGGTTTCAATCAGTAGCGTGTCTCGCGGCCGCGCATCTGGTCGAAGCAGTTGCTGCAGTAGACTGGCTTGGTACCACGGGGTACGAATGGCACGGTTGTCTCCTGGCCACAGTTGGCACAGGTGGTCTGGTAGGCCACCCGCTCGCGTGGGCCAGCGCTCGCCATCGCGGGGCGGGGGGCCCGCTCGTCGCGCCCTGCACCGGCATTCATCGAGGCCTTGCGCGCCTGGCGGCACGACGGGCAGCGTGTCGGCTCGTTCACGAAGCCCTTGGAGGCGTAGAACTCCTGCTCCCCCGCCGTAAACACGAAGTCCATCCCACAATCCCGACACGTGATGGTCTTGTCCGCGAAGCTCATCGCTCGCCACTCCTTACCGATGGGCCATTGCCGAGGTTGGTCCGCGCCTGGGTCAGCGAGCAGGTTCGCCCTTGTGGTCCCGTGGGGAAAGGGGGTGGCTATGCCGTCGCGCGCCAAAGCCGTTCCATTAAGATTTTATTATAAGCGCTTTTTACGTTGGCGCAATACCCCCTTGCACTTTTAGGGCGCCCTGAAGCCGAATAGGGTGGCTACCTCGCAGAGAAAGTGAAAACTCTCCCAATCGGGAGAGTTTTCATCCTGGCACGGCTCTTGCTACAGGCGCCGCCCCGGCGCTCAGGAGAGCTCGACGGCAACCCAGGCGCGAACCTTCTGGTGATCGTCGGGTTCGGCCAGCCGGAGCTGCTGGGGCTCGCTGGCGCGCTGGGTGCGGGCGGCGGCGGCGACGAACTCGCGGAAGAGCGGGTGGGGCTGGTTCGGGCGGGAGCGAAACTCGGGGTGGAACTGGCTGGCCACAAACCAGGGGTGGTCACGCAGTTCGATGATCTCCACCAGGCGACCATCGGGCGACTGGCCGCTAATGATGAAGCCGGCCTCCTCCAGCAGGCTGCGGTACTTGTTATTGAACTCAAAGCGGTGGCGGTGCCGCTCGTGCACCAGCTCGGCACCGTAGGCCGCGTAGGCCCTGGTGCCGGGGAGCAGCTGGCAGGGGTAGGTGCCCAGGCGCATAGTGCCGCCCTTCTCGGTGATGTCGCGCTGATCGGGCATCAGGTCGATCACCGGGTGGCCGCAGTGCGGTTCGAACTCGGTGCTGTTCACATCGCGGGTACCCATGATCTGGCGGGCGAAGGCGATCGTGGCGCACTGCATTCCCAGGCAGAGGCCCAGGTAGGGGATCTGATTGCGCTGGGCGTATTCGGCCGCCATGATCTTCCCCTCGATCCCCCGATCGCCGAAGCCGCCCGGAACCACGATCCCGTACACGTTGCCGAGCAGCCGCTCGGGGCCATCGCGCTCAACCTGTTCGGCGGAGACCCAGTGGATGTCGATATCCAGCTCCTGGTGCAGGCCGGCGTGGCGCAAGGCCTCGACCACGCTGATATAGGCATCCTTCAACTCGACATACTTCCCGACGAGGGCGATCGGGATGACGCGCTTGGGCTTGCGGATGAGCTCCACCAGTTCATTCCAGGCCACCAGATCGGGGGGCGCGCAGCCAAGCTCGAGCTTGTCGCAGAGGTATTCGCCGAGCCCGGCCTCCTCCAGCACCAGCGGCACTTCGTAGATCGAGTCCACCGTTTGCACGGGAATGACAGCCCGGGTGTCCACATCGGCGAAGAAGGCCACCTTATCGCGGATCTCGTCGGTGACGGCGTAGTCGGCGCGGCACAGAATAACGTCGGCAGTGATGCCGACGTTGCGGAGCGCCATCACCGAGTGCTGGGTTGGCTTTGTCTTGAGTTCGCCGGTTGAGCCGATGTGGGGCAGGAGCGTCACGTGGATGTAGAGGACGTTGTCGCGCCCGACGTCCTTGCGCATCTGGCGGATGGCCTCCAGAAAGGGCAGGCTCTCGATGTCGCCCACCGTGCCGCCAATCTCGACGATCACGACATCGGCGCTGCTCTGCTTGCCGACGGCGGCGATGCGGGCCTTGATCTCGTCGGTGATGTGGGGGATCACCTGGATCGTGCCGCCCAGGTAGTCGCCACGGCGCTCCTTGGCGATCACCGAGGAGTAGATCTGGCCAGTGGTGACATTGCTCAGCCGCGTGAGATTCTCATCGATGAAGCGCTCGTAGTGGCCGAGGTCCAGGTCGGTCTCGGCGCCGTCCTCGGTGACGAAGACCTCACCGTGCTGGTAAGGCGACATCGTCCCCGGGTCAACATTGAGGTAGGGGTCAAGCTTGAGGATGGACACCCGCAGGCCCCGGCTCTTCAACAGCCGCCCGATCGAGGCGACGCTGATGCCCTTGCCCACAGACGAAACAACTCCACCGGTCACAAAGATGTACTTGGCCATGTTGTTTGTGCTCCTTGCCATGTTGTGCCTCATCGTCCCGGGCCGGGTGAGCTACGGTGCTGGCGCCTCGTGATCACTACACACGATAGGCCCTCAAAAGTGAGTGGGTCGGTCAACCGTAGGGTTGAACCGACCCACTGCCTGCGTGTCGCGTGAACACTGTACGCCATATAGCTTCATAACCGGCTTGCCAGCCAGGATGACGATGCGCGGGTCGTCTCATTCCAGCACACGTAGGGGCCCGCCGATTGGTACGCGGGCGGCTCCAGCCTCACAGGGCGCTGATTTACAGATACAAACGGAGGGTGAGGCTACTTTTACAGGCATTTCACAAGCTCGTCTACGTGCGGGCGCATCGGGGCCATCAGCCGTGCTGGGGGCGTGCGCGACCCCGGAGCAGTGCGGTGCGCCACTAATCACGGACGGCGCGCAGCACGATTACCCGCGTCTCTTCGCTTTCGGGCGGCAGGCTGGAAGCGCTGATCGTCAGCTTGTCTTCGGCGTGCACCTCCTTCAGGCCCATCTCGTGGGTGAATTTATCGAGTGGCGCGAGCTCGTGCTCAAAGGAGAGTTGAGCCGTGGCGTAGTGGATTGGCACCACGACGCGCGGCTCGATCTGGCTGATCACATTGCTGGCCTCGGCGGGGCCGATCGTCTCACCACCACCGACCGGTACAAAGAGCACGTCCACGTCACCGATCGCTTCGATCTGGCCCTGGCTCAGTTCGTGGCCGAGATCGCCAAGGTGGCAGAATGTAACATCGTCGAGGTGGATGACATAGACGATATTAAAGCCCCGCTCGGCGCCCCTGACCTTGTCGTGGAAGGTGCGCACACCAGTGATCAGGATGCCGCTCACTTCGTACTCACCGGGGCCGTCGATGGTAAACACGCGGTCGCGCATCGGCCTGACGGCGGCGACATTGTTATGGTCGGGGTGGTCGTGGCTCACCGTGACGATATGGGCCGTGGGCCGGCCGATGTCGAGGCCGATCGAGCGGCTGAAGGGATCGCAGAGCACGATCCCATCGCGGCCGCGGATGCGGACGCAGGCGTGGCCGAGGAACTGGACATCGGGCATTGGGCGCTCCTACTCAGGGTGGTCGCTCTGCCGGGCGCGGAGCTCCTCCCATAGTGTACCAAGAATCGGGCGAATGATCTCCTGGCTATAGCCACGGCGCTGGAGGAATCCGCCGAGGCGGCGCTGGAAGCCGGAGCGGTCGGCGTTGGCATAGCGGCCTGCGACGCGGCGGGCGAGCTCCATGGCGCGGGCCTGCTCTTCTGCGGGGTCGTCGGCGTATTCGGCCAGGGAGGCGTCGATCACCTCGCGCGCCACGCCCTTGCGGCGCAGTTCGTCCCGCAGGGCGAGCCGGCCCCGGGGGCGCAGGTGCTGGCGGCTCTCGACCCAGTAGCGGCTGAAGGCGGCGTCGTCCACCAGACCGAGCGCTTCGAGCCGTGCGAGGGCCTGGTCGATGGCCTCCGGGGGGAACTGCTTGCGCCTCAGGCGCTCGCGCAGCTCGGCGCTGGAGCGGGGGCGGATCTCGAGCAAGCGGCCGGCGGCGTGCAGGGCCCGGTCGGCATGCGCGGCGGCTTCCAGCCGGTTCCAGGCAGCCTCGTCGAGCTGCTGGCCGACGGCGAGTTGCTCACGGGCCAGGGTGGCGAGGCTGATGCCGATGGCGAAGGCGCCATCGATGAAGATGTTGACGCGCTGACTGTCGTGGGCCTGGGCGGCAATAGCGGTGATCGTGCCGGTAGGCATGGGTGGAAAAGGGGCGCGGGGAGGGCCAGGCCCTCCCCGCACGCTCCCCACAGCGGTGGCGCCAGGGGCGCTTACTCCTCGAACAGACCGTCGTCGTCGTCGGCCACAGGGGCGGCAACGGGTACGGCGGTGGGGTTCGTGAGCGCCTGGGCCTTGATCAGGGCCTCGATCTCGCTCGCCAGGGCCGGGTTCTCCTTCAAAAAGGCCCGCACGTTCTCGCGGCCCTGCCCCAGCCGATCCTCGCCCAGGTAGAACCAGGCGCCGCTCTTGCGGATGATATTCATCTCGACGCCGACGTCGATGATGTTACCCTCGCGGGAGATCCCCTCGTTGGCGAGAATGTCGAACTCGGCCTGGCGGAAGGGTGGGGCGACTTTGTTCTTGATCACCTTCACCCGGGCCCGCGAGCCGATCGCTTCCTGGCCGTTCTTCAACGTCTCGATGCGCCGAATGTCCAGGCGGACCGAGGCGTAGAACTTCAGGGCCTGACCGCCGGTGGTCGTCTCCGGGGAGCCAAACATCACGCCGATCTTCATGCGTAGCTGGTTGAGGAAGATCACAACCGTGCGGCTCTTGTTGATCGCCCCTGAAAGTTTGCGCAGGGCCTGGCTCATCAGGCGGGCCTGCAGGCCCGGCAGCGAGTCGCCCATGTCGCCCTCGATCTCGGCCCGTGGTACCAGCGCCGCCACCGAGTCGATGACGATCACGTCGATCGCGTTCGAGCGCACCAGCGTTTCGCAGATCTCCAGGGCCTGCTCCCCCGTGTCGGGCTGGGAGACGAGCAGATCGTCGATGTTCACGCCGCAGTTCGCCGCGTAGATCGGATCGAAGGCGTGCTCGGCGTCGATGAAGGCGCAGACGCCGCCCATCTTCTGGGCCTCGGCCACGATATGCTGGGCCAGCGTCGTCTTGCCGCTGCTCTCTGGACCGTAGATCTCCACGACGCGGCCGCGTGGTACACCCCCTACCCCGAGCGCGATATCGAGCGCGATGGCGCCCGTTGGGATGACCTCGATCGCGAGCCGGGAGCTGGCCTCGCCCATCTTCATGATCGAGCCTTTGCCGAACTTGCGGTCGATCTGGCTCATCGCCGCGGCCAGCGCCTTCTCTTTTTCCGGCGAGATGGCCATCGTGGGCGCTCCTCCGTTGCTCGTGCTCACTCGTGCTCTCCTCGCTAAACTCTACTATAGGGGAGGGGCCCTGTCAACGCAACAGGCCGCCCGTACGCATGTGCTAGTATAGCACATGCGTGCGCTCCCGGCAAGCCGCTCGGTGCGCGGGGGAGCGGCGGCTTGCACGGGCCGCCCTCGCGCCCCTTCGATCTTCTACCTTCTATACCGTCGCAGCAGGGCGGCAGGATACGCCTCTGGCCCGAGGGGCAGAACTCCCCAGCCTGTGGTATAGTGACCATACGGAAGGAGCGAACAAATGATCCAGCGTGTCATCCCTGGCCCCGGCCAGGAATCGGTCTGGGACTATCCGCGCCCGCCCCGTGTGGAGCCGACGAGCCGCCATCTCCGTGTGATCTTCGGGGGCGTTGTGATCGCTGATACACGCCGCGCCCACCGTGTGCTGGAGACGAGCCACCCTCCTGTCTACTATATCCCGCCCGCCGATATTCGCATGGAGTACCTCACGCCTGCGGCCGGCAGCAGTTTCTGCGAGTTTAAGGGACGCGCCGCCTACTATACGGTCGCAGCCGGTGACCGGCGCGCTGAGAATGCCGCCTGGTATTACCCCAGCCCGGCCCCCGGGTTTGAGGCGATCGCTGGCGCGGTGGCCTTCTACCCTGCGCTGATGGACGCCTGCTACGTGGATGGGGAGCTGGCTGAGCCACAGCCGGGCGGCTTCTACGGCGGCTGGATCACGGCTGATATCGTCGGTCCCTTCAAAGGTGGCCCCGGCACCCGCGGCTGGTAACGAATCGCCCCCTGGCCAGACTATTGCTATACCGCCAGCGCCGCGCTTGGTGCGCGCGCTTCAGGCTGCTCGCCGCCCACATGCTCTTCCAGGTGGGACGGGCATGCCGTACTGGAAGGAGTCTGTCTCGATGGCCGCTCACGATGAGCTCGACCGCCTGATCCAGGCCGCCCGCCGCGATGTCTTTGCTGGCCGCCTGAGCCGCCGCGGCTTTGTGCGCCTGATGGGCGCCCTCGGCTTCTCGGCTGGCGCCGCCGCCCTCGCTGCCTGTGGCGCTCCCTCGGGCGCCAGCCCGACCTCCGCGCCAGCCGGGGCCACCTCCGCGCCAGCCGGGGCCACCTCCGCCGGAGGAAGATTCCGTGTGGCCACCGAGATCCCGGTACAGCTCGACCCGGCTCAAGCCTCGGCGGACGCCGAGATCCTCATCCTTCACTCGATCTACGACTACCTGGTGGATATTGACGCCGCAAATGCCGTTATTCCCCGCCTCGCGACGGCGTGGAACGTCAGCGACGATGGCCTCACCTACACCCTGCAACTCGCCCAGGGCGTGACCTTCCACGATGGCTCCCCGCTCACGGCGGCCGATGTCGTCTGGACGTTTAACCGCCTACGCGACCCGGCTCTCGAGCTGCCGACAAAGGATGTGTACGCCAACGTGCGCGATATCCAGGCCGATGGCGCGACGGTGGTTGTCTTTACCCTCGGCGAGCCGAACCCCTTCTTCCTCTACGATCTCAGCGATAATCACGCCCTGGTGCTCAAGGCCGAGACGAGCGACGCCGGCACCCGTTTCAACGGGAGTGGTCCCTTCAAGGTGGTGGACTATAGCCCGGAGAACCGGATGGCGCTTGAGGCGAACCCGGAGTACTTCATCGCGGGGAAGCCCGGCGTGAGTAGCCTCGAGCTGATCTTCTTCGCCGACCAGACCGCCGCCGTGGACGCGCTGCGCGGTGGCCAGGTGGACGCGGTGCTGCGCATGCCAACCCCGCTCTTCGAGGCGCTCCAGCAGGAGCCCGGAATCGTCACCGAGCAGGTGCCGACGAATGGCTTCGACCTGGTGCGCCTGCGCTCCGACCGTGAGCCCGGGAGCCTGCCCCAGGTGATCCAGGCCTTTAAGCTGGCCACCGACCGCCAGGCGATCTTCGAGACCGTGACGCTCGGGCTTGGCGCCGTGGGCCGCGATAGCCCGATCGGCCCGCTCTACGCGGCCTATTACAATGAGGAGACGCCGATCCCGCCCCGCGACCCTGCCCGCGCCCGTGAACTGCTCGCCGAGGCTGGTTTCGCCGATGGGCTGACTCTGGATTTCCACGTGCCCGACTCGGGTGACCGCCCTGATCTGGCGGTGGTGCTGAAGGAGCAGTGGGCCGAGGCCGGGATCACGGTGAATGTGATCGTCGAGCCTGAGAGCGTCTACTATGGCGAGAATGGCTGGCTGGAGGTGGATCTCGGGATCACCGGCTGGGGCTCGCGGCCCTACCCGCAGTTTTACCTCGACACCATGCTGGTGACGGGCGCGGTGTGGAATGAGAGCAAGTTCTCCGACCCGGAGTTTGATCAGCTGGCCCAGACGGCGGGCACCTCGCTCGATGAGGCTGAGCGGGTCGCGGCCTACAAGGAGATCCAGCGCATCCTCATCGAGCGCGGCCCGGTGATCATTCCTTACTTCTTCGCGTCGCTCGGCGCCGTGCGCGAGGGCTTCGAGGGCTTCGAGCTGCGAGCCTTCCCTGGGCGTACCGATCTGGCCGCCGTGCGAGCGAGCGTGTAGGCCACCCCAATGGCGCTCGAAACGATCGATCGCCGGGGCGACCTCGCGCCAGTTGAGCGCGCACCCGGCGCATGGCGGCGGGTGCTGCGGGCTGTGCTGGGGCGGCCTACTTCCGCGACCGGGCTGGCGATCGTGCTGCTCTTCGCGGCCACCGCTCTGCTTGGCCCGCTGATTGCGCCCTATGAGGCCAATGAGCAGGTCCTGGCCGAGCGGCGGCAGCCGCCCTCCGCCACCCACCTCTTCGGCACCGACCGCCTCGGCCGTGATGTCTTCAGCCGGGTGGTGCTGGGCTCCCGCGATATCTTCGCGCTCGCGGGGCTCGGCACCCTGACCGCTGTGCTGCTCGGCACCGTGCTCGGCCTGGCGGCGAGCTACCGTGGCGGATGGGTCGAGGAGCTCACCTTCCGTAGCTTCGATGCTCTGCTGGCCATCCCGGCGCTGCTCCTGGCGCTGATGCTGCTTGGCACAATTGGACCGTCGCGGCAGAGTGTGCTGCTCGTCATCGCTGTCGTCTACACGCCGATCGTCGCCCGGGTGGTGCGCAGTGTGGTGCTGGCCGTTAAGCCCCGTGGCTTTGTGGAGGCGGCCCGCATGCGCGGCGAGAGCCTGGTCTATGTGCTTGGCCGCGAGATCCTGCCCTCGGCTTTGCCGGCGCTGGCGGTGGAGGCGGCGCTGCGCTTCTCCTACGCGATCTTTCTAGTGGCCTCACTCGGCTTCCTCGGGGTGGGTGTGCAGCCGCCGGCCCCGGATTGGGGCCTGATGGTGCTCGAGGCGCGCAATGATGTCGCGCTCACGCCCTGGGCGCTCTACTTCCCCGCCGGGGCGATCGCCCTGCTGGTAATCGGTGTGAATCTGCTCGCCGATGGCTTGCGGCGGGGGCTCCAGGGTTGAACGCGAAGGACGCGAACTCCGAAAGGGACGAAGATTGGCGAGGTGGTGAGTGGCCGTGAGTGTGCCCGAGGATGGGGCGATCCTCGAGATCGAAAACCTGACCGTCGGCTATCGCACGCCCGCAGGTTGGCGCGACGCGGTGCGTGAGGTGAGCCTGTCCGCGCGCCGTGGTGAGACGGTGGGCGTGGTTGGAGAGAGCGGGAGTGGGAAGAGCACGCTCGCTCTGGCCGCGCTGCGCTACCTGGCCGAGGGTGGCGCCGTGCGGGCGGGACGGGTGCGTCTGCGCGGGGTTGATGTGGCGACGCTTAGCCCCGCGGCGCTCCGCAGGCTCTGGGCCCGCGATGTGCGCCTGGTGCCACAGAATCCCCTGGCTGCTCTGAACCCCGCGATCCGCGTCGGCGCGCAGCTAGCCGAGGCGATCAGTGCTGGCCCGCCGACACCCGCCGCCCGCGCCCTGGCTCTGGAGTTGCTCGAACGGGTGCGCCTGGCCGACCCTCAGCGGGTGGCTCGGGCGTATCCTCACGAGTTGAGCGGCGGGATGCAGCAGCGTGTGCTGCTCGCGATGGCTCTCCACGGCGACCCGGCCCTGCTGGTGCTCGATGAGCCAACCACGAGCCTCGATGTGACAACTGAGGCCGCAATCCTCGACCTGCTGGAGGATCTGGTGGCCGCCCCCGGTGGTCGTGCCGCCCTTATGATCTCCCATAACCTCGGTGTGGTGGCCCGTGTGTGCGATAGGGTGGCTGTACTCTATGCTGGTGAACTGGTGGAGGAAGCGCCTGCCGGGGCGCTCTTTGCGACCCCACTGCACCCATATACCTTCGCGCTACTCGAGAGCCTCCCCCGCCCCGGCTCCCGCCACGATACGCGCCCGCTCCGCCCGATCCCCGGGGCTATCCCACGCCTCGATGCCCTGCCGCCAGCCTGTGTGTTCGCTCCCCGCTGCCCCCTCGCCGTGGGCCGCTGCCGCCACGAGCGCCCTCCCCTGGAGATGCCCGCGGTGAACCGACGTGTGCGCTGCTGGCGCTGGCGCGATATGATGGCCGGCGCGCTCCAGTCTGGCCCGTCGCCACAGGGTGTGCAGCCGGCTCCTGTGGCGCCCGAGCCGCAGGAGACCCTGCTCCGGGTGATGGGTGTGACGAAACATATCCCGCTGCGACGGAGTGTGGCCGATCTGCTGGCTGGCCGGCCAGCTCAGGTCATCCGCGCCGTGGACGGCGTAGATCTGGTGGTGGGTCGTGGTCGGACGCTCGGTGTGGTGGGCGAGAGCGGTAGTGGGAAGACAACCCTGGCCCGCTGTATCGTTGGCCTGGCCGAGCGAAGCGACGGCAGCATCCAGCTTCTGGATATGCCGCTCGCCCCCGGGATCGAGGAGCGTGCCCCCGAGCTCCTGCGCCGCATCCAGATGGTCTTCCAGAACCCGCAGGAGGCGCTCAACCCGTTCCTCACGGTGGGTGAGGCCCTCCGGCGCCCGCTGATGCGCCTGGCGGGCCTGAGCCGTGAGGAAGCCGGCCGGCGGGCCGAACGGCTGCTCGATGCCGTGAAGCTCGATCCAGGTTTCGCGAGCCGCTTCCCCGCGCAGCTCAGCGGTGGCGAGCGGCAGCGTGTGGCGATCGCCCGCGCCTTCGCCGCCGCGCCCGACCTCGTCTTGCTCGATGAGTCGGTATCGGCGCTCGATGTGTCGGTGCAGGCGGCTGTGCTCAATCTGCTGAGCGACCTGCGCCGCCGCGATGGTACTGCCTATCTCTTGATCACGCACGATGTGGGTGTGGTGCGCTACCTGGCCGACGATGTAGCGGTGATCTACCTCGGGCAGGTGCAGGAGGAGGGACCGGTTGACGCTGTCCTGGCGCCACCTTATCACCCGTACACCGAGGCCTTGCTGGCCGCCATTCCCGAGCTCCCGCCGGCGCGGCCCGGGCCGCGCGTTCGGCTGGAGGGGGAGGTGCCCAGCCCGGCTGCGGTGCCAAGCGGCTGCCGTTTTCACACCCGTTGCCCACGTTTCCTCGGCGCAGTCTGCGTAGAGCAGGAGCCGCCCTACCAGGATCTCGGGACTGGGCACCGTATTCGGTGCCATATCCCCCCAGACGAGTTGCTGGAAATGCAAAGCCCAACCCCGTCAGCGCCAGGCATTGAGAACCAGGAACCGCCCCACGGCCACGCAGTGTCAGCTTCACACCGCAGATAAGACAGCAGGAGTACCCCGAGCAGCACCGAGAACCGCCGCACGCTGATGCAGTGCAAGCTTCAAGGAGCGGACCGCTATGTCTGACGAGCTCAGCTCCCGCCAGTTCACCGAGCCATCGCGCGACGAAGCCGTGAATTGCAGGGCTACCGAGTTGTTCCAGGTTGTGCGGGCGCACCAATCCCATACGGTATAACTTATGGCACGCTTTCTCATCCGCCGTACTGGCTTTCTGCTACTCACGCTACTACTCACCTCACTGCTCATCTTTGGGATGACGCGGCTCCTGCCGGGCGATGTGGCGCGCGTCATTCTCGGGCGGGAGGCGGGCGAGGCGGCGCTGGAGGCGCTGCGTGAGGAGTTGGGGCTGAACCAGCCCGCGCCGCTCCAGTACCTGGCGTGGCTGGCCGACTTCGTGCGCGGCGACTGGGGGGAGTCCTACAGCACCCGCCTGCCGATCCGCGAGGTGGTTGTCGAGCGCCTCGGCAACTCACTGATGCTGGCGGGGCTCACGCTCGCCATGGCCGTGCCGCTGGCGGTGGCCCTCGGGGTGCTAGCGGGGCTGCGAGAGGAGCGTCCGGCCGACCAGGTGATCAGCATCGGTGCCCTCGCGGTCGTCGGCCTCCCCGAGTTTGTGACGGGTCTGGTGTTGATCGAGATCTTCGCCTTCCGCCTGCGCTGGCTCCCGGCCAACTCGTCGATCGCGCCCGGGGCAGGCGTTCTGGAGGCGCTGCCCCAGCTGGTGCTCCCGGCCCTTACGGCCACCCTGGTGCTGCTCGCCTACATCGTCCGGCTCACCCGCGCTGGCGTGATCGAGGAGTTGCGCCAGGACTATGTGCGCACAGCCGCCCTCAAGGGCCTGGCGCCCCACCGGGTGATCGTGGGCCACGTGTTGCGCAATGCCCTGCTCCCGACGGTGACGGTGATCGCCATTAGCCTGGGCTGGCTGATCAGCGGCCTGATTGTGGTGGAGAACGTCTTTAACTACCCGGGCCTCGGGCGTCTGCTCACCTTCGCGATCGACCGGCGCGACCTGCCCCTGTTGCAGGCGGTGGCGATGATCACCGTGCTGATCTTCGCGCTCGCGAACCTCGCCGCCGACCTGATCTATGCCGCGCTCAATCCGCGCATCAGGCTAGGATAGTACCCCCACGAACGATTGCACTAGCTCGGGGCGGTGCGCTCTTCTAGTGGCATGGGTTCGGGCAGGGCGCCAGTGCCAGGTACGGCGAAGGGCGCACCCGGCGCCGTCGGGAATGCCTTGCCCGGGCCGGGCTGGAACGTGCTGGCGGGCACACAAAAAGGGGCGCAGCACGCTGCGCCCCCGGGCCGTCCGGGCCGTGTGACCGCTACTTGCCGTAGAGCTCGCTCACGCGGGCCCAGTTCACCACGTTCCACCAGGCATCTACGTAGGCGGGGCGCTTGTACTGATACTTCAGATAGTAGGCGTGCTCCCAGACGTCGATCCCGAGGATGGCCTTCTTACCCTCCATCAGCGGGTTGTCCTGGTTGGGGGTGCTGGTGATGGCGACGGTGCCGTCGGGGTTGGCGATCAGCCATGCCCAGCCGGAGCCGAAGCGGCCAAGGGCGGCGGCCTTGAACTTCTCCTTGAAGTCGGCAAAGCTGCCGAAGGCGGCGTTGATCGCCTCTGCGAGCGCGCCTTCGGGCTCACCGCCAGCGTTGGGCGCCATCAGCTCCCAGAAGAGCGTATGGTTCCAGTGGCCGCCGCCATTGTTGCGTACCGCCGTGCGGATCGCCTCGGGCACGGCGTCGAGGTTGCCGAGAAGCTCCTCAAGCGACTTGCCTTGCAGGTCGGGATAATTGGCGAGGGCGTTGTTCAGGTTGGTGACATAGGTGTTGTGGTGGTTGTCGTGGTGGAAGTGCATCGTCGCCTCATCGATATGAGGCTCCAGCGCGGTGTAGTCGTACGGCAGGGGGGGCAGTTCGAACGGCATCGCAGTACCTCCACTCTCTCAGGGCGGCGTGGAACGCAACACGAGGGGCTAGCAGCCCCACGTAGCAACTGGTGGGCCGCGGCGTCGGGCCCGCTGGGAAAGATCACAGTCCGCAGCGGCTAGGCCGGGATGCGGTAGCGGCAGCAGTGGGCGCCCTCGGCGATGGTGCTCTCGCGCTCGATGGGGACGCCAAGCAGACTCTCGTAGAGCTGCAGCTCCTGAGCGCAGAGCTGCGGATGCCGGCGAGCAACACAGTCAACCGGGCAGTTATACTCGGTGAGCGCAAAGGAGCCGTCGGCCTCCTGGGAGCACTCGCACATATAGCCTTGCTCCGCCAGAATGGCGGCGAGCGCCGCGACCTGATCGGCGCGGCTCTTGCCAGCGAGGGCTGGAGCCAGGGCCTCCAGCATCAGCTCGCGGCGCCTGGCGAACACCTGCTCGACTGCCTGCGGGCCGCCAGTTGTGGCGATACAGTCGATCACATCGAGGGCGAGCCGGTCGTAGCGCTTGGGGAAGTGCTCCTCGGCTTCGGCGGTGAGCGCGTAGAGGTGAGCCGGCCGCCCGATACTCCGGCGCAGGCCGGAGATCCGCACCATTCCGTCCCGCTCGAGGAGCGCCAGGTGTTGGCGTACACCCACGGCACCAACGCAGAGCGCCTCGCTCAGTTCGTGCGCCGTCATCTCGCCGTGGCGGCGCAGCAGCTGGAGGATGCTCTGGCGGGTAGCTCCCTGCTCTTTCCGCTCAACCGTCATCCGCTGTGGCGTTTCACTAGGATTTGCTATCGTAAGCCAGTGCCTGGAGTATAGCACGCGCCGAAACGCTGTGCAAGGCGAGGTGACGTTTGTGCTGCTGCATCATCGCCTTGCCCGGCACCCCCCTGGTTTGTATAATGTCACGGGGGCCCGCCGGCCCCTGTGATGTGTTTCCCGGTGCGCGGTGACGCGCGGCCTTAGCATAGGCGGCAAGGTTGGAGAACGATCAGCTCACAGCGCCGGGCCGGAGGAATGCCGCGCTGCGCTCAACGTGGCTGCCGCGCCTGTTACTGGTACTCATCCTGGTGCTTGGTGGCGCCTTCCGCACGCTCAGCCTCGCCGATTGGGATGCGGGCACGGGCCAGCACCCCGACGAGCGCTTCTTTGCCGACGTCGCCTCGACGGTGCGTCTTCCCGCGAGTCCTGGCGAGCTCTACGACTCGGCTCGCTCGCCGCTCAACCCGCGCAACTACGATAAGTTTCCACTCTTCGTCTACGGCCCCTTCCCGGTGATCGCAGCCAGGGTCGTTGCCGTGGTCCTCACCCCGCCCGAGGCCCTGCCCGACGAGGTGCGTCGTCTCAATGGGCCGCCCCGGCCCGGGATCGATCCGTCGCGCCCTAATGAGCGCCGGACCGACTATGGCCCGCCAGTGGCCAACCCGGAGCGGGGCTTCGTCCGGATTCCGCTGCTCCAGGCGCTGTTTAACCCGGAGGGCCGCAACCTCACTGGCTACGGCGAGATCCAGAAGGTCGGTCGTGGCCTGGCGGTGATCTTCGACCTCGGCGCGATCCTGCTGGTCTACCTGATCGGGCGGCGCCTCTTCGGGGTGAGCGCTGGCCTGCTGGCGGCGCTGCTCGCGGCCCTGACCGTGATGCAGATCCAGCAGAGCCACTTCTTCGTCGATCCGATCCTCTCCACCTTCTTCTGCCTGCTCAGTCTCTACTGGGCCGTGCGGGTAGCCCAGGGCGGTGGTGGGCTCAGCTACGCCCTGATGGGGCTGAGCATCGGCGCCGCGATGTCCAGCCGGATCACCATGGCCACGCTCGGGCTGGTGGGGATCACGGCTGCGACGGTGGCGGCGGCACGCTCCGCCCAGCACGTAGCTCCTCCCGCGAAGGCTGGCTGGCTGACGGCGGCGATCCAGCGTTTCCTCGCTCGGGAGCTACCCCTGCTCGTGCTGGCCGGTGCGCTCACCCTGCTGAGTTTTCGCACCCTCGCGCCCGATGCCTTCAGCGGCTCCCGGCCCGACTCGCCGGTGGTGACGGCAGGGGGCGAGGAGCGAGCCGCCTGGCTTCACGGCGCTGGCTTCCTCGACATCAGGCCCGAGCCGCGTTTTGTCGATAACCTCGTGGCGGTGCAGTCGCTGGTGAGCGGCGAGTACGATTATCCCCCCTCACAGCAGTGGGTTGGCCGCACGGCCTACCTCTTCCCCTGGGTCAATATGGTGCGCTGGGGCATGGGCCCGGCGCTCGGCCTGGCCGCCTGGGCCGGGCTCGCGGCCTTCGCCTTGCTCGGCCTCCGGCGGGTTCTCTGGCCCCGGGCCGACGACCCGCCCTTGAGCCCGGCCTGGGTGCTCTTCTTCTGGGTTGGCTTCTATTTTGCCTGGCAGGGTCGCCAGTTCGCGATCACCCTGCGCTATCTCCTGCCGATCTACGGCGCGCTCATTGTCTTTGCGGCCTGGGCCGTGGTTGGGCTCTGGGCGTGGGCGCGGCGTGCCCCGAGTGACACGGGGGCGCGGATCGGGGGTGAACAGCCGGGGTCACACGTTGCTGGCAAGGCCCCGCCTCGCGCCCCCGCGCACTCCCTTCCAGCGCTACCCTCCCTGCCTTCACTCCCTCGCGAGGCGCGCCGCGCCATCGGCTATGGCCTCGTCGCCCTGGTGGTGCTCGGCACTTTTGCCTGGGCCTACGCCTTCTCACGGATCTATACCGTGCCCCACTCGCGGGTACAGGCCGCCCGGTGGCTCGCCGACAATGCCCCACCCGGCTCCTACGTGCTCTCGGAGATCTGGGACGACCCGCTGCCGCTCCAGGCCACCGACGCCGCCTGGGGTGTCACCTTCGAGGGGATTGGCTCGGCCCCCTACGCCGAGGATGAGCCGCGCAAGTATTTCGGTGGCCAGGGTGGTGATGGCTCCTTCGAGGAGGGCCTGCTCGACCAGCTCGACCGCGCTGACTATATCACCCTCACCAGTAACCGCATCTACGACAGCACCTCGCGGCTGCGCATGCGCTACCCGGCGCTCATGCGCTACTACCATACGCTCTTCTCGGGCGAACTGGGCTTTCGCCTTGTGGCCGAGATTACTTCCTATCCGAGGATCCTCGGCATACCGATCCCTGACCAGGAAGCCGAGGAGGCCTTCCACGTCTATGATCACCCCCGGGTGCTGATTTTTGAGAAGACGCCCGCCTACTCGCGCGAGCAAGCCGAGGCGCTGATCACCGGCGACGTGCTCTGGGCCGAGGTGTACAAGTCGCCGGTGCGCGTGGCCGACCGCAACGCGACGGCGTTGCGCCTGACCGACGGGCAGTGGCCGCGCTACAGCGAGGGCGGCACCTGGAGTGCCCGCTTCGGCGGAGATATGGTGCGCGCCCTGGCGCCCGTACTCTGGATCGTGACCCTGGAGGTGCTCGGCCTGGCCACCTTTGCGCTGCTCTTTCCCCTGTTGCCACGCCTCCCCGACCGGGGTTTCAGCCTGGCCAGGCTGCTCGGGCTGCTCGCGGTGGCTTATACAGCCTGGCTTGCCGGTAGCCTGGGGAATCGTACCGGTGTGCCGGGGCAGGGCAATGTGGGAGGCACGGGCCTGGGCCCCTTCCCGCTCCCCTTTGCTCCCGGCACGCTCTGGCTCTGCGCGGCTCCGCTCCTGGCCGCCGGTGCCTATGCCGCCTGGCGTAACCGCCGGGAGTTGCGGGCCTTCTGGCGCGAGCGGCGCGCTGCCCTGCTCGGCGCCGAGGCAATCTTCCTCGGGTTCGTCCTGCTCGGGCTCTTCCTTCGCTGGCTCAACCCCGACCTCTGGCACCCCGCTCGCGGCGGCGAAAAGCCGATGGACCTGGCCTACTTCACGGCGGTGCTGAAGTCGTCGGCCTTTCCACCCTACGACCCATGGCACGCCGGCGGGTATATCAACTACTACTACTTCGGCTTTGTGCTTGTGGGCGCTCTGGCGCACCTCACCACGGTGCCGCCGAGCATTGCCTACAACCTGGCGGTCGCCACGATCTTCGGGCTGACGGCGCTCGGTGCGTGGGGGGCTGTCTACAACCTGCTCGCACCGCCCGGCAGGCAGGGTGTCGCGCGCGCCGCCGGGATGGATGGGCTCGTGCCCGTGGGGCGAGCGCAGGCCTGGCCCGTTCTTGAGCGGTGCGCCTTGATCGCGGCGGCTCTGGCACCGGCGTTGTTGCTGCTGCTTGGCAATCTGGCTCAGGCGTTCTGGTACCTTGGCGGCTACGCCACCGAGCAGGCGGCGCGGGGCCGGCCTGAGTGGGCATACTGGGACGCGACGCGGATCGTGCCGGGCACGGTGAATGAGTTCCCCTTCTTCACCTTTCTGTTCGGCGATCTGCACGCCCATATGCTGGTGATGCCCCTCAGCCTCGCGCTCCTCGGGCTTGTGGTGGCGTATGCGCGCTCGCTGGCGGCGCATCCGGTCGGCTTCGGGCTGTTCTACCCGCTCCGCGCGGTGCTCTACGCCCTGGCGATGGGCCTGGTGGCGGGGGCGATCCGGGCTACAAACACCTGGGACTATCCGAGCTTTGTGGGTCTGGCCGCGCTCAGCATGGCGCTGGCGGGCTGGCGGGCGAGCCGTGGGCGCATGGCCCGGCCCTGGCGGGCGCTGTGGGTGGTGGGCCCGCCCGCGCTGATGGTGGTGATCGGCAATCTGCTCTTCGCCCCGTTCACGGCGAGCTTCGCGACCGAGTCATCGGGCGTGGAGTTGTTGCGCGAGGGGTTGGCTCCTGGGCCGATTGCCCAGTTGTTCTTCGCTCAGCGCACTACCACCTGGGAGTTGCTGCAACTTCACGGCCACTGGCTGCTCGTGACGGGCGCCGCCGGGATGCTCCTGCTGCGCCGTCTCGCTGGCCCGGCGGTGGCCGTGGGGCTGGCTGCCGCCATGGCGCTCCTGGCGCTCGCCGGCGCGCTCCTGGGCTGGCCGGCCCTTGTGGCACTCGTCCCGGGGCTCCTGCTGGCGGTCTGGCTGCTCTGGCGGCTGCGGCGGGCTCCCCTGGAGCTCTTCCTCCCGGCCCTCTGGATCACCGCCGGGCTCGGGCTCCTCGTGCTGGTGGAGCTGGTGGTTGTGCGCGGCGATGTCGGTCGCATGAACACCGTCTTCAAGTTCGGGCTCCACGCCTGGGCGCTCTTTGCGCTCGGCGTGGCCGTGGCGATCCCGCGCCTCTGGTCGCTCAATCAGCCCCCGATGCCCGCCAGCCGGTCGGCCACGCCTTCGCCGCTTACGTACGCCATCCGTGGCGGCCTGGTGCTGCTCGGCCTGATGGCTCTGGTCTATCCGCTCACCGCCACACCGGCCCGCGCCGCTGACCGCTGGGTGGCCGATGCGCCCCGGAGCCTCGACGGGGCGGCCTTCATGGCTGCGGTGAGCGAGGCCCGCAACGGCGCGCCCTTCTCGCTCGACGAGGACGCGGCGGCGATCGCCTGGCTCCAGGCCAGTGTCTCTGGCACCCCGGTGATCCTGGAGGCCCACCTGCCCTCCTACCAGTGGGCCGGGCGCGTGGCCGCTCACACTGGCCTGCCAACGCTTCTGGGCTGGGAGTGGCACCAGGTGCAGCAGCGGGGCGTCGTTGGCGCCGGGCCGGTCATCGCTGCCCGGCAGCAAACGATCGCCGAGATTTACAACTCCCCCGATGGGCAGACCGCCCTTGAACGGCTGCGGGCCTTCGGCGTGGCGTACCTGATCGTCGGGGGCGTGGAACGGGCCACCTACGACCCGGCGGGCCTGGCGAAGTTCGACGATCTGGCGCGGAGCGGGGAGCTCGAGGTAGTCTTCGAGCGGGGCGCGACCCGGATCTATCGGGTGGTGCAGCCCGGCACCCCGCGTATGCTCACCAGCGATCTGCCGGTGGTTGTGCCCAGTGTCGAGACCCCGCCGCCCCTGCTGCTGGACCAGCCGGTGGGTGAGTTGCCGGTGGTGGATGAGTATGCCTGGAACGGGCTGGCGCAGGATCATCCCTGGCTCGCGCTGCTCCTCTGGCTGCTGGCGCTCTATGGGCTGGCGCTGCTGGGTCTCCCACTGGCCTTCCTGATCTTCGGACGTGACAGCGGGAGGCGGGACGGCTGGCGCGACGGCGGGGCGCCGTGGGCGCGGCTGATCGGGCTGCTCGTGCTGGGCTACGCCGTCTGGCTGCCGACCAGCCTGGGGCTCTGGCGCTACGACCGCTGGGGGCTGGCGGGTGGGCTGCTGCTGGTGCTGGCGCTGAACGGCGTTGTGCTCTGGTGGCTTGGCGCCTCTGGTGACGGTGGGGCCTGGGAGCGTGTGCGGCGCGGCGCGGGGCTGCTCGGCGCGGGCCTGCGCGCGCAGCGCCGTGGGGCGCTCTGGGCCGAGGGCGTCTTCCTGGCCGCCTTCGCCGCCCTGGCGGTGGTTCGGGCGCTCAACCCGGACCTCTGGCACCCGGTGTGGGGCGGCGAGAAGCCGATGGAGTTCGGCTTCCTCAACGCCATCCTGCGCAGCCCCGTCATGCCTCCCTACGACCCGTTCTTTAGCGGCGGCTACATCAACTACTACTACTATGGTCTCTTCCTCGTGTCGCTGCCGATCAAGGCGACGGGGATCGCCCCGGCGGTAGGCTTCAACCTTGGCGTCGCCACGATCTTCGGGATCACTGCGGCGGGCGCCTTCGCCCTGGTGGCGCGCATGACGGGCCGCGCGCGGTTTGGCCTGCTCGGCGTGGCCCTCGTGGCCGTGCTCGGCAATCTCGCGGGCTTCTTCGCGGCCGGCTGGTCGCGGGGCTTCCCTGCGGTGGCGCAGGCGCTGGGCGAGGGCGGACTGGCGGGCCTCGGGGAGCGCCTCGGCGACTGGTACATCGGCCCGAGCCGGGTGATCCCGAACACGATCAATGAGTTCCCGGCCTTCAGCTTCCTCTTCGCCGATCTGCACCCCCATCTGATCGCCCTGCCGATCACGCTGCTGGTTGCCGCGCTCGGGTATACGTTGGTGGCGGATCGCGGCATGGAGGGGCAACAGCGGGCTGCTCCCCTGCTGCTGCTCGCCCTGGCCCTCGGCAGCCTGGCGGTAACCAACTCCTGGGACTTCCCCACCTACGGGCTGCTGGCGGGGCTGGCGCTCCTGGGCACGGCCTGGCGCTCGGGTGGGCGGCGGGTGGGCGGCGTTCCCTGGGCGGCCCTGTTACGGGCCGCCGGCCTGGCCCTCGCAGTGGGACTGGGTGGCCTGGCGCTCTACGCGCCGTTCTTCGACCGCTACTGGGCACCGGTGGGCGGCGTAGGGGTGGTGCCCTGGGCCGGCGGCACCACCCTGGGCGACTATCTGTTGATCTATGGGCTCTTTGCCGCGACCTTGCTCCCCGCCATCGTGGGCGCCGTCTGGCGGCTGGCTGGCCGGCCCGCGCTGGTGCTGGCCCGTCCACCGGTGAGCCTTGGCATCCGGAGCGCACCGACCCTGGCCGGTGGGCCTGGCGCCGTGGTGATGACCCTCGGCGCGCTGCTGCTGATCGGCGCGCTACCTGTGGCCGGGCTGCGAGCGGTGCTCGCCATCCTCCTGCTGATGGCCACAGCTCTGCTCCTGCGCCGGGGCCTCGGCGCACCGGCCTGGTACGCCCTGCTGCTCGCCTGGGTCGGCTGGGCCGTCTCGCTTGGCGTCGAGCTCGTCTACATCCGCGATCACCTGGACGGCGGCGACTGGTACCGGATGAACACCGTCTTCAAGTTCGGGCTGCAGGCCTGGGTCCTGCTCGCGCTCGCCGCCGCTGCCAGCCTGCCGGCATTGCTGCGGGGGCTGCGGCGTGCGGGTGGCGCGCTGGCCGAGCGCGTGGGTCTGGCGCTGCTCGCCGCCCTGGCGCTGCTCGCCGCGATCTACCCGCTCGCCGGGACGCCCAGCCGGATCGCCAACCGATTCCCGGTGGCTCCCGGGCCGACCCTGGATGGTCTGGCGTTCCTGAACCAGGCCAGTTTCGACTACGACTGCCTGGCCTTTGGCGGGTGTGAGCCGGGCGTTGAGCGTGTGACGGTCGATCTCTCGGGCGATGGGGCCGCGATCCGCTGGCTGAACGAGCAGATTCGTGGCACGCCGGTGGTGGTGCAGAGTAACCTTTTCTTCTATCGGGCCTACGGCATCCGCATCGCCGCCAATACCGGCCTGCCTACGGTTGTGAGCGCTCTGCACGTCAACGAGCAGCGCGACCCGGCGGCGGCCGCCCGGCGCGATCGTGACGTCGACGAGTTTTATCGTACTACCGATATCGAGACCGCCCTGCGCTTCCTCGCGCGTTACCGTGTGGGCTTCGTCTATGTCGGCGGTGTCGAGCGGGCCTTCTACCCCGCCTCCGGGCTCGCCAAGTTCTCCCAGATGGTGGGCACCTACTTGCAGCTCGTCTACGACACCGGGGGCGTACAGATCTACCAGGTGACGGGGGTGCCCGAGAGCTACGCTCGCCCGGCGCCCTACGATTTCGCGGCCGACCAGCCCGTGCTCCCGCCGGTGGTGCTGCCCGACGGTGAGCCTCCGGCCGACCTGGAGGGGCTTGAGCGTGCCAACCAGGCCAACCCTACCGACGGCCCTACGGCCTTCGGGTTAGCCGAGCGCTACCGCGAGCAGGGCCGCCTGGCCGATGCTGCGCGTGTGCTGGAGCCCGCCGCCCGCGCCAACCCCGACGATCTTGGCGTACTGCACCTCTGGGGCGACATCCTTGCCCAGGCTGGACGCTACGCCGACGCCGAGGAGGCCTACTTGCTAGCCGCGCGGGCCGACCCGTCGGCTGGGAGTTGGAACAAGCTCGGCGCGGCGCTCCTCGAGTGGGGCCAGTACGATAAGGCCGAGATCGCCCTCAGCCAGGCGGTGGCGACCGATCCACAGGCGCCTGACCCGTACTACCAGCTCGGGCGCCTGTTCGCCCAGACAGGCGATACGGAGCGGGCCATTGCCGAGTTGCAGATCTACCTCGAGCTCGCCCCCAGTGGGCCATGGGCCGCAGATGCCCAGCGTCTACTCGATCAGCTGGAGCGGCCCTGATGGCCGGCGATGTGCTCACCTGGTGGCTGGCAGCCCAGTTGATTGGCCTGGTGGGCCTTCCCCTGGCCGCCCGGTTACTGGGCTCGCTCCCGGACAGCGGCTACAGTCTGGCGAAGCCACTCGGACTACTGCTCTCCGGCTATCTGGCGTGGCTCCTGGCGATGTTCGGGCTCGCGCCCTTCGCCGCGCCGGTGATCGGCGTCAGTGCCCTGGCGGTGGCGGCGGCGGGCGTGTGGGCCTCTGGCGGTCCCCGGGCGGCGCTGGGGGCGGCGCGGGCAGGCCTGGCCCACAAATGGCCGCGTCTGCTCGCCTCCGAGGCCCTCTTCCTCGGCGCGCTGCTGGCCGCCGTCTGGATGCGCGCCCACGACCCCACGCCCTTCGGCACCGAACGGCCGATGGACTTCGCCTTCTTCAACGCGGTGCAGCGCTCGGGCCTCTTCCCGCCCCAGGACCCCTGGCTGTCCGGGTTCAGCATCAACTACTACTACTTCGGCTATCTGCTCATGGGGGCAATGGCCCTGCTCACGGGGAGCGACCCGGCTGCCGCCTACAATCTCGCTCTGGCGCTCACCTTCGCGATGACCGCCCAGGGGGTGGCCGGGCTGATCTGGAACCTGATGGTCATCGCAGAGCGGAGCCGGGAGTTCGGAGATGGCGTGGCCCCACCCTCAGGCGTCGCTCCGGGTGGCCAGCCAGCGCCCCGGCTGCTCTCGCGCGCTTCCAGGATCTTCTTTCCGCTACTCGGCGTGCTCTTCGTCCTTGTGGCGGGCAACCAGTCGGGTGCGCTGCAGGTAGTGCTCGGCGACGAGCGGGTGGTGGCGCTCGACGGGCCGCAGCTCGCCTCAGCTCTCGGGCAGGCGCTCAAGGGCGCAGAGCGCATCAGCTTGCCCTACCCGGCGCCGACGGTCGACTTCGGCAGCGTGGAGGGCTGGGAGCGTCGTCCCGGGATCGAGGGCTTCAGCTGGTGGTGGCCCTCACGCTCGCTCTGGGACGAGTATACCCTGGAGGAGCCGGGCCTACCGGCACGCCAGCAGCGGATCTACAACATCACTGAGTTCCCGCTCTTCAGTTTCCGGCTTGGCGACATGCACCCCCATGTCATGGCCCTGCCCTTTGGCCTGCTGGCGGCAGGACTGGCGTTTGCCACCCTCGCCCGGTCGGAACCACCGCCGCTCGCCGGCCGGCGTGGTCCGGCGGAGCTGGTCCTCGGCGGGCTGATCCTCGGGAGCCTCTACGCGATCAACAGCTGGGACCTGCCGACCTACGTGCTGCTCTATAGCACGGCGCTTGGGTTGCTCGTCTTCCGCAGCGGTGTGGCGCGCCCCTGGCTCGAAACAGGCAAGCGGCTGGCGGTGGTGCTTGTAGCGTCCTACCTGCTCTATCTGCCGTTCCACCTCACCTTCCGCTCGCTGGTGGGCGCGGCTGCGCCCCTGATCGATCTGCCACTGATCGGGCGGCTCACCAGCGTACTCGCGCCTTACCTGCAGGGGCGCAGCGGCCTGCACGCCTTCCTGATCATCTTCGGGCTATTCGCCGTGCCAATTGTAGCCTTCGTCTATCTGGCGGGACGGCGGCGTGATCGGGCTCCGCAGACGAGCGTGCCCGGCCCCGTACTCGGGATCGTGGCGGGCTCCGACCTGGCCGAGCGGGGGCCGCCGGCGGCTGGCCACCCGCCGCTGCCCGTCGCGTCTGGCTGGCTACCCTGGCTGCCGCCGGCGCTGTTGATCGTCGGCCTGCTGGTGGGATTTCCGCTGCTGGCGCTCGCAGGCTTGGGGGCGCTGGCGCTCCAACGGGCCTGGCAGCTGCGGGACCGACCGGCTGAGGGTTTCGCCCTCCTGCTGGCGGCCCTGGGATGCGCGGTGCTCTTCGGTACCGAGATCGTGTACATCCGCGATGTCTTCGGCAACCGGATGAACACGATCTTCAAGTTCTACTACCAGATCTGGCTGCTCTGGGGCACCCTGGCGCCCTTCGCGCTCTGGTGGGCACTGCGCTCCACGCGAGGGGCGGATCGGGCTGTGGCCGCCGGCGTCGCGCTCGTTACCCTGGCGCTCTTCGCCGGCGCCCTCGCCTATCCCTGGATCACGCTGCGAGAGCTCGGCCGAGGCCCGGTGACAGATCTCCAGGGCCGTACGCCACGGGAGCAGACGGTCGCGGGTGAGGACTCGATCGACTGGCTGCGGCGCCACGTGGCGCCCGGCAGCGTCGTGCTGGAGGCCGTAGACGTTGAGAACCCTGAGGCCGTGGCGGCGGGCGCCCGTCCGGTGTGCGGCGGCTCGTACGACGTGCGTTCTCAGGGCTTCGGTGGCGTATCATCGGCCACGGGCCTGCCCACGGTGCTCGGCTGGAAGGGGCACGAGCTCCAGTGGCGTGGGGGCGACCCGGAAGCCCTGGCCCAGCTCGATGCCCGCTGCGCCGATGTGGATACGATCTACCGGACGACCGACCTGGATCTGGCCCGCGACCTGCTGGCGCGCTACGGAGTGCGCTACGTCTATATTGGTGGGCTAGAGCGCAGCCTCTACCCACCCGAGAGCCTGGCCAAGTTTGCCCAGCTCGGCACGCCGGTCTTCGAGCAGGACGAGGTGACAATCTTGCAACGTCCCTAGCCTGACCGCCATGCTATAATCCCAGCCGTACGCCGACAACGAGGTCGGCGCCGCGCGACAAAGGAGTATCGCATGATCACCAAGCGTCCGGGCGCTCCGGGAAAGGTGCGCGTCACCTTCGCTATGCCCGCCACGCTCTGGGCCGATTGTATCCACGTCGTCGGCGACTTCAACGGGTGGGATCAGCAGGCCACGCCGTTGCGCCTCACGGATGCGGGCTGGATGGCCACCGTGGAGCTCGATGCGGGCGCCACCTACGCCTATCGCTATCTGGTAAACGGCAGCGAGTGGCACAACGACTGGCAGGCGGACGGGTACCGCACCAACGACTACGGTGGCGACAACTCGCTAGTGATCACCCCCGACTTCGATCATCCCCCTGTTGAAGATCTCGAGCGAGTAATCAGCTTTACCCCGCCCCGCCTGCGTCTGGTGCCAACAGGCTAGTCGAGACGCCCCATCGGGGCGTCTCGACGGGGCGGCTCGACAGGGCGTCGCGGGCGGGCGTAAAGACGCCCCATCGGGGCGTCTCGACGGGGCGTCTCGACAGGGCGTCGCGGGCGGGCGTAAAGACGCCCCATCGGGG
>SFCB01000264.1 GCA_004367505.1 Chloroflexi bacterium OHK40 | reverse complement strand
CGTCACCACCGTGCAGACCCCGCCGCCCGCCCAGGGTCCACCCCTGGTGCGGGTGGAACTGCTGCCCACGGCGGCGAAGGCCGACATCACTGCGGGAGGCCCGGCGCTGCTGAGCTTCGGCGCCACAGTGCAGAACCTCTCGCGCTTCGTCGATCGGCTCGACCTGAGCGTCGAGGCCCCTCCCTGGGCCACCGTGGTCGTTGACCCGCCCTTCCACAACCTCAAGCCTGGCGACACCGCCCAGTCGCGGATCGAGCTGAGCGTACCCCGCTCCCACGCCGCCAGCGCCGGCACCCACGGCATCGAACTGGTGGTGCGCTCCCAGAAGCGGCCCGAATTGCGCTTCACCGCCAGCGCCGAGGTGACGGTCACGCCCTTCACCGACTTCCGGCTGGAGCTGCTGGAGCCCAGGGCCCGCACCGCCTGGACGGGCGGGCGCTTCCGGGCCCAGGTGACGAACCTGAGCAACCGGGCCATGCCCTTCAACATGGAGGGCCTCAACACCGACGGGGCGCTGCTCTTCCGCTTTGAGCCCGACCCGATCGAGGTGAAGCCGGGCGAGCGCAAGGAGAGTGAGCTACGGGCCCGCTTCAAGCTCATGCGCCTCTTCGGGCAGCCCAGAACTTACGACTTCACCGTCACCGGCGAGCCCCTTGATCAGAGCGCGCCCATCCAGCAGGCCCAGGGCCGGCTCATCCAGCGCCCCCCCCTGCCCCCCTGGATGTTGAGCACCGGCGCGATTCTCGCGTTGCTCGCCCTGCTCCTGGCCTGCTCCAGCCTGCTCGTGCGCAACCGTGCCCTGATCGCCGATGCCTTCCGTGGCCTCTGGGCCATCCCCAGCCCCACCGCGATCGTGCCCACCGCCGCCGTGCCCACGGTGGATGTCGCCGCCAGTGCCGAGGCCGTGCGCGAGGAGCTCGGCCAGACCCAGGAGGCCGTGAACGAGAACCTCGCCGCGAGCGCTCAGGCTGCCCAGCAGGAGAATAGCGCCACCCAGGGCGCCCAGGCCAGCGCCGCCGCCGCCACCCAGGGCGCCCTCCAGACCTCGGCCGCCGGCACCCAGACCGCTGCGGCCAGCGCGGTGGCCGGCACCCAGACCGCCCAGGCCAGCGCCGCCGCCGCCACCGCCACCACCTTCGTGACCCAGGTGGCCGGCACCGCCACCGCCCAGGCCAACGCCACCGGCACCGCCATCGCCGGAACCCAGACGGCCCTGGCGCGCACGCCCTCGGCGGCACCGCTCACCCCCACGACCCCGACGGTTGCCCCGCCACCCGGCCCGGCGATCGGCCAGGTGATCACCTTCGACCGGCTGCGGGGCATCCCGGTGAATAACCGGGTACCGATTCGCGGTGACGAATACGCGGGCCAGGACGCCTTCTTCTGCTTCTACCGCCCCGAGTCGATCAGCGGCGGCCGGGTGATCCGTGCTGGCACCCGCGCCCAGCCCACCCCCGACGGCGTGAGCATCAACGATGTACGGCAGCTCGAGGGTAGCAGCGGTGGCACCACCAACTTCGTCTTCACCGTCACCTGGCAGGACACGCCCGACGTCCTGATCCGCGCTCCGGGGGGCGTGCTTGCCAGGCCCGCCCTGCAAGAGCGGGTGCTTACGGTAGAGTATCGCACCGCCGATGGCGGCGCCATCCCGCCGGGCGGCGGCATCGCCACCAGCCCCTCCGATTACCTGCCCCAGAGCGGCACAGTGGTGATCCGCATCCCGGCGGGCAGCAACCAGGGCCAGGGCACTATCACGGTAGCCGTGAACGCCGACCTCGAGTTCGAGCCCGACGAGGTCTTCACTGTCGAACTGAGTAACCCCTCCCTCGCTGTGACCATCCTCGACGGCCAGGGCTTCGGCACGATCATCAACGACGACGTCGCCTCGCCCACGCCCACCGACACCGCTACCGCTACCGTCACTGCCACACCCACAGCCACTGCCTCGCCAGACCCGGAGCCCGAGCCGCCGCCCGCAGGCGACGCCTTCGACTGCCGCCCGCCGCTGCCCTCGGGCACCTCGCTGCGGCTCCTACGCGCCGTGATCTATCCGCCCCCCGTGACGGCCGCCAACAGCGCGCCGCTGCACAGCCTGACGACCGACGCCGGTGAGAACGAGCTGATCAGCCGCGCGATTGCGGCGATCAACTTCCAGCGCAACGTGGCCGAGGTCAATGTCGATGTCTGGTACCCCGGCGGCGAGGCGGCAGCCTACGTGATGTTCGCCTTCGATGAGCGCGGCGCCCTGATCGCCACCGCCCGCCGCGACGCCATCGGCGTGCCCGCCGCCTACCAACTCAACATCCGCTCGCTGGAGCGCCCGGTGCGCCAGATCGTGATCGAGGCCCGCCGCGAGTTCGCCGGCGAGTTCGGCGGCGATTACCGCTTCGCCCCGGTGGTGCCGCCGCTACTCACCCGCGTGGAGCTACGCTATACCACACCCTAGCGTAGCTATTGTGCATCAGGATCACCACTCTGTTCATGCAGGGTAAAGACGCCCCATCGAGGCGTCTCAGTAGGAGCGCGATCCAGCACTATCACCGTGGTGAGCGACTAGCCCTGCGACCGGCCCCAAATGCCGCTTGCCAGCCGGGCGCTTCGCCCGCAACCAAATGGTAATCTTCGGGCCAACCTCCGGCGCCCAATCGTCCGACACAGCATCGTTGACTCAGGCACTATCACCGTTCGGCAGCATCCGCAAGGGCGTGCTCCGCCCGCGCAGCGCCGAACACGCATCGTGAGCCTGATCAGATCGGCACCACCGCCATGTCGTTCGGCATCCTCACCATCCAGCATGTTGACGGGCGCCGCGAGCCCCTGACGATCGACAAGCCGATCGTCCGGATTGGCCGCGACCGCGCCAACGACGTGGTGCTCGGCGGTGCCGACGTGGAGGGCTTCCACGCCGAGATCCTGGCCGACCCCACCGGCCTGCAGATCCTCGACCTGGGCAGCGCCAACGGCACCGAGGTGGACGGCCGGCGCATCCGCGATCTGCCCGAGCCGCTCCAGGCCGGTAGCGTGATCCGCATCGGCGGCGCCCGGATCATCGTTGCCCTTGGCGGCGAGGCCCAGCCCGCCCCGGTGGGGGTGAGCGGCCCGGCCCCCGACGCCGGACTGCTCGCCGACCTGCTCGGCCGCCAGCCAACCGCTGGCCCGCCTCGCCAGGAGACCCAGCCCCTCCCTGCGGCGCCCCCTCCGCCGCCCGTGAGCCTGAGCGTGGCCGTACGCCCGGGAGAGCTGAACGTCGACCCCGGCAAGTCTGTTGCTGCCGCCGTCGAGGTGATCAACCGTGGCCCCCTGGAGGAGCGCGTGCGCCTCAGTGTCGAGGGGCCCGCCGAGTGGGCCGCCGTGCTGCCCGACGAGCTCACGCTGGCACCGGGGGAGCGCGGCGAGGCCCAACTGCTCTTCAGCCCGCCGCGAGCGTCCGAGAGCCGGGCCGGCACGCGCCAGTTCGAACTGGTGGCCCGCGCCGAGCGCGCGCCCGAGGCCCGCTTCAGCGCCGTGGGCCAGCTCCGGGTGGCCGCCTTTACCGAGTTCCGCTTCGAGTTGCTCGACCCGCGCGCCCGCACCGGGTGGACCGGCGGCCGCTACCTGGCCCAGATTCGCAACGGCGGCAACCTCCCACTGCCCTTCACACTTACCGGGATCGATGAGGCCGGGGCCTTCCGCTTCCGCTTCCGCCCCGAGCCGCTGCTCGTCGAGCCCGGCGAGGCCCGCCGGAGCGAGGTGCGCGCCAGCCTGCGCCTGCGCCGGCTCCTCGGCCAGCCCCAGACCTACGCCTTCACGGTGACCGCCGCGCCCGCCGACGATTCCGCTCCCGCCCAGCAGGCCGAGGGCCGCTTCGTGCAGCGCCCGCCGGTGGCCCCCTGGCTCCTCACCGCCTTCGTCTGGCTGCTGCTGATCACCACTCTGCTCGCCTGCCTCGGCTTTGCCCTGCCGCGCGCCGTGGTGGCCGTACGCGGCGCCTGGCCCACCGCGCGGCCCACCGGGACGCCCACGCCCTCCCCCGTGACGGCCGTGCCCACCGCCTCGCCCAGCCCCACTCCCACCGAAGAGATCCTGCCCACCATCGAGTCGCTTTACACGCCCGAGCCCGTGGTGATTGTGCCGACCGTGGTGGTCAACATCCCGCCCGCGCCGCCGCCGCCCCAGCCGATCATCGTGCCGCCCGTGACGGTTCCGGTAGTCACAACGCCGGCGCCCCTGCCGCCCGACCGGGTAGTGGAGTTCAGCAAGCTTAACGGCAACGACGTGAGTGGCCGCACGCCCATCCGCGGCGACGAGTTTATCGGCCAGGATATGGCCTTCTGCATCTACCGGGAGATCCCCCTGCCGGCGCCGCCCGGCCCGGGCCCGCGCCCCAACGACCCGCCGCAGACGGTCGATGGCCTCAGCCTGGCGATCAGCGACTCGCCGGACCCGGTGATGGCCGGCGCGCCCCTGAATATCACCGTCAACATCACCAACACCCTGGCGGGCCGTGTCTTCTACGGCCTGGCACTCACCCTGCGCCCGCCCGCCGGCGCCGCCGTGAGCCCGCCCGGCGATGCCCGCTGTGTGGTACAGCCAGACGGCAGCGTGATCTGCAACTATCCCGACCTCGGTGGCGATGACGTGGAGGGAGCCTTCTTCACCCTCACCCCGAGCCAGCCCGGCACCGCCGCCACCGAGGTGGAGCTCACCGCCCTGGCCGGCGACGACGCGAGCGCCCCGGCCCGCACGCTCACGCTGCGGGCCCGCGCTCAGACCGAGGTCCTCTCGCCGCCGCCACCTCTGGCCGACTGCGGTGCCCAGAATACCCAGATCCTCAAAGACAGCCTGGCCCTGCGCAGCCCGCAGAGTTTCCTGCTCCAGGTGCCACCGGTGCTCTACCCGCCCCCGGCGGGCGCGCTCCAGGTGCCGCTCCATTCGCTCACCAGCGACACCGGCCCCGACCAGTTCGCCGGCGACGCCATCGCCGCGATCAGCTTCCAGCGGGCGGTGGTGGAGGTGAGCGTGACGGTCTACTTCCCGGGTCCGACCAACAACTTCGTACAGCTCTACGGCGTGGACGAGCAGGGCAAGCTGATCGCCACCTTCCGCACCGACCGGCTGACCGTGCCGGGTCTCTACCAACTCACCCTGCGCGGCGTCGAACGACCCGTTCGCCAGGTGCTCGTCCAGAACGCCACCAACGAGGGGCCGGGGCCCGTGGCCATCTCCAGCGGCGGGATCTTTATCACCAGGGTCGAGGTGAACTATACGGCTCGCTAACCGGGCTGTACGAGCGCCGCGCGTGACGCGGTTCCAGAAAGAGAGCCTTTCGCGGAGCGCTTGAGCCGTCTGCGGAGGTTTGGAGCGAATCAGAACGCCACTCGCTTACGGTGCTCCGATTCCTGGTTCTCGGTTCTTGCGCCAGGCACCGGAGAGTGCCAACAGGCAGCAGGACGACCCGATCGTCGCCTGCCTGGCCTGCCCGCTACGAGGGAGGTGGAGGATGCGCCGTGTGTTACCCGGCAGGCGGCTCCGGCCCGCCGCCCGCGCGCTCCGTTCCCTGCTGCGCACTGCCCGCACCCCCGCCGATCTGCGGACGATCGCGGCGGCCCTGCAACTCGCCGCCCGCATCGCCGCGCTCACCCGCGCCTGGCGCCCTCGCCGCCTGCGGCGCCTCGCCACGCTCGGTGCGCTCCCCGCGCTCGCCCTCGCCCTGCTCGGCGCACCCACCGTCGCCCGGGGCCAGCCGCCCGACCTTCCCCAACCATTCACCGACGAACTGCCGGTCAACACGACCACCCCGGGCGACTTCTCGGCGGTGGCCATGAGCCCGACCGGCGACTTTGTCGTCACCTGGATCGACCAGGAGGTCCGGGCCGTCGTTGCCCGGCTCTACGACGAGCGCGGGCGCCCGGTGCGCGGCCCCTTCCTGGTGAGCCCTGTCGGCAGCGTCGAAACCGGGTTCCAATCCCGCCCCGATGTGGCCATGGACGCCGAAGGCAACTTCGTGGTCGTCTGGCCAGGCGACGACCGCGCCGCCGAGATCAGCGAAGGGCTCTTCGCGCAGCGCTTCGACGCCGAGGGCGACGCGATCGGCCTGCGCCTGGTCGTCACGTCGAACAGTTCGGATCCCCTACTGACGCCCAGCGTCGCCATGGCGCACGATGGGCGCTTCGCGGTGGCCTGGCACGACACCAGTGCCAATGATGACACGATCCGGGTGCAGCGCTTCAGCGCCGAGGATCTCCCGCTGCCAGGGCCGGATGGGCCGATCGCGAGCGGCTTCTTCAACGGCCTGAGCATCGCCATGGACGCCGACGGCGACTTCGCCCTCGCCTGGAGCGAGTCGAACACGGTGTACGCCACCCGCTACGACGCGACCAGCGGAGCGCTGATCCCGGTGAACGACGGGCAGCCGCTCCACGAGGTGCGCAGCGGCTCGTTCTTCAACAGCGACCCCGCCGTGGCGATGGACGCCGACGGCGATTTTGCCGTGGTCTGGGACGAGTCGGACGATGGGCTCGGGCGCGTGGTGGGCCGGCGCTTCGACCGGGACGGTCGGCAGGTGGGCGGCGAGCTCGTAGTGGACAGCGACGACAATGCGAGCAGCGAGCCCCGGGCCGCTATGCTCGACGGCGACCTGCTCGCGGTGGCCTGGGACGACGAGGAGAACGACCAGTTCCCGGTGCAACTTGCCTTCTTCCGCCCTGGAAGCATCACCCCCGACTACCAGGAGACGGTCAACCCGCAAAACAACAACGGAGTCGCCTCGCCGGACATCGCCGCCAACACCGTCGGCAGCCTGGTGGTGGGCTGGTCGTCGCGCACCTTCGACACGGCGGGCAATGCCGAGGACAACGTCTTCGCCCGACTCTATGCCTCGCCGGTAACCTACAGCGCCGGCACGAGCACGGCGGGCACCACCGAGGCGAGCGGCGCGCGGGTGACCTTCACGATCTTCCGCGACGGCATCACGGGGGGGCGCGGCAGCGTGCGCTACCACTTCGACGGCACCGCCGGCTTTGGGCGCGACTATGTCATCAGCGGCGGCACGGCGGAGGTGAGCACACGCTCGGGCACCATCGCCTTCGCGCCGGGCGAGCGGGCCAGAACGATCGAGCTCACGATCATCGACGATACGATCAGTGAGCCGAACAAGTCCATCCTGCTGGAGCTGAGTGAGCCGCTCCCAACGGGCCTGGCGCGCATCAGCTTCCCGCTGGCCGTCGTCACACTCGGCGACGACGATCTTGCCGAGGTGCAGGTGCGGCAGACCGGCGGGAGCACGGTGGTGGTGCGGGGTGGGGCAGGCGATGAGCTGACGGTGGCCCTGCGCACAGCGCCCACGGCGCCGGTCGAGGTGACGCTCACACCAACGAGCCGCCAGCTGAACCTGGGTATGGGCTGGGGTGTCGCGCGCACGCTCACCTTTGAGCCCGGCGAGAGCGCGAAGACACCACAGATGGTCCGGATCTTCACGGTGGGCGGCGAAACAGCGGCCAGCCAGGCGGCCAACAGCGCCATCGCGATCACCGCCCGCAGCGACGACCCGGCCTACGGCGTGGGCGCCCGAATCACGGTTGACGGCAAGGATCGCCTCGACATCCCCGTGAACCTGGTGGAGCCGCCGAGCTCCGGGCCGGGGATCGTCAGCGTGCACCTGCCGCTCATCCGGCGGTAGGGCAGGGATACCGGAGCCTGGAGCTTGAATACGGGGCTGCGGCGGTACACCGTGGATACGCCTCGACGGTCACGTCGCTTGAAGGTCTGGCACTCGTCGATCGTATGCAGATTTCGCTGATCATCCCCAGGCGCGGCCGCGACGCGCACCTGGCCGCCTGCCTGCACTACCTGGGCCTGGCCAACCAGCCCGAACGGCACAACCTGGAGGTGCTGGTGGTGAGCGCCGATGAGGAGCCGCCACAGCTGACCGAATGCCCGGCGGGCCTGGCCGTGCGAGTACTACACCGGCCCGGGGCGGGCCTGGCCTTCAGCCGCGCGGCCCTGCTGAACGCCGGCATCGCGGCGCTGCGCCCCGGCTGGGAGTGCTGCGGGCTGGTCGATATCGACATGCTCTACGCTCCGGGCGCGCTCGACGCCATCGCCCGCGCCCTCAGCAACGCCGGCTACGCTGTGCTCACGGGTCAGAGGCTGAGCGCCGCGCAGACGGCTGAGGTGCTGAAGCACCGCCCGGCCTACGCCGAGATCGCCGGCTGGGCGTGCCAGCGTTTCACGACCCCCTCGCAGATCGCCTTTACGCCAGCCTGGCTGGCGCGCTACCACGACGTGTTCGGCTACGCCACCCTCTTCGACGAGCGTTTTGTGGGCTGGGGCTACCAGGACACGGTGCCCGAACTGGCCTCAAACCTGCTGGCCCGCGCCGGCATCGCCCGGAAAGCGATCGTCGAGCGGGCATGGCACCACCTGGAGCACGAACGCGAGCCACGGCAGGCGGAGACCGAGCGGAACCTGGCGCTGGCCGTGGCCCTCCACGACGAGCACCAGAGCCGCCTCCGGGCCTATCTGCGCCGCCACGGCCCGCCACGACCCGCGCGCCCGCACCTCGAGCTAGCCGCCGAGCACCAGCGGGCCGGCAGGCTGGGTGCCGCCGAGACCGAACTGCGCCAGGCGCTTGCCCTGGAGCCCGGCGCGGCCGACGCCAGCCAGCACCTCGCGGCCCTGCTCAGCCAGCGGGGCGCTCACGCCGAGGCGATCGCGCTGCTCCGCGAAGCCCTTGCCTGTGACCCGGGCGACCCGACTCTGCACCTGAACCTCGGCGAGGTGCTGCGCCGCCAGGGGCAACTGGAGGCCGCCGAAGAGGCTTTCACCCGCGCGCTGCTGCTCCACCCCTACCTTCCCGAAGCGCACTACAACCTCGGCGTGCTGCGGCGCCAGCAGGCCCGCCACAATGAAGCCGTCCGTGCGTTTGACCGGGCCACGCGCATGCGGCCAGGCTACGCGGCGGCCCACTTCAACCTTGGCAACACCCTGCGTGACCTTGGCGAGCTGGAGCGGGCGCTGCCATGCTACCGCGCAGCTCTCGCCGCCAACCCGGCCTACGCCGAGGCCCACCTCAACCTCGGCGCGACCCTCCAGGAGTTGGAGCAGACCGCTGAAGCGGCGCACCACTTCGAGCAGGCGGCCAGGCTGCGCCCCACGATCGCGGCGGCCCACCGCAATCTCACCCAGCACTACGCGCGGCAGGGCCGGCTCGCCGACGCTCGTGCGAGCGGCGCCCGGGCCCTGGCGCTTGAGCCCGCGAACGACCTGCTCCGGCTCGCGCTCGACACGCTGCTTCCGCCGATCGCCGGGAGCCCGACCGCGATCGACGAAGCCCGGACCGCGCTCGGCGCAACCATCGCGCGCTGGTCGACACGTGGTGGTGTGCGGCTCGACCATGCCAGGGCCGTTGAGGCAGGTGGCGCGCCGCTCTTCCCGCTGATCTACCACGGGCGCGACGACCGGCCGCTCAAGGAGGCGTACGCCGCGCTCTTTGCCGCGAACTTCGGCGAGGAGCCCCCACGAGCGCCTGGCGGCAAGCCCCGTGTGGGGTTCCTCGTCACCGCCGGCCACGAGGGTGTCTTCCTCAAATGTATGGCCGGCCTGATCGCGAGGCTGCCAGGCCATGAACTACGGCCAGTGGTGCTCTGCGGCGGGCCCCGGGCCGCCGCCCGAATCCGCGCGCACATCCGCCGCGACGATCTGGAGGTGGTGGCGCTACCGCGCCAGCTCGACGAGGCGGCAGCGATGGTGCGGGCCACGGGCCTCAGCGCGCTCTACCACTGGGAGGTTGGCACCGATATGCTCAACTACCTGCTGCCCTTCTGCCGAGCGGCGCCCATCCAGTGCACGGGCTGGGGCTGGCCGGTGACTAGCGGCATCCCGGCGATCGACTACTACCTGTCGAGCGCCGCCCTGGAGCCGCCTGGCGCCGCCGCCCACTACAGCGAGCGCCTGGTGCGCATCCCAGGCCTGCCCACCTGCTACCGCCGCCCGCCGGTGCCCGCTTCGCCTCCGACCCGCGCGCACTTCGGCCTGAGCGACAGCGACAACCTCTACCTCTGCACCCAGAACCTGCGGAAGGTCCACCCCGCCATGGACCCGCTCATCGCCGCGATCCTGCGGCGCGACCCGCGCGGCCTGGCGATCTTCATCGCCGATAGCGAGCCCGGCGTTACGGCGCTGCTCAGCGAACGCTTGCGCGCCAGCATGCCCGACGTCGCGGGCCAACTGCGCTTCCTACCCCGCATGCCCGAGCAGGAGTACCTTGGCCTCACTGCCATCGCCAATGTGGTGCTCGACACCCCCCACTACGGCGCGGGCGCCAACACCTGCCTCGACGCCGCCGCAGCCGGCACCCCCATCGTGACCCTGCCGGGGCCTTACCAGCGCGGCCGCTGGGCCCTGGCCGTGGCCCGGGCGCTCGACATCCGCGACGGCGTCGCCCTCGACGGGACCGACTACGTGGAGCGGGCCCTGGCGATCGCCGGCGACAGAGCCTACCGCGCCGCGTTGGGTGCACGGATCGCCGCCGCCGCACCCGTTCTCTTCGAGCGACCCGAGCCCGCACGGGAGCTGGCATCGTTTATTCTGGCGGCTGTGAGTGGGGGCGCGGAGCGTCAGAGCCCCTTCCAAAACGATTGATATCCCGTTCGCCTTGATACCGTGCATCGGTGGGGACGCGCGGAGGGGCCACAGCCCCCTTCGCACCCCAACGTCGCACACCTGATCAAACAGGGTTTGATCCGCTATCCCCTCACGGGAATGGAGCGCAGCGTTGTGAGGCGGGCTACCCGGACGCCAGGAGCGCAAGCGTGGGCCAACCGTAGGCCACGGTAGCCTTCAGAACGCCACCAAACTCCTGGTGGCCCTCCCCGATCTGCTTGCCGCCAAGGGCCGTGTCACCTAAGTTTGGCCCCAATTGACGGCAATACGCGAGGGGCGCAGGAGCGCCTCCAAGCTACGAGCAATGCCGCGTACCAGGGGCGCGTGCTGGT
>SFCB01000003.1 GCA_004367505.1 Chloroflexi bacterium OHK40 | reverse complement strand
TCACACCGTTGAGCAGGCCCTCGCCCCCGCCGCCCTGCGCCTCACCGCCCTACGCGATTGGCTGGCCGACGTGGTAACCGCGCCACGGGGCGAGGCCGCGCTGCGCGCGCGCATCGCCGAACTCGAGGCCGAACAAGCCCGCCTGCAGCGCGAACTGCTCGCCCGCGAGCAGGCCCAGGTTGAGAACGTCTTTCTGCGCCAGCAACTCGCGATCCAGCGCGCCCAACCCTGGACGTTGCTGGGCGCTGAGGTGACGGTGCGAGCCCCCGACGCTGGACGCCGTACGATCGGCATCGCCCGGGGCGAGCGCGACGGTGTGCGCCCCGGGATGGCGGTGATCGGCCAGGCCCCCGGTAGCCCCGCCGCCCTGGTGGGCATCGTTGAGAGCGCGGGCCCCCGGACCGCCGAGGTGCTGCTGATCACCGATATCGGCAGCCAGGTGAGCGCCCGGCTCATCCACGAGGGCCGCGCCGAGGTGGGACTGGTCCAGGGCCAGTGGCAACGCGGCTCGCGCCTGCGCCTCGAACAGATCAGCCGCGACACCCCGGTGGCCCCCGGCGACGCCGTTGTGACGGCTGGCCTCACCGCGGCCCTGAACCTGCCGCTCGACCTTGCCGCCGTGCCCGCCGACATCCCGATCGGCACCGTGGAGCAGGTGAGCGCCGCCGAACAGTACCAGTCTGCGGAACTTCGCCCCTTTGTCGATCCTGACCAGGTGCGCTACGTGTGGGTGATCCTCAAACAAGACGATTAGAGGAGGTTCTTGCTCGCGAGGTGGCCCGGATCGCCACCCTCTTCGGGCTCGCGCTCGTCCAGGTGACGCTGCTCACCACGCCGCTGGGCTTCGCGCTGCCACTGGTGCTGGTGCTGGTGATCTGCCGCACACTGCTCGGCGTGGGCGCCGCATTCCCCGACGTGGGCCTCAGTCGAGCGTTGCGCTGGGCGCTCTACGGCGGGCTCGCCCTCGATGTCCTCACCGCCACCGCCCTTGGCAGCCATGCCCTGGCCCTGCTGCTGGCCACGCTGGCAGTAGCGCTCCTCACCCGCCGGCTGAATGTCGAGCGCCCGATCGTCCCGCTTCTGGCCGTGCTGCTCGCCACCCCGATCTACGAACTGACGCTCGCGCTGCTCACGCAGCCCCGGCCGATCGAGTGGCGCAGCTACACCCAGGTAGTGCTGCTCCCCACCGTGCTCGTGGCGATGGTCCCAGCCCTCCCGAGCTTTTTCGTCCTCCGGCGCCTGCTCCGGGGCCAACTCTAGCGCACGAGCCCAGTACCAGGAACCGGCGCAGCGCAAGCCGATGGCCTTCCGCCATGGTTCAGCCCTCGGCAGACGGCTCAGCCGTTCCGAGGAACGCGCCACGGTCGTGGCGCCCCAACAGCACCCGAACCGTTCTCACACCGCGTGAACGCGCCGGCCTACCAAGATGCCTATGCCACGCCTGATTGCCCTGCGCGCCCTGCTGCTGATCGTCGTCGCCGTCCTGGTGGGCCGGCTCTACCAGCTGCAGCTCGTGGACAGCGATAGCCGGCGCTTCGGCAACGACATTGATGTGACAACCCGGCGCTCGATCACCGTGCCGCCGCGTCGTGGCGAGATCTACGCCGCCGACGGCTGGACGCTGCTCGCCGAGAGCGTGCCGATCTACAACCTGGCCGTTGTGCCCGGCCGCCTGCCCAGCCGCAGCGGCGAGCCCTGGCGCCGCGCCGAGGTGCTGGCCCGCATCGGCCAGGTGGTCGGCCTCACCAGCACGCTAACGATCTCCCCCACCGCCGCGCTCCAGGAGCGCCCGGCCCTGCGCACCGCCCTGCGCAACCTCGGCGCCCCCGCCCAGATCACGGCCAGCCCCGCGATCAGCGTTACGGTGCCACCTGCCGCGACGCTGCGGGCGCTCCAGCTTACCAGAACCCACAGCGATGTACTGACCCTCCAGAGCCCGATCGAAGCGCTGATTGACCGCGAGATCGTGCGCGGGTACCAGAGTGTGGTGGTGAAGGAGGATATCAGCCAGAGCCTCGCCCTGGCGATCAGCGAGAATAGCACCTACCTGCCGGGCGTACAGGTTGTGGAGGGCTTCCGCCGCCGCTACCCCCAGAGCGCGGCCATCCCCTCGCTCTCGCACCTGCTCGGCTACGTCGGGCGCATCTCGGAGTGCGAACTGGTGGCCGAGAACCCGGCTAGCTCCTGGCTCACCAGCCTGGCCGACGTGATCGGCCACGCCGGTAGCTGCGGCCTCATTCCTAAACAGATCGACCCGGCCAGCATCGGCCTGCCGCCCTACCAGGTGGACGACCGGATCGGCAAGGACGGGCTGGAGGCGGCTTACGAGGCCGAGCTGCGCGGCCGCATGGGCATCGAGACGCTGCTGGTGGACGCGCTCCAGCGCCCGGTGAGCGCGCCAGAACGCATCCGCCCCGTAGAGAACGGCCACAACCTGGTGCTGACGATCGACACCGCCTTCCAGGCTGAGGTTGAGCGTATCCTGCGCCGCTGGATCGCCGAGGGCGAGCGGCGCCGCCTGGCCGCCACCGAGGACTACAAGCGCAACTATGACCCGATCGTTGCCGGCGCTGCCGTGGCGATCGATCCCCGCGATGGCCGCGTACTCGCGATGGTCTCCCTTCCCGCCTATGACAATAATGTCTGGGTTGACCCAACCCGCTCGGCCGAGTTGCAGGCCCTGCTCGCCCCCGGCGATCCGGCAGCCCTCGCGGAGTTGCTGCGGCTCGCCCCACTGACGAACCGGGCGATTGCCGGCCAGTACCCCCCCGGCTCCACCCTCAAGCAGTTCGTTGGCGCCGCTGCCTTGCAGCAGGGCGTAATCGGCGTGGAGACCAGGCTGCGCGACCCTGGCTTCCTACAGCTGATCGAGCGCAACGGCGCCCCCTTCGAGTTGCCCAACTCGGTGCGCAACCGTGACAACGGTGAGCTAACGGTAGTGGACGCCCTGCGCCTCTCGTCGAACGTCTTCTTCGCCTCGGTTGCCGGCGGCAACGACCAGGCAACCAACCTGGACGAGCGAGCGCTGCGGGTGCGAGGGCTGGATATCGACGGCCTGGTGGAGGGGCTGGAGTGGTTCCATCTTGGCCGGCCCACCGGCGTTGACCTTGCTGGCGAGGCACCAGGGCTGGTGCCGACACAGGCCTGGAAGGCCCAGACCAAGCGCGAAGTGTGGACCACCGGCGACACCTACAATACCGCGATCGGCCAGGGCGATATGCTGGTCACGCCGCTCCAGCTGGCGGTGGCGACGGGCGGTGTGGCGACGGACGGGCGGATCTACCGGCCCCACGTCGTCCAGGCGATTGTGGACGGGAGTGGCACCCTGGTGCGCGCGGTAGCCCCTGAGCTCCTGGGCCAGGCCCCGGTGGAACCAGCCTACATGCAGGCGATCCGCCAGGGCATGCGCGACTCGGTCACGAACGGCCTGAACGTCGCGGCGCGCGAGGAGTGTTCGGGCCTGCGCATCGCCGGGAAGACCGGCACAGCGGAGTTCGGCCCGCTGCTCACCAATCCGCAGGGCCGCCTGGTGCGCCAGAGCCACGCCTGGTTCGTCGGTTTTGCGCCCTACGAGAACCCCGAGATCGTGGTGGCAGTGCTGATCGAGGGCGTGGGCGACCTTGGCGATGGCTCTTCGACGATGGCCGTGCCAGCGGTGACGCAGATCATGCAGGCCCACTTCAAGGTGGCTCCTCCGGCCGAGGCGCCCCGCACCTGCCCGGCCATGCCGGCCGACCCTGAGCCGGCCCCGCCGGTGGTCGGCCAGCCGTAACGCGGACGGGCAACGGGTGATGCGCCGGACCAGCCAGGCGAAGGATGTGACGTAACGATCTTCGCGCACACCGGGTAGCGGGCACGACCCCGGTGGGAGCGGCCCACGGGCGTATGAGAGCGGACCCGCTGGCGGATGCGCGGCCGGGGCAGCCTGTGTCTGCCGCACGAGACATGCGTGTGCTATAATTCGCGAACATCCCGCGTTCAAACCAGACACAGGGGTTCATGAGCGACCTGATCAGCATCAAAGGCGGGCGCGACGGCCTGCGGATGCGGCTGGACGACACAGCCGACTGGGACAGGTTGATCGCCCAACTCCAGGAGCAGCTCACCCGGAACCGCGGCTTCTTTAGCGGCGCGCGGCTGACGCTGGAGGTCGGCGAGCGGGCGATGAGCGAAGAGCAACTGGCTGAGATGCTTACCCTGATGCAGAAGCACGGCGTGGAGGCGGAGGCGCTGAGCGCCAGTGCCCGCGAGAGCCGCAGCGCCGCGCGGGCTGCGGGGCTCACGGCGCGGCCCCTGCCGCGTTACCCCGAGCCCGCCCGTGAGAGCCGCGAGCCGCCAGCCCATGAGGGCGATGCACTGCTCGTAGCGCGGACGGTGCGCTCCGGGCAGGTGCTGCGCCACAGCGGCCACCTGACGCTCATCGGCGATGTGAACCCGGGCGGTGAGCTGATTGCCGGCGGGAGCGTGGTCGTGTGGGGGCGGCTGCGGGGGCTCGTTCACGCCGGCGCCCTCGGCAATGCCGAGGCGCTAGTGTGCGCGCTGGAGCTGCGGCCCACCCAGCTGCGCATCGCGGATCAGATCGCCACCACACCCAGGGGCGGCCCGCACACCCCCGAGGTGGCGCGGATCGAGGATGGCCAGATCGTCGTGGAGCCGTGGGAGTCCTTCAAGCGCTGAAGCACGGCTACCACCTGGTGCGGGCGCGGCGCGCCGCGCCCCTAACGGAGCAGCAATGGGGCGTGTAATCACCATCACCTCCGGCAAGGGCGGCGTGGGGAAGACGACCACGACCGCCAACCTCGGCACCGCTCTCGCCATGCAGGGCGGGCGCGTCGCTGTCGTCGATGCCGACATCGGCCTGCGCAACCTCGACGTGGTGATGGGCCTTGAGAACCGCATCGTCTACGATCTGGTCGACGTGGTGGAGGGCCGGGCTCGCCTGCGCCAGGCGCTGATCAAGGATAAGCGCCTGCCCGAACTCTGCCTGCTGCCCGCCGCTCAGACCCGCGACAAGGACGCGGTGAGCCCTGAGCAGATGACCGAGTTGACGAACCAGTTGCGCGCCGAATTTGACTATGTGCTCGTCGATAGCCCGGCCGGGATCGAGGGAGGGTTCCGCAATGCCATCGCCGGCGCCGACCAGGTGATCATCGTGACCACGCCTGAGGTCTCCGCGGTGCGCGACGCCGACCGGATCGTGGGCCTGGTGGAAGCGGCCGAGAAGGGGCCCCCCAGCCTGATCGTCAACCGGCTCAAGCCCCGCCTGGTGAGCCGTGGCGAGATGCTCTCTGTTGACGATGTGCTCGACTTGCTCGCGATTACGCTGATCGGGATCGTGCCTGATGACGAGACAATCGTCACGGCGACGAACCGCGGCGAGGCGGCGGTGTACGATCCGCAGTCGCAGGCGGGCCGGGCCTTCGTGCATATCGCCCGGCGCCTCAACGGCGAGGAGGTGCCCTTTCCGGCCCTCCAGGATGGCCAGGGCATGCTGGAGCGGCTCTTCGGGATGTTCGGGCGCCGCCGCTCCTGAGCGCATACCGCGAGCCCGAGGCCCCGACTATGGAAAGGACCCGCCGTGGGCTTCTTTGACAATCTCTTCGGCCGCCGTGAGCGGAGCGCCCAGGTGGCCAAGCAGCGCCTGATGATGGTGCTGGTGGATGACCGCTACAAGCTCACCCCGGAGATGCTGGAGCAGATGAAGCTCGAGATGGCCGAGGTGCTCTCGCGCTACCTGCCCGCCGTGGATCCCGAGCAGATAGAGGTGACGCTGCTGCGCGGTGAGGCCACCGATTATCTCAAGGCCGACATCCCGCTCAAGCGCGGCGGGGAGTAGCTGGCGCGCCGGGTTGCCGCTCCGGGGCGGCCCCACGTGGCTGCGGCATGCCGGCTTGTGTCGGCCAGGGTATAATGGGGCGATGCGGGCCAGCACTGGCGCTGGCCCGGTCGCCTCAGTTTGCTGGATGACGTTATGCCCGCCGACCAGACGCCGATCCGATTCTCGCCCCAACTTAAGCTGATCGCCGTGGCCCTGGTGGTCGCCCTGACGATCTGGCTGCTGGTGGCGGTGGAGCACGTGCTGGCTCCCTTCGTCGCCGCGATTATCACCGCCTATCTCTTCAACCCGCTGGTTGGCTGGCTGCAACGGCGCACCGGCCTGGGCCGGGCGCTCTGGATCGCGGTGCTGTACGTGCTCGCCTTTCTGATCCTCTACGCGCTCGGCACGGCCCTCTGGCCGCGAATCGCGCAGCAGGCGCGGGACCTGGCGGCCACGGCGCCCGCGATCGCCGGAAGCATCCAGAGCTTCTTCCGCGGTCGTGAGCAGATCGAGCTCGGCGGGGTGGTTTTTGACCTGGCGCCGCTCGAGGCCCAGTTGATCAGCGCCGTGACGGACCTGGGCCGCCGGGCGGGCAGCAATGTGCCGAGCCTGGTTTTCTCGGCCCTGGAGACGGTGATCTTCGCGCTGGTCTACCTGATCATCACGTTCTACCTGCTCTTGCAGGCCGGGCAACTCAAGCAGTGGGCAACCAGCTTGATCCCGCCGCCCTACCGCGCCGAGATCGGCGCCCTGGGCCGGCAGATCGATGGGGTATTCAGCGCCTATATCCGCGGGCAGCTGCTGCTGATCGTGATCATGTCGGTGCTGCTCTACATCCCACTCTCGATACTGCGGGTGCCCTACGCGCTGGTGATCGCGATCGTCTCCGGCACGCTGGAGATCATCCCGATCATTGGCCCCTGGTCGGCGGCCGGGATCGCGATGGCCGTCGCACTGTTCCAACCGGAGGTACCCTTCGGGCTCTCGAACCTGGGGCTCGCCGCGCTCCTCGGGGTGATCTACTTCGTGCTGCGCCAGATCGAGGATCATTTCATCATTCCCAATGTGATGGGCCCGCTGGTACGGCTCCACCCTGCGGTCGTGATCTTCTCGATCCTCGCCGGCGGTGCGCTGCTGGGCGCCTTCGGGCTCTTTATCTCGATCCCCGTGGCCGCCGTGATCCGCATCCTGCTCAGCTTTATCTACCGCAAGCTGACCGACCAGGCCGCGCCGCCGCCCCCGCCACCACCCCGTGAGCCTGTGCCAGAGCCGGCCCTGGCTCCCTCGACGTCGCCAACAGCCGGTACGCCAGGGCACTCGTGATGGTCACCAGCCGCAGGCTGCGAGGCCCCGGCGATCAACCAATCGGGCCAGCACCCAGAACGGCGTCGCACCTCAGCGGCGCTGCGGCCCGCGCACCAATGGACCCTCCCTATGCTGAACTTCTCACACGACCCCGAGGCCGGCACGATCTACGTCTACTTCACTGAGCTGGAGGCCGGACAGGCGGTAGAGTCGCTGGAGTACCCGGCCGCGCTGCTGCTCGATGACGCCGGCCGGATCTTCGGGCTGCGGCTTGACCTGGATGATGAACTGACCCTCGCCCAACTGGAACTGGCCCTCGACGGCGACTTTGAGCGCCTCGATATGGAGACGGGCCGCCTGACTATCCGCATCGCCGATGAGCCGCCCGCCCGGGTAGTACCACTGACGGAGACGGCCATCCTCGACCTCGACGGCGATGAGACGGTGCTAGGCGTGGAGCTTGCCGTGCCCGCCGAGTTGCGCTCCCCGGAGGCCCTGGAGCGACTCGCCCCGCTGATGGTCGCGCTCGACGACGCGCCAGCGGAGGGGGAGGGGCCACTGGTGTTTGCGATGGAGGGCCAGGGGGATGGTAAGGATGAGGAGCCAGGGACGGAGCAGCAGGACAGCGCCCCCTCGCCCGGCACCAGTGAAGCTGGCGCCCCTCCCCACGATGAGCGGGCCGGGGCAAGCGAGGTTCTCAGGAGCGGCTTTGTGGCCCTGGTTGGTAAGCCAAATGTGGGGAAGAGCACGTTGCTGAACGCGCTGCTGGGCCAGAAGGTAGCGATCGTCTCACCCCGACCGCAGACCACGCGGGTGCCGCTGCGGGGGATCCTCAGCCGCCCGGGCGCGCAGATCGTCTTTGTGGACACGCCAGGGATCCACCAGCCGAACCACGCCCTGGGCCGCCTGATGGTAGACCTGGCGGAAAAGACGCTGCCCAACGCCGACGTCATCGGCTTTATGGTCGACATCAGCCAGCCGCCCAGCCAACTGGACCGGCAGATCGCCGCGCAGGTGCAGCGGGCACGGGGGCGTAAGCTGCTCATCCTCAACAAGGTGGACGCCCGGCCACGCGATGGGAAGACCCACCTGGAGGAGTACCGCGCCCTGGGCGCCTGGGAGCTGGAACTGGCGATCTCGGCCCGGCGCGGCCTGGGGCTTGCCGCGCTGCTGGAGGCGATTATCGAGCGGCTGCCCGAGGGTCCGGCACTCTACCCCGAGGAGCAGTTGACCGACCAGAGCGAGCAGCAGCTGGCGGCCGAGTTTGTGCGCGAGAAGGTACTACTGCATACCCAGCACGAGGTACCCCACGCGGTGGCCGTGGAGGTGGAGGAGTGGGAGCAGCGCGAGCAGGCGACCTACATCCGCATGACGATCAATGTGGAGCGCGAGGGCCAGAAGGCGATCCTGATCGGCGCCGGTGGCGCGATGCTGAAGAAGATCGGGAGCGCCGCCCGGTTCGAGATCGAGCGCATGCTTGGCGGCCCGGTCTTCCTGGAGCTCTGGGTAAAAGTGCGGCCGAACTGGCGCGATGACCCGAGTTCGCTCGGCTGGCTCGGCTACCGGGCAAAGGACTGGCGGTAGCGGCGCGCAACAAAGAGGCTTCTGGGAGCGTATCAGTGAGCGACCAGCAGCGAGTGCTCAGGAGTTGCCTGGACACGGCGGCTGTGCTACCCTGGAGGCGCCCTGATGGCTCAGCATGCCCGTACGGCGCGACAGCCCGTCGTCGCCGCGCCTGCCTGGAGCGTTATGGCCGAGGTGAAGCAGATACTCTGCCCGCACTGCCTGCGGAGCAATGTGCCACGCGCAAAGTTCTGCCAGCACTGCGGCCGTGATGTGGTGCTCAACAATGAGCCCACCGGCGACGGACGGCACTACCGGATCACGCGCGTTGTCAAGCAGGGTGGCCAGGGCGCCGTCTATGAGGGCATCGACGATGCCGGCCAGATCTATGCGATCAAGATGATGCTCGACCGCTTTAGCGACAAGCGCGAACTGGCTGAGGCCATCGAGCGCTTTAACGCTGAGGCGGAGATGCTGCAGGGGTTGAAGCACCCGCGGATCCCCCGCGTGTACGGCCATTTCACCGATGAAGGCCGCCACTACCTGACGATGGATTTCGTCCGTGGTGAGGACCTCGAGCAGATCATCGAGCGCGAAGGACGGGTGGATGAGGCACGGGCGCTGGCCTGGGCGGACCAGATCTGCGATGTGCTGGAGCACCTCCACTCCAACGACCTGATCTACCGCGATATGAAGCCCTCGAACGTGATGATCGAGCGCGATGGCGGAGTGAAGGTGGTGGACTTCGGGATCGCCAAGCTGTTCAAGCCTACCGAGCGCGGCACCCAGATCGGGACCCCGGGCTACGCTCCGCCCGAACAGTACCAGGGCCTCGCGACGCCCCAGTCCGATGTGTATGCCCTCGGGGCCACGCTGCACCACTTGCTTACGGGCCGTGATCCGACGGAGGAGAAGCCCTTCGAGTTTCCGCCAGCGCGCAGCCTGGTACCGTCGATCTCGCAGCGCACGAGCGATGCGCTGGCCCGGGCGGTGCAGTTCAAGGCCGATGACCGCTTCGCGAGCATCGCTGAGCTGCGTGACGCGCTGATCCCCGGGCGCGCCGCACAGCCGGCGCAGGTGCGTGTGGCGCCCGCGACCCGGCGGATCGAGCAGCCGGCGGCGCAGGTGGCCACGGCTCCGGCGCCGGTGGTTACCGCGCCGGCTCAGACCCCCGCCGCGCCCATACCCGCCGCGCCGGCCCAGGCCCCCGCCACGCCTCAGCGCCCTGCGCGGCCGGCTCCCCCCAGGGTGCGGCCAGCCAGACGAGGTGGTTTTCGAGCGGCTGTTGGCGCGCTCGTGCGCACGGTCTTCACCCTCGCGCTGGTTGCCGCCGTGGGCCTGGGCGCCTTCATCTACCTGGAGCGTCCCGCCTGGGCCGAGCCCTATGTTGCCAGGCTGCTTGAGTTGCTGCCCGGCGACGCTGCGCCAGCCCCCACCAGCGCGCCCGCCCTGCCCTCCACGGCCGTCACCTATGATCTGGAGGTGACGCTGCCCGAGGGTGCTGACGCCAGCGCGATACGCGAGGCGTTCCTCGCCGCCTTTGCGGACAGGGCCCGGGCCGAGTATGGCCCCAGCACCCAGGTAGCGATGAACCGGCCGCCGGCCTATATCGGGAGCCCCGTCGAGTCAAGCCGCGCCGCAGGCCAGGTGACTTACCGGGTGACGATGCAGGGGTATGTGTTCCAGCCCTAGCACCGGCCATTGCCAACGAGGAGCGATCTACGGTATAGTAGCGATGCGCGGGGCTGTAGCTCAGCTGGATAGAGCACCGACCTTCTAAGTCGATGGTCGCGCGTTCGAATCGCGCCAGCCCCGCCAGCAGCAGGACGCGGAGTCTCCAGCAGGGGGCTCCGCGTCTGTGCGTGCCCGGCTGACGCGGTGTGCGCCACGGCCGCGTTTACGTCGCAGTGACGCCCGCCCAGCATTCTCTGGACAGCCCGCGCCTGTTCGTCGCGGACTTGCACCAGCCAGGTCTTGCAGCTGCGGCGCTGGCCTGCTGAGCCCCCACCAGTTTCCCAACCTCTTTCTTGACAAACTTCGCAAATTCACGTACAGTAAAGCCCGAAGTTAGCACATCCTAACTCGAGACGCCGAGCTGTCACTCCAACCCCGCTGGTTGGCTTTGCCACCGGGTGGACGCCTGGTGCGTGTACGGGTGTACTCACATGCATGGCCCGTGGGCCCCATCCCCGGGGCAGCCCACACCCTCAAGGCACCGGTCCGTCTGGTGCGAGCTCTGAAGCACCAGGCCCGACGGTAGAAAGAACCCGCGTGAGCCCGGCCTACCGCAGCCACCTCATCCTCTGTTTCCTCGCCGACGGCGCCAACGTGCTGATCTGGACCGGGTTTACCGTCTTTCAACTCACTGTGGTGGGGATGTCGCCCTTGCAGCTGGTGCTGGTCGGCTCGGTGCTGGAGATCACCATCCTGCTCTGTGAGGTGCCCACCGGGGTGATCGCGGATCTTGTCAGCCGCCGGCTCTCGATCATCCTTGGCTTTGGCCTGACGGCGGCGGCCTATCTGCTCCAGGCATTTATGCCAACCTTCCCGATGGCCGTGCTCGGCGCGGCGATCTGGGGCGTAGGTGTAACCTGCCTGAGTGGAGCGTACGATGCATGGCTCGCCGATGAGTTAGGCATGGAGCGACTGGGCGACGCGCTGCTGCGCGGCGAGCAGGTGGCGCGGGTGGCGGCCTTGTGTGGGCTTGCTGGCAGCGCAGTGCTCGGCAGCATCTATCTCGGGCTACCGGTGCTGGTTGGCGGGGTGATCTTCGCGCTCTGCGCGGCATACTGCCTCGTGGCGATGCCCGAAACCAACTTCCACCGGGCAGCAGCCGCTGAGCGCAGCACCTGGCGTAAGCTGGCCGTGACGCTACGGGACGGCGCACGGGTGGTGCGGCGGCGACCGAACCTGCTACGCCTGCTCGGTGTGCTGTTCTTCTTCGGGCTGTTTAGTGAGGCCTGGGACCGGCTCTGGCAAGCCCACCTGGTGACAACCTTTGACCTGGCCGCGCTGACGCCGCTTGCGCCGATCGTGCTTCTCGCGACGCTCGGTGGCGTCGAGATGTTGCTCTCGATTGCGGCAGCCGAACTGCTGCGCCGCCGCCTGCGCCCCAACGACGCCGAGCAGACGCGCCGCCTGGTCCTGGCCTTCACAGCGGTGATGGTGCTCGGGCTACTAACCTACGGCCTGGCGCCGCACATCGCCGTGGCGGCTATCGCCTTCCTCGGCTTCAGCGTGGCGCGCGGGCTGATCGGCCCGCTGCTGAGCACCTGGCAGAACGCCCAGATCGACGACCTGCGCGTGCGGGCGACGGTGCTCTCGCTGGGCGGGCAGAGCGACGCGCTGGGCCAGCTGGCGGGCGGGCCGCCGCTCGGTGCTATCGGCAACCGCTCGTTGCGGGCGGCCTTTGTGGTGAGTGCTGTGCTGCTGATGCCGAACCTGTGGCTGCTGCGCGCGCGGCCGCAATCTGGACCAACCCTGAAGGCCGCAGAGATGGCCGATTAGCGCGATGGCAGCATCAAACGAGCTTTGCGAGAACCTGACTCGCCGGGGTTTCCTGATCGGCGTGGGGGCGCTTACCAATGGTACAGCCACTGGCTCTAGAGCGCCAACAGCGGCGCACTGCGTCGCCACCCGGTCTGGCGCAACAACGGCGCAGCAACACCCGAGTGGATCACGGACGCAGCCCACAGGCACGCAGGTCGATGTTACCGGCCAGACGGTACAGATACCTGTGCGTCCTGCCTGGATCATCGCCACCCACGACATCAACGCCGGTGCGCAGATCCTCTCGCTCGGCGGGCCGCTCGTGGGCATCAGTTCGCGCAAAGCCGGGATGCGTGCCGATGGTACGCGCTCCTTGGATCTGAGCGAGGTGACCGACATCGGGATTACCTATCAACCGAGCCTGGAGCGCACCTAACTAGATCTCCATCGCGCGCCTCCTGCCGGACGGCCTCTGAACTATCGACGAGATCCGCACCGACCTGGTGTGAGGCAAGCATAGACGAGAGGAGTTCGATGACCACCCTCAGCGCCAAACCCGCGCCTTCGCGCGCGCTGCGCTTCGCCCGCTCACGCGCGGTGCTGCTGCTCGGCCTGCCGCTCTGCGCCGGGCTGCTCGGCCTGGCGCTGATGAGCAGCATCGCCTTCGGCGCCGCCGACATCGCGCCCGCCGATGTGTGGGCGGCACTCGTCGCCTTCAACCCGGAGAGCACCGAGCACCTGATCATCCAGACGCTGCGTATCCCGCGCGCCGCCGTGGCCGCCCTGGTTGGCGCGGCGCTGGCCGTGGCCGGCGCCTTGATGCAAGGGCTCACCCGCAACCCCCTGGCCGATCCCGGCATCCTCGGGATCGAGACCGGCGCCGCGCTCGGGGTCGTCGCGGCGGTCTACTTTCTCCAGATCGGCTCGCTCTATCTCTACGCGCTCTTCGCCTTCGCCGGGGCCGCACTCACCGCCGTGGCCGTCTATGCCCTGGGCTCGCTCGGGCGCGGTGGCCCCACCCCGCTGAAGATCACCATCGCCGGCGCGGCGCTCACGGCACTGCTCTCCTCGCTCACCACCGGCATGCTGATCTTCAACCAGCGCACGCTGGAGGAGGTGCGCTTCTGGCTGGCTGGCTCGGTGGCGGGGCGCGACCTGAACCTGCTCCTCCAGGCCGCACCCTACCTGATCGCCGGGCTGCTGCTGGCACTCGGGCTGGGGCGGCAGATCACCACGATCTCGCTCGGCGACGATGTGGCGAAAGGGCTCGGCCAGCGCACTGGCTGGGTCAAGGGGCTGACCGCCATCGCCACCGTGCTGCTCGCCGGCGGGGCGGTGGCCGTCGCCGGGCCGATCGGCTTCGTCGGGCTGGTCATTCCCCACGCCGTGCGCTTCCTCGTCGGCCAGGACTACCGCTGGATTTTGCCGTATGCCGCGCTGATTGGTGCGACCTTCCTAGTGCTCTCGGACGTGGCCGCGCGGCTGGTGCTGCGGCCCACGGAGCTGCCGGTGGGCGTGATGACGGCACTGATCGGCGGGCCGTTCTTCGTCTATCTGGTGCGCTGGCGGGTGAAACGATGAGCGAACCGAGCACGAAAAGCCGAGAACAGGGGCGAGTATTACTGTGATGAACCATCCTCTTGAACAGACGCTGGTCCGTGTACGCGCGCTCAGCGAATACCTCAAGCCTGAACTGGGCGCGTCGAGCGGCGAAGGCTGGATTGCCCACACGGATCTTGTCCCCGGCGCGGTACGGCTTGATGCGCTGATCACCGCGACGCAGGCCCGGCTACGCACCAGAGCGCCGATGGTCGTGGGTAGCGCCATCCTGCAAAGCTACCAGTGGCCGCTCATCAGCACGGCGCTGGCTTGCTACCTGCTCGACCGGCGCGTACCCGACCTCGGTGCAACGAAGACGCTGACCAGGTACAACGCCGCGCAGGAGGCCGACGCCCTGGCGCTGCTCAGCGATCGGTTCACCTGCCTGGCCGATGACCCGGCGGCAGATCATTCCGATGCGACGGTGGCGCCCGACCTCGACAGCCTGCGTACGGCGATGCGCCACGCGATCGAGGCCCACCTTGGCCTGGTGATCGATCACCTCTGCGCCCGCCTGGGCTGCAAGCCGCGCGGGCTGTGGCTGAACGTCACCGATAGCTGTGCCAGCACGCTCGTCTGGCTGATGCAGGAGCAGGACAAAACGACCTCGATGGCGCAGATCGAGGCCGAGATCGCGGCGCTCATCCGCGTGTCAGGATCGCCACTCACCAGCCGGCAGATCGGCCTGATCCAGCTCAGCTACGCGCAGAAATCCCGCATCTTCCTTGATCGGGCAACCTGCTGCTACTGGTACAAAACCGACGGCGGGGAGTATTGCAGCACCTGCCCGCACCGTACGCCGGACGATCGTCGCCAGCGACTGCTCGCCTATCTCGCGGAGACGGCGGCGACACCGACCGAGCCGGCCGTAGAGGAGGCCGTGGTATGAGTATCGAGGCCCCGCCTCGCCCAGCGCGCGCCCCGTGGCTAACGGTACGCACCCGTGGGCTTTCGTTCCGCATCGACCGGCGCGTGCCACCGGTGCTGGCACTAGCACTGCTGGCCATGCTCGCGGCGATGGTCGTCAACATCGGCGTGGGTGAATACCCCATCCCGCCGATCGATGTCGTGCGCACGGTGCTGGGGCTACCGACAGGCAACGAAGATTACGCCTTCATCGTCAACACCCTGCGCCTGCCACGCATGCTCGTCGCGGCGCTGGTGGGTCTGGCCCTGGGCGTCGCTGGCGCCATCATGCAGGGGCTCACCCGCAACCCCCTGGCCGACCCGGGGATTCTGGGCATCAGCGCGGGAGCCGGGCTGGTGGCCGTCACCTTGATTGTCGTGGTACGCGAGGTACCGGCCGGGGTGATCCCGGTGGCGGCCTTCGGCGGCGCGACGATCGTGGCCAGCCTGATCTACCTGCTGGCATGGCGCGGGGGGGACTCGCCCATCCGCCTGATCCTGGTCGGCATCGGCCTGGGCGCGATCTGCGGCGCGGCCACCACGCTGATGATCACCTTCGGCGACATCTACGACGTGCAGCGGGCGCTGATCTGGCTCACCGGCAGCGTCTACGGCCGTTCGTGGGAGGAGTTCTGGCCGTTGCTACCCTGGATCGTAGTCTTCGTGCCACTGGCGTTCGTACTCGCCCGCGACCTGAACGCCCTGAACCTGGGCGAGGAGGTGGCGCGGGGGCTGGGCAGCCCGGTGGCCTGGCGGCGCGGCCTGCTATTGCTAACTGCCGTAGCGCTTGCGGCGGCCACAGTGGCCGCCGCCGGGACGATCGGCTTCGTCGGGCTGATGGCACCTCACATCAGCCGGCGGCTGGTGGGACCCGATCACAGCGGCCTGCTACCGACCGCTGGCGTGATCGGCGCGCTGATCGTGGTTGCCGCCGACCTGGTCGGGCGCACACTCTTCGCGCCGATCGAGTTGCCCGCCGGACTGGTCACAGCCGCCGTTGGAGCACCGTTTTTCATTGGTCTGCTGTGGCGGCAACGCCATGGCTGAGCGCCACGATAGCACCCGGTCAGGAACAAGATGAGCACACTCGCTACACAGAACCTCACCCTGGCCTACGACCAGGCGGTGATCATTCGCGGGATGGACGTGACGATTCCGAGTGGGCAGATCACGGCCCTGGTGGGACCGAACGGCTGCGGCAAGAGCACCCTGCTCCGCGGCCTGGCCCGCCTGCTGGCGCCCCGGGGCGGGGCGGCCTACCTGGACGGCAAGGCCATTCATCAGTTGCCCACCCGCGAACTGGCGAAGCAACTCGGCATTCTGCCTCAGAGCCCGGTGGCGCCCGAAGGGCTCACGGTGCGCGAGCTCGTCGCCCAGGGGCGCTACCCGCACCAGCGCTGGTTCCAGCAGTGGGCCGCCGATGACGAGACGGCCGTAGTGAAGGCGCTAGAGCTGACCGGCATGGCCGAACTGGCCGAGCGCCCGGTGGACGCGCTCTCGGGCGGGCAGCGCCAGAGGGCCTGGATCGCCATGACGCTTGCGCAGGAGACGGCGGTGATCCTGCTCGATGAGCCGACCACCTTTCTCGACCTGTCGCACCAGATCGAGGTGTTGCAGCTGCTCGAGCGGCTGAACCGCGAGGAGGCGCGCACGATCGTGATGGTGGTCCACGACCTGAACCACGCCACGCGCCACGCCAGCCACCTGATCGCGCTGAAGGCGGGCGGGGTAGTGGCAGCAGGCGCGCCGGGCGAGGTCGTCACCCCCGCCCTGCTGCGCGAGGTGTTCGGGGTGGATGGCGCGGTTGTGCCCGACCCACGCTCCGGGGTGCCACTCTGCATCGCCTACGGTCTGGCCGAGCCAGCGCCCCCGGCGGGGAAGTGGGCGCCGGCGCCCGATGCAGCCGTGTCACCGCAGGGCCGCTTGGCCGGCGATGCGCTGCTGCGCGAGGGGCGCCGCGCGGATGTGGCTGGATAGGCGCGCGGGCACGCCGTGTCGCTGGCGACGGTTCAGGTCTGCTCGGGTACAATGCTGGCCTTCTGGCTGCTGCACGCCGGCGATCCGCCCCCGCGAGGCTCGGGCAACATCCCGACCGGACTACGACGCCTCGATCATCGCGGTGCGCGCGGCCTGGCTCTCGACGGCCAGCCCCATCCGGTCGAAGAGATCGATGGCCTCAAGTAGCGCCGCGCGCGCCACGGCGCGGTTGCCGGTGCGCAGGTGGACGTGCGCCAGCGCCTGCTGGATGCGCGCGCGCTGCTCCCAGTCACGCTCTCTGGTGTGAGCGCGGCTCTCCTCCAGGCGCCCCATCGCACGAGCCACTTCCCCATCACTCAGGTCGAGCAGGGCTAGCTGCAACTGGTTGCGCGCAACCATGCGCTGGTAGCCGTGCTGTCGCGCCTGTGTGAGCGCGGACTCGTACAGGCTGCGCGCCTCGGCATGCTTGCCCTGCTGCGCGAGGCACACGGCCAGCCAGTGTTGGGCGCCAATCACCATGTGCGCGGGGAGGCCATGCGCCTGTGCTGGATCGAGCACGCGGCGCCAGCAGCCCTCTGCCGCTGCCGCGTGCCCCTCGGCGAGCTGGTAGAGCCCCGAGGCGTGCTCCACGTGAAAGAAGCGTTCGCCGCGCGGTGGATGGCTGCGCACGCATTCGCGCAGGCGCGACACGTAGGCTGCGGCTGCCGCCGCGTTACCCTGCCGGCTGAGCAACTGGATGTGCAAGGTGAGCGCCACAATCTCCTCGCCGATATCGCCCAGCCGGCGCGCGGCCTCGATGTAGAGCTGGTGCAGGTATAGCTTCTTGCTCCACTGAGCGCGCACGTAGTAGTAGAACTCAATCCCCCTGGCGATCTGGATCACCTCGGCATCCCGGTTGTGCGCGAATGCCCACGTGAGCGCCGCGAAGAGCGTGGGCTCCTCGCGATCCAGCGGTTCGAGCCGGGCGAGATCCTCGACGGCATAGCCGACACGGGCCGCAGTGCGCACGGCCCAGGCGAGCCAGCGCTCGCGCGCATGCCCGAGGAAGGCTGCCTGGACGGCCTGCTGCCGTTCGAGGAAGGCGCGTGTCAATGGGTGGATCGCACGGCGGATGGGCGCGCGCGCCGGCTGCTGCGGGTCATCGAGTTGCTCGGTATCGAGCAGGGCCAACTCCGTGAGCTGCCGCACGGCGGCGAAGAAGACCGGCTCGCTCAGACCAGCCACCTCGGCGAGGGCGGAGCTGTCGACACTGGTGGGGAACAACGTGGTGGCGAGCAGGATCTGCTGGGCGTCCTGACCAAGCAGCGACCAGCTCAGGGTGAACAGATCGGCGAACAGGTGGTCCGGCCCGCTGCGCAGTTGCTCGATAGCCTGCGCCAGTGCGTGCCCCGTGCTTTTCGCCAGGCCGAGGACCACTTCTATGGCTTTGGGGTTGCCGCCGGTCACGCCGATCAGCTGCTGGATGGTGGCCTCGTCGGGAGGAAGCTGGAGCTTCAGCTGGCGCGAACGCTCCGCGATCAGCTGGCGGGCCTCGGTCTCGGCCATGCCACCAAGCTCGACCAGCCAGGCGCCCTGTTGAAATTCCTTGCGGTATTCGCGCGTCGTGACCAGAGCCTTACTCGGCTCGGGCAGACGCAAAAGCCAGGGCAGTAGCGCGGCATCGGTGATGGTCTCGAAGTTGTCGACGATCAGCAAGATGCGCCGCCGCTTGAGCAGGTGCTCGATCTCGCGGCGCTTGTGCGTCTGCTCCAGGCGGGTCAGGCCAGGATAGTCGAGGGTGTAGGCGATCTCGTCGAGCAGCCGGGTGAGCGAGGTGGAGCCGGGGGTGTCTTTGTCGCTGATCCACACCGCCGCATCGAAGCACGGCTCGTGCTCGCCGCTCTCGGGCGGGCGCAGGCAGTGGGCGGCCACTTCACGGGCCAGGCTGGTCTTCCCCATGCCCCCCAGGCTGACGATCACCACCACGGCGCAGCGCTGGCGCAGTCCTTCGAACACGGCGGTGGAGGGTTCGGCCCGTAGCACGAAGTGGCTGGTGGTCAGGGGTGGCAGGTTGTGGTAGCTGCGCTCGGGCAATGCCGACGGCGCCGATTCCGGCGGGATGAGACGCTCGATCAGCGCGGCGGCATCGTGGTAATGCGCGGCGCGCAAAAAGCGCTGCAGCCAGGCGCGGTTCAGGTAGGCGCGCCGGACGCCCGCCTCGGCCAGGACCTCGATGATTCGGGGGTCGCGGGGCACGTACCCGGCCTTAAAGCGGTGAATCGCCGTCGGGGCCATGCAGATGCGCTCGCTTAACTCGGCCTCGATGATCGAGACGTTCTGGCCCTCGAAATCGGCGATGGCGTTGACTGCGCCGCGCACCAGGTGGCCGAACTCCTTGTTGGCGACAGATGACATGGCTGCTCGCATTTCGCTGAGGACAGGGGACCGGGGACCGGGGACAGGCGTTCTGATACCTTTGCCCCGCACTACCCCTTGCGCGGATCGTCCCGCAGCCATCGGTTTCGTTGTCTCCAGGCGCCCCCTATTCCGACGATCGCCAGGCTCAGCGCCACCGGCCAGGCCCACCAGGGGAGGCGCTGCCACCATGGTACAGCGACGAGCGCGCCCTCCCCCTCGCCCAGCAGCACGAAGCCGGCCCAGTAGTAGGGGCTGGGGTAGCGCGCCCGGATCTCCTGCTGGGCTTTCTGCAGAGCCTCGGCTTTGCCACTACCAGCCCGCAGATGGGTGTAGAAGCGCTCCATCAACTGGCTGGTTGCCTTGTCGGGCACCAGCCACAGCGAGGCGACAACGCTTGACGCCCCGGCATACAGGAATGCGCGCGTCAGCCCGACCATGTCGTCGCCGGAGGTCCAGGCGCTCAGGTTGCTCTGGCAGGCGCTCAATACCACCAGGTCGGTCTGCCGCAGATCCAGCCCGTAGACGTCGGCGACCTCCAGCCGCGCGCCGCTGGGCTCGTCGCTGCCACGGGTGGCGGCGGGTGTGTGCTCAGGCGAGCCTGGCGCCAGGGTGAGGTAGGAGGCCAGCGGCGCATCGGGGAGGTACTCGCCATGGGTGGCGATGTGCAGGATGCCGGCCTGCCCGGCGTGTGCGCGCAGCGCCTGCTCGGTGGCCTGGCTGCCCAGGAGGAGCTGGCTATCGAACAGATCGGCGATGGCCTGCGCCTCGGCGGCGGCGCTGGGCAGGGTGTAGTCGGCATTGGCCAGCACCAGCGCCCGGGGCGCAGCAACCGGCGCGGATGCCGGGCGTTCGAGAAACCGCAGCGTGCTGGCGCTGGGCAGCAAGGTCAGCGTAAACTCGTCCAGCAGCATCCGCCCGCGCTCGTCGCCAAGCGCGGCGAAGGGCAGGTGGTGCAGCGAGGCGTGGGGAACGATGAGCAGTCGCGAGGTGCGCAGGTGGGGGCGCAGCGGCGCGATCAGCTGCCGGTGAAGCCACACGGCCGCTGACGGCTGGCTGATCCGTTGCGTGGGCGGAGCCGAGATCAACACACTGCGCAGTTGCCGGACGTGCTGCGTCACCTCGGCAACCCCGACTGGCAGCGCGATCGTCTGGAACTGATCGGCGCTGAGCACAAATGCCAGCGTCTGGTCGCCGCCGAGCCAGTACGACACCAGCGTGGTGCGGGGTGGCAGTAGCGCCTGCACCTCCACGCGGCTCAGCGGCGCCTGCGCGCGCCCCGGCACCAGGGCCGCCAGCTGGCCACCGCGCTGGTCGATGGCGCGCAGGGCGGCGGCGTGGGCGGCTTCCGCCGCTTCGAGCCGGGCCTCAAGCTCGGCCAGCCGCGCGCGGTCGGACGAGCGCCGGGCGCGGGCCTGGTTGAGCGCATCCTGTGCCAACAGCCAGGTGAGCGCCGTCTCACGCTCGCGCTGAAAGAGCTGGTTGGCGGTGTCGTCCGAGAGCTCGATCGTGCCGGTGGCCAGGCCATCGAGGAAGGCGCGAGCGCGCCCCCGCTCGCTGATCGCAAAGGCCAGGTCGTCCCGGCCCAGTTGATGGGCCAGCCAGACGGGGCGGTCGTAGGCGAAGAAGTTTTGTTCAACGATCCCGATGCGCGCGGCATCACTGCCGGCGGTGGTGCGCACCGTATCGTACACATCCAGGGCCCGCAGCCCGGCGTCGAGGGCCTCATCGAGGCGCTGCTGCGCGGCGTAATCCTCGCCGAGATAGGTCAGCGCGAAGGCCTCAAGTTCCCGAAAACCCATCTCGCGGGCGATCTGCAAGGCGCGCTGGTGGGTCGCGAGCGCTTCATCGTAGCGACGCTGGTGGCGGTACATTTCGCCCATGTGCAGCAGTTGAAACGCTTCGCCGAAGCGGTCGCGCCGGTCGCGCGCGATCTGCAGGGCCTGCCGGGAGAGGTTTAGCGCCTGATCGTAGCGCGCCTGGTCGCTGTAGATACTCCCCATCGCACCGAGGAGATCGGCCTCCCGGTCGCGGTCATCGAGTGCACGTGCCCGCTGCAGCGCCAGCCGGATAACATCCAGGGCCTCGTCGTAGCGCTGGTGCGTCCGGTGGACCCTGGCCACGCCGTCGAGGGCGAGCAGTTCGATGTCGTGATCGCCCAGAGCGCGGCTGTACACCACGGCCTGGCGGTAGAACTCCAGCGCATCGTCGTAGCGCTGCTGGATCAAGGCACACTGGCCGTTGCTAAAGGCGACCGTCCCGGCCACATTGAACCGTTCATCGTCACGGGCAAGGTCCAGGGCCTGCTGACCAACTACGGGCGCCTCGGTGCAGCGCCACTGGCCCACCAGCACAACCATGGTGAAAAGGAGCCCGATGCTCTCGAAGAGCCCGTCGCCCGTTTCTTCGGTGATCGCGCGCCCGACCTGCTGCATCTGCAGGGTGAGCTCCAGCGCTTCCCGCCAGTGTCGCTGTTCATGGAACAGACGAAACATGTTGGCGAGGGCGACCATCTCGCGTGGGCGGTCCTCCAACGCGCGGGCGAGGTCGCGGGCGCGGCGGTAGGCCTCCAGCGCCTCGATCGTCTGGCCCAGGCCGGCATAGGCGGCGCCGATGCGCTCGAGTACATCGAGCGTCGCCGCGTCGTTGGGTTGTGTCTCAAAGAACTGAAGCGCGGTCGCGTAGGCCGCAAGCGCGTCGTCGAGGCGTCCCTGGTCCTGCAGGAGCCTGCCGAGGGTCGCGGCACAGGCGCCAGGCAGTTCGGGGGCGTCGAAGACGCCCGACGTTGCACCGGCGACCCCGGCCGCCAGCAGCGGCAGCGCCGCATCCGTCCGGCCCGCTTCGGCAAGCTGCATGCCCTCAGCACACTGTGCCGCCGGGTCGTTCTGGCGCGTAGACATTCCCGCGTAGACAGGGGCCAGGGTCGGCACGCCCGGCAGCAGGGTGAGCAGGAGCAGCAGGCTGCACAGCGCCAGCCGCAACTCAGGCCAGATCGGCCAGAAGCTGGCGCAACTCCTTCTGGGCCTCGACATCTCCGACCTCCTCGGCGAACCGGAGCGCCTGCTGGAAGTGCGCCACGGCCCGCGCCCGGTTGATCTCGCCGCCGAGCCGGCTGTAGACGGTCCCGAGCATCCGGTTGGCCCGTGCCTGCGCGGGCTGGTCACCCGCTCGCGCCGCAGCTTCGAGCGCCCGGGTGTAGGGGGCAATGGCGAGCTCCGGCAGCCCCACCGCCAGGTAGATATCGCCGCGCAGTTGGAACAGCGCCGGCTGCGCAGATGGGTCTTCGGGCGACTCGAGCAGTACGAGCGCCTCGGCGTACAGCCCGTGGCTGGCGTACAGGTTCGCCAGGAGCAGGAATCTGATCGCGTCGTCCACGTCGAGCTGTTCGATCTGCCGGGCCTCCGCGCGGATGGCCTGCCCCTGTTGCGCATCAAGCACCTGCACACCAGAACCCTGGGCGATCTCCTCTGGCCCATCCTCGACGGTAACGGCAAAGCGATAGATCGGACCGGGCTCCAGCGGCGGCTGATCGGCGGGGTAGGGCAGCGTCGTAGTGTCCTGGGCCGTTTCGCGCCAGAGCTCCTCGCCCTCGCGGTACAGGATCACGGTGTAGCTATCCGTGCCATCCACAGCGGTCCAGCGAACTGCCGGCATGGTCGTCAGCAGGGCGGTCGCACGGGGCATGATAACCCGAGGCAACGCAGCATCGCCCGCGCTGAGCACCGCATTCGCCCAGGGTACCCTGGCGATATCGAAGAGCCGCTCGGCCTGCGATTGGCACGGAACCGGCGCATTCCCCGCCTGCACCTCGATGAGGGTGCCATCAGCGCACACCACGCGGGCCTGCGCACCCGGCTCCAGCCGCAGCCGATCGCCGGCCTGGAGATGGGCGCCAGCCGCTACGGGGACGAAGGCATTCCAGCCCACACTCCGCAGCTCAAGCGTCCCCTGGACCGCCACGACCATGCCGACCAGCGTTCCATCTGGCGGCGCCGGAGCGCGCAGGGTCATCGTCAGCGCAGCAACCAGCAACAGGGCAGCCAGCGCGCCGGCGAGGACGGAGCGGCGGGTCCATCCCCGCAGCCATGCCCCGAGCCACTCCACAACCTCTGGCGCCGCCGCAGGGGGCTCCACCGCGCTGTTCGGCGCGGGCAGCACCCGCAGGTCACGCACGGCATGGATGTCGAGCAGGTCGATCAGCGGCGCCTGGCGCTCGTAGAGCGTAACGAGCCAGCGCGCGCTCGACTCGGGCAACTGCAGCGTCACAAGGACGCTACCGGCCTCGACGCGCACAATCTTGATCTGGTCGGGGCGCAGCCTGGCAAACCGTGCAATGATCTGGATGAGCCCCGACCGTTCGCGGTCGCTAAAATCGCGAATGTCACCGGGCAGCGTAATCGTCACCTGCGCCTGCACCAGGCTGGCCGGGGGCGGAGCATACCGCGCCATCACGTCATCCATGGCGAGGGCCTCGTCGGTCGGGTCGGGGAGTGCGGGAGGGGGCGCAGCGCGCAGGGCCTCCAGGAGCGCGGGCACCGGATCGCGGCCATCGCGGGCATCGATCCATTGCAGCGAGCGGATCAGCAGCCAGAGGCCGCCACGGGCCTGCTCGAGCAGCACCGGGATCACACGACGATGATAGTCCTGGGCCAGGAGAACCTCATTCTTCACCGAGGGCGCAACGGCGCTGTCGCGCGAGACGATCACAACCACCGCGTGGGCACCCTCCAGCCAGGCGAGGAGCTGCTCCGTCCAATCTTCCCCCGGCGGCTCCTCCTGATCCCACCAGACCGTGAGCCGCGCCGCTTCCAGGCGATCGTGCAGGGTGCGTGCATAGGCCAGATCGCTGCGGGCATAGGACAGAAACACGCAGGGAGGGGTCATGCGCGCCCCCGATCCGCTCGGCGTGGAGGGCCAGGGCGCAGAAAATTCAGCAGCATGTCCAAACAATCTGGCGTCAACCTGTGGTGTATTTGTGGTAGTGAACGCACCCGATCGTCTCTCAGCCTCCCAACTGCGGGCGCACTGTGGGTACCCGGCATGGCATGTATTGTAGCAGTGACCGGCCATTGCCGGCTTGGCGACGACTCGGCCACGCGCTTTGTGGAGCGCGCGTTGCGCGCCATTCTCGCGCGGATGCAGCGGGCGGCTCCGGGGGGCATCGTGGCCCTCTCCGGCCTTGCCGCCGGCGCCGACACGATCTTCGCCGAGACAGCCCTGGCCTGCGGCATCCCCCTGGAGGCGTGCCTGGCGTGCGACGATATCGCGGAAAACTTTGCGCCTGGCCCGCAGCGGAAACGTTTTTACGAACTGGTCGCGCGCAGCCGCCACGTGCACCGGCTGCCGTTCGTGGAGCGCTCAAACACGGCCTACATGGCGTTGGGACACTGGCTGGTCGACTCGAGCGACCTGCTGATCGCCGTCTGGAACGGCCTGCCGGCTGTCGCGCTGGGCGGCACAGGCGATGTGGTTGCCTATGCCCGGCAACAGGGCCAGCCGGTGGTTCACGTGCATCCGGTGGAGAAAAAGATAACGCTCCTGAAACATGTGAACGCCTGAAGCACTCAAACGTTCGAGCTCGCCCGTGCTCCGCGCAGGCGAAGCCAACCCTGTCAGCTCGTTAGCTCCGCCTCACGCGATAAACAGCGACATCCCGGGCTCGTGCACCTCCCGCGCGTCTGCCAGCGGCCTGTGCTCCCAGCCACCCTCCTGATCCTGCGGGGTCAAGACGCCCCATCGGGGTGTCTCAACCAGTGCGCCCTCCAGCGCACTCACCGTGGTGACCCACTAGCTCGATCGACGCAATCTCCCGGGCATGTGGAAAGTAATACACCGTGATGCGTCTCCCCTGATACGGACGCAACGCGCGTGATTGGAACGGATTGATCTTGAAGCGCCGCCCATCGACATGCAGTGTTTTGGAGAGCGAGTCGGTCTCCAGGAATCGGCTTTCGATGCGGAATGGGCCGCTACAACGCGCAACGCGCCGCTCGCTCCGGTCGCGGCGTATACGCACTGCCAGCAGGAGGAGGAAGCCGAGGAGGCTCAGACCCAGCACGAATGGCGCCAGGATGCCGATCGCCGATGATGGCCGCATGGCGCTTATGCCACCAGAACCGGCTGACCACCCGAACACGAATGCGCCGGCGACCACCGCGAGCCCGGCAACGAAGGCGAACAGGAACATCCCAGCCGCCGTAGCGCCAGCGATCGCAAAGCCGCAGCCAGAGCCCTGCGCGAGCCGGCGCACCTGCTGCTCGGTCGCCCAGCCCTGGCGGTTAGCGGCAAGGTCGCTATCGGTAAACCGGAACGCGGCCTGGATCTGGTTCACCGTCTCCCTCGTAGACGTGCTGCAGCCCGCTCTTCACGAGGGCCAGTTCGCCACAAAGAAGCACTGGTAATACTCATTGCTATCGTTGAGCGTCCACGTGCCGGTAAATGGCTGTGCATCGCCACTGAGCGTCCTGACGACGACATCATACTCACCTGGCGGGAGGGTGTAACGCCCAACCGGCCCTCTGGCCTGGCACGCCAATGATTGCATGATTGAGGACACTTCGCTGCATCGATCACACGCAGCAATTTCCGCGATCAGCGACTCCGGCCCGCTCAAGACGATCTGCAATCGATAGGGCGCGTCATTCTGGATCTCGATGATGGTGCTGCTCCGTGGGGCAGTCCCGCGTGACGACGGCGCGAGGATCTCGTTTGCGCCGGCTGAACGGGCCTCGGCCACCATGGCGCGGGCAAGGCCGGCCCGTGCCGTTTCGGCGCGCGGGTCGTCGGGGAAATCGGCCAGAAAGCGCTCGTAGAGCGCCACCGCCTCAGCGGGGTCTTGCTCCTCGAATTGCTCGCCACAGGTCAGATACAGGGTCGGCAGAAAATCCGCGCGGTCAGCGAGCTGAGTCCGAAGCTCGGTAAGGTTCTCACACGCGGCCGGATTCGTGAGCAGCGCCGCCTCCGCCTCCTCGGCCAGGGCGTGATCGGGATATTCGGCAAGCAACGTCTGGTAGGCGGCGAACGCCTGATACGGACTGTTGTCGGCAGTATAGCGCTGGCCACAGGCGTGATAAAGCGCCGGCATCGTGAGTTCCGGCTGCGGTACCAACTTGTTGCGGAGCAACTCGGCTGTTTTGGCGCAGGTCGTGCTGGCGGCGAGCTGCGTAGCGCTCGCGGTCTCGAACAGGGCCCTGATCCGTGTGCGCACGGCCTCGTTCAACGGACTCGTGGGTTTGGAGGTCACAAAGGTCGTGTAGCCATAGAGCGCCCCAGACAGGTTGCCGGATCGTTCACTTTCCAGGGCATACTCAAACGCACGGCACTGAGCGTGCTCCAGCTCAGCCTGATCGGCAAACCAGCGGATCGGGTTAAGGAGACTCCGGTTGATGACCCTGTCGTGGGCGTCAAGGGCAGTGGCGCAGTCGGCCTGCTGCCAGGCTCGGTGGCCAGCGGTGTAGTTGCGTTGATTGCGGAAGAAGCCAAAGCCGATATATCCGACGATCACGACGACACTGGTCAGCAGCCAGATGAACCACCGCCTGCCAGACAATCGGCGGTGCGACGACGGATCGCGGTCGAGTGAGGTCATGGCGATGCCCTTCCTTGTTCCTTCGACCAGAACCACGTGTGTGTGCCGTCACGATCGGGACCAGCCTGAGCGAAACCAGGCTGTCGTTGTGGCAACGCTACTTCGCACCCACGAACGGCAGCCAGGCCCGTGGCGTTAGGTTCGGGTCTGGCTCAGGTCCAGCACCGGGTGCCAGTCTGCCCCAGGCTGGCGCGCGCCCATCGGCGACGAGCTGGCGCAGCCCGCTCCCATCGCTCTGGACCCGCCACAGCTCGCAGGGACACTGCACTGCCGGTCCCCAGTAGACCTGGTCGGTCGTACCAGCCACGAATGGCCCGCGCTCGAAGACAATGGCCTCGCCGTCGGGAGCGACGGCCAGTTTGCCGATCGCCTCGCCGGGCAGGCGCACGATCGCGGTCAAGCGCTGGTCGGCAAAGGTGTACCGATACAGGGCGCCAACCGGAGTTGATAGGGCCTCGTGCTCGTACCGGGCAAGGACGAATCCCGAACCATCCGGCAGCCAGGCGACATCAAGCAGATCGCAAGTGACTTGCGGACACCGGCCCAGATTGATCGATCGGCTGCTGGCCGCATTCGCGGTGGTGCCGTAAAACACGACGTCGGAGAGCGCCTGGTTCTGCAAGAAGAGCATCTGATCAGCCTGCGCGGCGGTTGGCCCCATCACGGCCCGGTAGAGTTTCCCCGGCGCTGTGTAGGCATTCATATCAAGCACCCGTGAGCCGATCGTGTTCACGGGCGCTCGGGTGGCGATCTGCCAGAGGTTGTTCTCGGGACTGGCGTCTGGAGTCGCTTCACGGAAGAGGTACAGCAGGCGACTCCCATCGTGGAACCAGGTGGCGCTGAACATTCGTGGGCAAGCAAAATCGGAGCTCACAGCCCCAAAATACAGCGTGCCGAGATCGTTGACCTGCCCTGGTACGACATCGACCCAGCCGTTTGCGCTGAAATGGCAGGGATAGCTGTAGGTTTCTGGGTCCCACAGGCGAATATACTGGCGAACGCCATCGCCCAGGTCGGCCACGGTCTGGGTGATCCGGTAGACATCGTAGAGCCCGGCGGAATACTTGACTGGCTCCGCCGCGCCGTCGATGTAGATCTGCACATCGCCCTGCTCGATCGCATCAACGATAAACGTCACGGTGCCGGTTGGGTAGGGGCCGTACTCGTTTGGCCCTGGTGGGCTGCTCACCCGGCGGAAGCGCGACCCATCCGGCGTAACGGCATAGAGATCGCGGATCGCCATCGAGCGCTGCCAGTCGTGTCCGCTATCGAAGAGCAGTTCGGCGCCATCGGGATGCCAGCTCAAGGTGCCGATCCCATCGCCGGGCTCGCTTGCCGTAGGCACACGCCAGAATGCACGATCGCCCGTGCCATCGGGATTGACCAGACGGATCGCCTGGTTATCGGTACTGGAACTGACGTAGGCGATTACCGAGCCTCCAGCGTCGCTCAGGGCAGCAGTGGCATCTTCGCCACCTACCGGCGCGAGCGGCGCAGCAACGGCACCGGCGGACAGCATCAGCAAGACCACCAGCGCCGTGTTCGGCGCAGAGAGCCATGGCAGCATCGTTCGGCTCCTTCCACACATCGCGTATCACGCTCAAAGCACATCAGTTGCCTGACAACGTCTGCGCCTGGCGCAACATCTCCTCGGCCGCGCGAGTATCACCGGTGGCCATGCACAACCGCCCGTGCTGTTCCAGACAGTCGCGGATCAGTGGCTGCAGCTGGGTGTCCAGAACGCGCGCCGGAAGCATGTTCTGCACAACCCCGCTGCCCCACGCGGCCAGGTCGAGGGCCATGGAGAGCTGCCCCTCCGCTTCATATGTTTTGGAACAAGCCAGCAGCGTACGCACCCATGGCGGCCCATACACGTTCAGCTGATAGCGCATCGCCGAGGACTGCTCACGCGAGGCGATCGCAAACAGGTAATGCGCTTCCAGCCCGAGCCGCAGCCCTTCCTCGCGCTTTGCCGGCAGCAACGCGACGCTGATCTCGGCCAGTTGTCGGGCATAGGTGTGCGCCTGTTGCGGGCTGCACCGATCGAAGGGTGAAAAGAGCACAACCTCACGTGTCGGACGGATCAGGCTGGATGCCAGACTGGCAGGGACACGCTCGGTTCCCAAGTCCTTGGCCGCAGCGGCGAGCGCTGTCGCTACCGTTATCTGGATGGGCGCGACGCCGGCCTGCACTTCCTCCCAGTGTGCGATAGCCTGCTGCGCGGCGGCAGAGTCGAGCCTGTGGCCCTCGTTGAGGAGTGGCCCGGCCTCCGCAGGGCGATTGCTGGCCCGCAGGTGCAGCCCTTTGCGAGTCAGCGCCAGCGCGAGTGCGCTGCGATCCCGGCCAGTGTTGCGGGGCAGGAGCGAACGGGCCGTGTGTACGGCAATCTCGTCGGCTGCAAACGCCAGATCCATGCGCCGGTGGGCTGCGTGAATCTCCGAAGCCACGTTTGCCGCCATCAGGGTATACGTCGCGTGGAGCGCTACGGCGGGAGTACGATTGACTGCCGCGGCTCGCGAGAGATAGAGCCGCAGCGCAGCATCAGCAGCGGCGACCGCCAGGTCGGGATCGCCGTGTGCGCGTAGCACGGCGGCGTTCATTGCCAGCACCCGCGCCAGGTCAAGCGCGAGTGGATCGTTGTCGCGCCCGCTATAGAGCGAACGATATGCGACAACGGCGGCATCCAGGTCGAGCACAGCCGAGGCACCATAGCCCCGGACATGCTGGGCGAAACCTCTGCGTGCCTGCACATCGGCGACCAGCGGCGCCGCTTGCAGCACACCCGCAGCGTCGAGCGCGCGGTACTGCTGTTCGCTCTCCTCGAGCGCAGTGACCGCTGCCGCCGGCTGATTACATGCGGTCAGCGCACTGGCCATGCTATAGAGCATGCTCGCCATCGCCTGGCTGTGAAGATGATCGTCGGGATGCGTTCGGGCCAGTTCGCGCGCGATGATAAGCGCCTCCTGGTACTGTTGCAGCGCGTCGGCATACTTTCCCTGCTGCATCATCTCGTCAGCCCGACGGTGCAGGTGGGCAGCGTGCCGCACGAGATCTGTGGCCTGCTGTTCCGGGCGCTCATTCCACCACCCGTTCGAGAGGGACGCTTTGATCTTCTTGAACATGACCACCTCTCCGTTCCAGATGCAGGCCGGCAGGATCGACACCAGCTCAGCTTCCGCGTACTGATGCGGTCGAGGGCAGCTCGGTGGGGCAGGAATACCGGCAAGCAGTGGTGTTCTCCCACAGCGCTACCATCCGGCGCAGAGAGCGTAGCCCGGACAGGCCCAAATTTGTCCGTCGATGCTGCAAATTTTTTTGCATCCCGGCGGGGAAGGGCACATAGGGTATACACAGTTAGCTCATCATTAACTTGACAAACCATGAGTGTTAGTATAATCTAACCCCGATCGTTAGCCTATACAGATTCTTCGAGCTGCGCTGTGTCAGCGCTTCCCATCGCGTCCGACGATGTCGCACGTGCCGGGTTGATATGCCTTGCAAGAGGTTCTGACAGATTCGACGCTGAGGATCGCGATCAACTGCGCCGGTGTCTGGCCACAGGCAGGCTCTCGCCGTCGGCAGCATGGCTGATGCGCACGCTCCTGCTGGCGCCGAACCTTCGGCTCCCGCGCGCTCCGCCACAAGTCCGATCGAGCCTGGACACCGTCACGGAGCTGTAAGCCCTGTCGCCGCACCGGCACAGGAGACGTTCAAGGAGGCTCTGGAATGCTCCCCCGAACCATGCTGTTGTTCGCCCTGCTCGCTCTGCTCGCCGCCTGCGGCGGAACACCCGCCGCTCCCGCACCGACCGCCGCTCCCGCGCTGACCACTCTGGCACCGACAGATGCTCCTAGCGTTGCTCCCACCAGTGCTCCCGTTGCCCCGACTCCCGCGCCGACCGCAGCGTCCACCACCTTTCCTCTGACAATCGAACACAAATATGGCAACACCACGATCCCGAGTGCGCCGCAGCGGGTGATTGCGCTCGGCTACACCGACCAGGACCCCATCCTGGCCCTCGGCGTGCAGCCGGTGGCGGTGCGCTACTTCTTCGGCGACGACACGCAGGCCGTCTGGCCATGGGCGGCCGACCGGGTAACCGGTGAGGCGCCCGCGATCCTCAACATGCCCTTCGGCGAGCTGAATATCGAGGCGATCGCCGCGCTCCAGCCCGACCTGATCATCGCTGTCTCGGCGGGCATCACCGAGGATGAGTACGCAACGCTGAGCCAGATCGCCCCTACCCTGGCCCAGTCTGATGCGTATGTCGACTTCGGCGTGCCCTGGCAGGAGCAGACCCGCGTGATCGGCCAGGCGCTCGGGCGCGCCGCCGAGGCCGAGGCGCTTGTCGCAGCCACCGAGGACCGCTTCGCCGAGTTGCGCCAGCAGCACCCGGAATTTCAGGGAGCCACCGCCGCCATCGCCGCCCCGGCCAGCGATGGGCAGTTCTTCTTCTCTGGCCCCCAGCACGAGCGCCAGCGGGTCCTGACATCGCTCGGCTTCGTGTTGCCCGGTGAGCTGGAGGCGATCGCCGGCGACGCCTTCTACGGCACGATCAGCGGCGAGCGGCTCGACCTGCTGGACACCGATGTGCTGCTCTGGACGGCCACCCCGGAGCAGCGCCCGCAGATCGAGGCCAACCCGATCTACCAGCAGCTCAGGGCGGTGCGGGAAGGGCGGGTGATCTGGCTGGATACCAGCGGCGCGGGCGAGCTCGCCGGCCCGGCCCTGGTTTACAGCAGCGTGCTGAGCCTGCCGATCGTGTTCGCGGAACTGGTACCGCAGCTGGCGGCCGCAGTGGACGGCGACCCGACGACCGGCGGTTCCGCCAGCACCGCGGCGCAGTCAGCGGGGGACGCGACACGCACGATCACCGACGCCCGCGGCGCGACGGTGACGGTGCCGGCGAACCCGCAGCGCGTGGTGGCACTGAGCGAGCTGGATCTCGACAGCGCGCTGGCGCTGGGCCTCACCCCAGTAGGCGCGGTCAACGGGCGCGGCCAGGCCGGCCTGCCGCTCTACCTGGGCGACAAAGCCAGCGACGTTGTGTCGGTCGGCACACTTGCCGAGCCCTCGCTGGAGGCGATCGTCGCGCTGGAGCCCGACCTGATCCTGGCCGGGTCGCTAATCCCACAGATCGAAGGGCTGCTGCCGGAGCTGAGCGCGATCGCGCCGGTGGTGGCAACCTACAAGCCGAGCGACGACTGGAAAACCGCCTTCACCAGTATCGCGGGCGCGCTGAACCGCGCGGCAGAAGCCGAGGCGTTTCTCGCCGAGTATGACGAACGGGTCACCGCAGTGAAGGCGCTCTTGCCCGCCGATGGCGCCGAGGCGAACGTAGCGCGCTGGATGCCGCAGGGCCCGGTGGTGATGATGCCGACCACCTTCTCGAGCCGCGTACTCGCCGATATCGGTTTCACCCGCCCGGAGGAGATCGTAGAACTGGCCGGCTCTCACGGCGCGCACACCGACCCGCTCAGCCTGGAGCAACTTGAGCTGCTCGACAGCGACTGGCTGTTCCTTGGCACACTCAACCCAGAGGGCGCGACCGCGCTGGAGACGGCCCGCGCAAACCCGCTGTTCCAGCAACTCGACGTCGTGCAACAGGCGCGAGTCGTCGAGGTGGACGGCGCGGTCTGGACGAGCATCGGCGGGCCGCTGGCGGCGCTGCAGGTACTGGGCGACATCGAGGAGGCGCTGAAACGGCAATGAGCGACGATCGCACGCTTCCCGAGAAGTTTGTCAGCGGCGTGGTAGCGCACATCAACGAGGACCACCGCCGGGAGATGCTCGACCTGGCCCATGGCCTGGCCGGCCAGCGTTGGGCGCGGGAGGCCGAACTGCGGCATGCCGACCGGGACGGCATCGAGCTTGTGCTGCGGGCCGACGACCGCGAAGAGCCACTGCGGGTGCCGTTCGATGCGCCGCTCGACAAGCCGAACCAGTTCCGCCCGGCGCTGATCGCGCTGATCGGGCGGGCGCGGGCCAACCTTGGCCTTCCTGAACCGACCGAGGAGGACGACGACGGCGGGCGCAACCTGGGGCTGAGCGCGGCGCTCTACCGCTACCTGCTCGCCACATCGGTGCGCGAGCCGGAGCTGCTGCGCCGCTTGCGCGAGGAGACCGCGCAGATGGAGGAGGGCGGCATGCAGATCGGGCCGGAGCAGGGGCAGTTCCTGGCACTCTTGCTGAAGCTGCTCGGCGCCCGGCGCGTGCTGGAGATCGGCACGTTCACCGGCTACTCGGCCCTGTGGATGGCGCTGGCGCTGCCAGAGGACGGGAAGTTGATCGCCTGCGACGTGAGCGAAGCCTACACCAGCATCGGGCAACGCTACTGGCAGGCGGCGGGCGTGGCGGCAAGGATCGACCTGCGCCTGGCCCCCGCCGCCGGGACGCTGGCGGCGCTGCTGGCCGAAGGACAGGCCGGGAGCTTCGACCTTGCCTTCATCGACGCCGACAAGGAGGGCTACGCCGGCTACTACGAGCAATGCCTCCAGCTCGTGCGCCCCGGCGGGCTGATCGCGATCGACAACGTGCTCTGGGGCGGCGCAGTGGCCGACGATGCGGCGCAGGACGCCGACACGCAGGCGCTGCGCGCCCTGAACGCCAGGCTCCACGCCGACGAACGGATCGACCTGAGCCTGCTGCCGCTCGGCGACGGGCTGACGCTGGCACGGAAGCGCTGAGGCGCAAGGGTCAGGTATCAGGGCGCAGCTCATGTACACGAACTAGAAAGAGTAAGGATGGCAATGCTGACTACCACACAAACCAAAACCAACGCTCACACGCTCGATGCCCTCGCCCGCTGCGCGCCCGCCACCGACGATCTGCGCGAACTGGCCGCCTGGCTGCACGCCAACGGGCATCGCCATCTCAGCGCCATCGAGCGCGTCGAACTGGCGGAGCGGCTGATCAGCCGCCGGCGCTTTCTGATCGGGGTTGGGACGTTGGTGCTGGCGGGGTGTGGTGCGCCGGGTGTCAGCGCGCCCACGGCGACGGTGGCACCGACCACCACAACCGCAACGCTGTCAGTAGTGGCGCTCGACGAATTTGCCGGGCTGTCTGCGCTCGCGCTTGGCGTCAAGCCGGCGAGCGTCTTTCTCACGTTTGGCTACGCCAGCGCCAAGGCG
>SFCB01000012.1 GCA_004367505.1 Chloroflexi bacterium OHK40 | reverse complement strand
GCCGCCCCCGCCACCCGGGCCAATCTGGCGACCCTGCAGGCCCGTGGCTACACCGTCCTGGAGCCCGGCGAAGGGCGCATGGCCGAGCACGTGAGCGGCAAGGGCCGGCTGCCCGAGCCCTGGACGATCGAAGGCGAACTGCGGGCGCTCCTTGGCCGCACCGGCGGCCCGCTGCGGGGCCGGCGCCTAGTCGTGAGCGCCGGTGGCACTCGCGAGCCGATCGACCCGGTGCGCTACGTGGGCAACCGCTCCTCCGGCCAGATGGGCTACACCATCGCCGCCCGCGCCCGCGACCTGGGGGCCGACGTCACACTGGTGAGTGGGCCGGTAGCGCTCACCCCGCCTCCCGCCGTCACGACGGTGCAGATCGAGACGGCGCTGGAGATGCAGGCCGCCCTGGAGCAGGCATGCGCCGGCGCCGACATCCTGGTGATGAACGCCGCCGTGGCCGACTTCCGCCCGGTGAGCACCGCCAGGCAGAAGATCAAAAAGCAGGGCGACGCGGGCCTCACCGTGGAGATGGTACCCAACCCCGACATCATCGCCGGCATGGCCACCCGGCACGACCTGTTCAAGGTGGGCTTCGCCGCCGAGACGGATGACCTGCTGGCGAATGCCCGGAGCAAGCTGGAGCGCAAGGGCCTCGATCTGATCGTCGCCAACGACGCGGTAAGCAGCATCGGCCAGCCGACGATCGCGCTCACCTTGCTCGACCGCGAGGGCAGTACCACGCTGGAGCGCCTGCCCAAAGCCGAGGCCGCCGCCGCGCTGATGGATGCGGTGGTGACCCGCTACGAGCGCTGGCGCGCCGCGCGCGTCGCCCCGGATTATCGCAACGGTATCACCAGGGACCCATGACCACAGAACGCCACGAACCGGTAGATCCCAATCAGACCCCCGTAGGCGGCGCCACCCCGGCCGGCCAGGTACTCGACGGCCTGCAACGGCTCACTCGGCGCCTTCCAGTGACCGCACCACGCCGCGCCCGCCCCTCCCGGGCACGCGGCGCCCCGGCCCGCGAGCAGCTCACCGCATTGATCGACGCGCTCGGTGATACTGCCCACCCGCTTCACGCCAGCGCGGTCGACGAACTGGTGGCGATTGGCCCACCAGCCGTGCCGGCCCTCTGCGAGGCCCTCAACCCGAACCGCCCCTGGCTGACGATCTACCGCGCCGCCGAGGCCGCTGGCCGCATCGGCGATGGGCGCGCCGCCGGCCCCCTGATCCAGGCGCTCAACCACCCGAACAGCAACGTGCGCTGGAGCGCCGTGCGCGCCCTCACCCAGATCGGCGACGTGCGCGCCCTCTTCGAACTGCGGCGCGTGGCCCAGCACGACCAGGGACGCACCAGTTGGGGTGAGCCGGTGGCCGGCGCCGCCCAGAGCGCCCTCGCCGAGATTGGCCGCCGCAGCGTCTGGGGCCAGAGCCTCGAACTGATCAAGACGGCCTTCACCTGCGTCTTTATGATCCTGGCGCTTATCCTCGCCTTCAGCGTGATGAGTCGCCTGCGCGATGAACTGGACCGTTTCGGCCGCGTGATCCCGGGCCAGACCCAGATCCCGCAGTTTGTACTGCCGACGGTTGAGGCTACCGCCCGCTCCGAGCCACCCGCTGCGCTGCCCACCACGGTTGCCCGCCCCACCACCGAGCCGGTGCTGGCGCCCACTGGCGGGAGCGCCACCGGCGGTATCGCCGCAACGATCGCCTTCACTGGCACGGTGCGCCAGGACGCCAACATACGGCCCTTCCCCGGAACCGACAACCAGCCCATTGGTCGCGTCAGCCTCGACGACGAGATCGTCTTCGTGGCCCGCTCGGCCAATGGCCAGTGGTACCTGGTGCGCCTCGGCGAGCGCCGGGCTCCCGGCTCGGCGATCAATAGCCCCGATGGCACCGGCTGGATCAACCAGGCGCTGGTGAGCGCGCCCCCGGGCGACCTACCGGTGCAGGAGCCGACCGCGCCCGCCGCGCCCACGCCAACGCCCGCGCCCAGCCCAACCCCATGACCGCCGGCTCCCGGCGCCAGAGCGCCGGTCCCTTCGCGCTGCGCGCCCACCCCGTCACTGCCCTTGCCTGGGCAGCCCTCGGCGCCCTGCTCGTGCTGCTGCTGAGCCAGGTGCCCGCCGCCCACCGCGTGGATATCGGCGGCTACGATGCCGCCTACGTCCAGGGCTTTCACGAGCCTGAGCGCCCGAGTACGATGGGCGACGAACGGCCCGAACTGGCCGGCAGCAACGGCGCGGCCCGCTGGAGCCGCCCATCGGCGGCCCTGCTCTTCCCCCAGGCTGGCCTGTCCGGCAGCGTCACCGTGCGCCTGCGGGGCTGGCGCGCCGCTGGCCCACCCCCCGAGGTGGTGTTGCTGCTCAACGGAACCCGTGAACTGGCCCGCTTCCAGGCCAGCGGCGACTGGGAGGAGCACCGGCTTGCGGTGACGGGCGGCTGGCTCAAGGCCAGCGATTTCTTTGTCGAGCTCCGCGCCACGCCCGCAACCCTCCCCGACGGACGCGACGTGGGGGTGCTGGTCGATAGTGTGGCCTACACCACCGGCCCCGGTCCCACGCTGCCCTTCCCCGCCCAGATGATCTATGGCGCGGCGGTAGGGGCTTTGCTGTGGACGCTCCTGGGCCGGGCCACGGGGAGCAGTTGGCCGGTGGTCGCGGGCCTGCTTGCTTACGGCCTGGCCTGGCTACTCCTTTACCGGCTCCAGCCGCCGTTCTACCCCTACCCGCTGCGATCCTTGCCCCTGCTCACGGTGCTCGGGCTAGCCGCGCTACTCACCCTGCGCGATGGCCCGGCTCTGGCCGCCAGGGCGCCCTGGCTCGTGAGCAAGGTGGCGCCGGCCCTCGTGGTAGCCGGCTGGACGGCGGCAACCCTGATCGCGGCGCGCGGGCACGTCACCCTGGCGCGCCCCGGGGTTGAGAACGACTTTCGGGTCTTCGCCACCCGCGAGACGCTCCCTCAGATCTTCAGCGCAGACGGCTTCTACAACCTGGGCTACCCGCTGCTGCTCTGGCTGGCCCGGCCCCTGGCGGAGGGCAACGCCTTTCTGGCGGGCCGGCTGCTCGCGGCGCTGTGCGGCGCGGCGCTGCTCGCGGCAGGCTACTGGCTGGCACGCACCCTCCTGCCACCCGGCCCGGCCCTGCTGGCGCTACTCGCCCTGGCACTCAACGCCTTTGTGGCCCAGTACGGGCTCTACGTGGGCAGCGATATGCCCTTCGCTGCCTGTGTGACGCTCTGCGTGGCGGCGCTCGGCGCCTGGCTCCAGACGGCCGGGGCCAGAAGCGCGCCGCGCTACACCGAGCAATCCCGGCTCGCCCGCGAGCTTGCGCTGCTCGCCGCCGCCGGGATGGCCGGCGGCGCCGCCTTTCTCATGCGCCACCTGGGGCTCGTGCTGCTGCCGTGGGGCTTGCTGGTGGTTCTCGCAGTCACCTACCGGCGCACCCACGCGCCAGCCCTCCTCGATCCTCCCGCCCCCACACCATCCCTGTCCCCTGTCCCCTCTTCCCT
>SFCB01000044.1 GCA_004367505.1 Chloroflexi bacterium OHK40 | reverse complement strand
GCATACGCTCGTTCTCCTCTTTGTCCATTCTCCGCATTCTGACGCCCTCAGTATACCATCACTACCGCTGCATGACTACCCGCCAACCTCCTCGCCGGCGGCGCCTCGGCTTCTCAGCCATAAGCCTGGAGGCGCTGCCCGCGCTGGGCAAGGCCCGCTTCGAGCATGCTCTTCCGTGCAGCCGCCTTCCTGCGGCCCTATGAGCTGCCTGCACAGCTCACAGGGCTGCAGGGTATCAATACACTGACCGCCTTTGGTGTCGATTGACCAGTCGGGCGAGAGCTTTGGTCGGGCACCGCGCAGGGCAATTGACCCGGAAAAGGGTCAAACGAGCGAGAATACGTGATATGGAGCATTAACTCAGAAGGTGTAAAGCCCTTTACCCCAGGGGCTTGGTAGCGTGCCGCAGCGGCGTTGCGTGAAGGGTAGCGCTCAGGCTATACTGTGCATAGCGGCGGTCACGTTGGAAGGGCATGGGCGATGGCAATTGACACACGCCAGGAAAACCTGCGTCTAAGTTGGGAAAAGGGTGATGACCTCGTGCTGAGCCTCGACCCACTCCAGGGGCACTGGACGGAAGAGCAGTATCTGCTGCTGAGCGACCAGACAAACCACTTGCTGGAGTACACTGACGGCTACATCGAGGTTCTACCGATGCCGACCGATAACCATCAGGCGCTGCTCGAGTGGCTCTTTCTCGCGCTCAAATCCTTTATCGAGCAGATCGGCGGCAAGGTTCGTTTTGCCCCCTTGCGGGTGCTCGTTCGCGAGGGGAAGTATCGCGAGCCTGACATCCTGTTGGTTCGTGATGCCCGTGACCCACGGCGCCAAAATCGCTTCTGGCTCGGCGCAGATCTGGTCGTCGAAGTCGTCAGCGAGGACGACCCGGAGCGTGATACGAAGGTCAAGCGGGCTGACTATGCCAGCGCTGGCATCCCTGAATACTGGATCGTCAACCCACTCGACAACACCATCACCGTTCTCGTGCTCGAGGGCGAGACGTACAGAGAGCACGGGCTCTTCCATCGTGGGGACCAGGCCGTGTCCAAACTTCTCGAAGGGTTTGTTGTGAGCGTGGACGAGGTGCTCGACGCTGAGTAGGGACGACACAACCCTTGACAATTACTGCTTTACGCGAAGAAACGTGTCCCCCGCTGGATATCTAACCGGAGACGCGTTTTTCTGCTTCAGAACCAGTAGAAACGCATCTAGCCATTCGCTGACGACCGGATCGCGCATTCCCGCTCCGCTAAAACGACACTATGCTTCTCAAAGCGGAACTGAGCGACGAGGATATACAATATAATCAGTGGCACGAGCGCCGCGCCGAGCGTCTGCTCAATCCATTGTTGTAGCGCCCGGCTGTCGATAAGCCCCCAGTCTTGTGTTGTAGTACCACTACATTGGCGCCCGGCGTACAAGAGGAGCGTGCGCGGCGGCTCTGCTGTGGCTACCTAGACCAAGACGTCTGTGGCCGCGCTCATAAGGGTGCGCTGACGCGCGGCGCGACGTGCGGCACGTCCCGAGTCAGGAAGCCCGGCCGGGGGGAGATTGACACCCGTTGGACGGTCATTGTCCAGGCAGCCTCCTTGTGTGTTCATACAGCGGCCTGCCTCGGATGGAGCAGCGCTCACCACACTTAGGACTGTTGATGCATTCGCAGGCCCACGGATGATGCGTCTATAATACGGTCGTGGTGAAGGCGAGTCAACGGTGTGCATTGGTCGCAGCGAAGCCATCGGCCCAAGTGCACGGCGATAGGCCTTCCTGGTTGTAGCAAGTGTTCTTGATACAACGGCGCTAACGACAGGTACGTGCGCGCAGCTTGAGGCCATGCCGACGCTGCCAAAGGTCTAGCGATGAATGGACGCGATGCCTCCCTGAACGGGGTAGAACCCGCAGCCCTCGATCAGCTCAGGCTGATCGCCGATGAGTCGCGCTGGCGCATCCTCCAGCTGTTGCGGCAGAGCGACTATCTGGTAATGGAGCTGGTGGAGCGCACGGGGCTGGCCCAGAACTTGGTCTCGTATCACCTCAACAGCCTGCGCCAGGCCGGCCTGATCCAAGTGCACCGCAGCGCGTGGTTGAGGACCAAGTGGCTAGCGAAACGGCTAGTGGTGAGCAAAGTTACACAACAGATTGGTTGGTGGCACTGGTATCTGGGGCACGTCGTGAAATGTGCCTTGGGGACGGTGATACGAGTTTGGCTACCCTGGAGTGTCGCACTCACGCTGGGTCTGCTCGTGCCACTCGCCTGCGTCGTACACTGTCGGAATTTCTCCGCAGCGCATCCGTTTCGCATTCGTGACTCTTCCGGCCTACTATTCTTCCTGTGCGACCATCCGCCGGTTGCGTCTGGCACGGCGGGCCTCGGGCACCACGAGCATCTGCTTCCCCGCCCGGTCTGCGAGATGGCGCTGTTCGGCGTCCTGATTGTGCTGGCCGCCGTCGCACCTACGCCCCTCGTCCACCCTCGCAACGAGGCTTCGCCCCTATTCTCATCCGATGCCCCGCCGACCCCACCCCCGCGCGTCCACTCTCTCCACCCCTATTTCCCTCGCAGCCTTTGACCTGTCGCTACTGGTACACCGGACACGCTGCCTGCTACTGCCGTCCCTTGCCTCCAGGCGGGGCCGGCCTAGAGTCATATATATGCAATGCTCGCTCGCCCGCCGCTTCACGTCCCTAGTGTTGGCAGCAGGCTTCCTCATCATCCTTACAGCCTGTGGCGCCACCTCAGGTGCCGCTACCCTAAATCGCCAGGAGCAGACGGTTGAAGGCGTCACTATCGCCCTGCAAACCGCAGCCGCTCCACGCATGAACGATGCCCAGCAGCTCGTCGTCACGCTGACTGACTCTCAGGGCATGCCGCTTGAGGGGGCCGACGTTTACCTTGATCTCGACATGCCCGCGATGTCGATGGGCACCAACCGCCCGATCTTGAGCCCAGGGGCGGACGGCACCTATCGTGGGCAAACCGCCTTCACCATGTCAGGGGAGTGGACCGTAACCGTTGTCGTGGACATCAATGGCCAGGAGCGCCGTGCAACCTTCACCGTCGCGGTGCAGGAACGCTAGCCTCTGTATCTACTCACTCGAGCACACTTACAACAGGAACTTCTATGAAGCGTATTGCGCCCATTGCTCTCGTCGCGCTGCTGAGCGCGCTGCTCACGGCCTGCGGTCAGAGTGCCTTCTCCACGCAGCCTGAGGCGGGCGGGGGTCAGGCCCCCCTCGTGCCAGTGCTGGCCGTCTCCGAACTCGCCGTCGGCCCTAACCGCCTTGCGTTCGGCGTGCTTCAGAACGGCACCCCGGTCAACGACCCGAACCTGACCATCGGCCTTCGCTTCTTCTATCTCGACGGGGCGGACAAAGATGCCGTACAGAGCGAGTCGCAGGCCGTGTATCGGGCAGAGGGCTTGCCCTTCGGCCTGTACGTCGGCTACGCCACCCTGGACAAGCCGGGCGGCTGGGGTGCTGAGGTAAGCATACCTCGGGACGGCGGCGAGCCCCAGGTGAGCCGGATTCGCCTGGACGTGCTGGCCGAGCCTCGTACGCCGCCCATCGGCAGTCCGGCGATCCCGAGTGAGAACCTGACTGTCGCAGAGCAGCCGGATCTAGCGAAGCTCACCTCCGACGCAAACCCCGATGTCGATCTGTATCAACTCACCATTGCCGACGCCATTGCCGCACAGCAGCCCTTTGTCGTCGCCTTCTCAACCCCCGGCTACTGCCAGACCGCCGTCTGCTCACCCAACCAACTGGTGCTCAAGCAACTCAAGGACCAGTACAAGGGACAAGTGAACTTCATCCACGTCGAGGTGTACCCCTATCCCTTCGGCGAGTCGTTCCAGGCGCAGCGCCGGGTGCAGGCGATGAGCGACTGGAACTTGCGCACAGAGCCATGGACCTTCCTTATAGACGCGAAGGGGGTCATCCAGGCCCGCTATGAGGGCGGCATCACCTTCGCGGAGTTGGAGCCGGCCCTCAAGCAGCTCGCTGCTGGTGAGCTAGTCGTGCCATAGACCTGGCGTTCCTGCGCGGCAGTTGGACTGCACCCAATCTACCGGGTGCAGTCCAACTGCTAGGTAGCGGTGCCGCGTAGAATGACAAGCAAGACAAGAAGCATACTTCTTCTGCCTACCGGCCATCAGGAAATGGCTATCGAGCCATCCCTTCGATGAACCTTGTACAGACGCCAGTGCCGCAACGCGGCGATACATCCACCGACTACTCCGATCCACATGCCAAGCCACACAAGCTGGACGAGCGGCTTGATACTGACCGCAAACACTGCGCGTTCGGGCTTCTCTACCGGCAGCCCCAGCCCTTCCACCCGTACTTCTGCCAGGCGGCGTACCACGTCCAGGTGCAGCAGCGTTAGTGTATGACCGCCCGGCAGGCGAACCGAGCGAGCCTCGGCTGACAGGCTGCCGTCCGGTTCCAGAACCGCGCGAGGTGTAAGCACATGCGTCTCACCGCCATAGCCGATGCGCAGATTCACACCGACTTCGGCCTGATCAGTCTTCGGATCGGGCAAGGCGAAATCGGCAAACGTGATAGTGTACGGCCCTACTGTGGCTTCATCGCCCTGGATGAGCGTCGGCTGGTTCGGGTCAATGGCTGGCGCATAGTCCGCCGGCACAATGTAGAGATCCTCGAGCAGGTAGCTCTGGATCGCCGGCGCCTTCATCACCGCGTTCGCAGGTGCATAGTAGTAGTAAGTCACCTGCCGATCCACGGTACTATTGCCGCGCCGCAGGCTGATCTCCAGGACGCCACTTGCCGGGGACGCCTGCTGCCAGCCCTTGAAGCTGATTTCGGTTCCGAAGACAGTCGTTCGATCCCCTTCGTACAGCGCCACACGCACCTCGTCGCTGGCGTAGGCTGTCGAGCCCACCACCCCTATCAGCAGCACACAGATGCCCACGTGGGATAGGTAGCCACCGATCCGTAGCCAGCCGCCGCGCAGCGTTCGGGCGATCATAACCACGTTCGCCCCAGCGGCAAACGTCCCAAGGGCAATGTATGCGAGCGGGAGCGCAGCCCGGACGCCCACCAGCATGGCGACGCTTGTTGCCACAGCAGCCGCCAGCACCGGCCAGCGCGCGGCGCGGATCAGATGGCGCCAACTAACCGTTCGCCCGCCGAGCAGTGGCCCGACGGTCAGCAGCCCCAGGGCAACCAGGCCAAGGGGCGGCACGGTCGTCGTATAGAAGTCGGTGCTTAGGCTGAAGCGCCCATCGGAGAACGGCAGCTTGTTCAGGCGCGAGCCGTCGTCCAACGCAAAGGCTGGCCCCAGCAGATTTTGGAGCGCAAACCCGACCCCTGGAAGCGCCGAGATCAACGGCATCGACGTGCCGACCTCAACGACAAGCGCGATCACCACCAGTGCCAGCATGCCCAGGGTGATAAAGCTATCGCGCGACAACAACTCCTCACTCAGGGGCTGGCTGGGCACCTTACGCCAGCGCACAAGCAGCAGGCCCATGCTCGCGGCACTGATGGTTATCACCATGACTGCCAGCGGTGTTGTCAGCCCCTGGAGCACAAAGGAGTGAACCGAGAAGTTCGCGAGCGCCCCGCCGCGGGCGAGGAACGTGGCGTAGAGCACTGCGAGGTAGCTGAGCAGCGCAAGCAGGAGCGTCGTGCGCCGCAGCCCGCGTCGGGTGCGCTGCGTGTGCATGCTGTGCAGCAGTGCGGTGAGCAGCAGCCAGGGAACCAGCGCCGAATTCTCGACCGGGTCCCAGCCCCAGTAGCCGCCCCAGCCCTGTGTCTCGTAGGCCCAGTAGCCGCCGAGCAGCAAGGCAAGGCCGAGAAGCGACCACGCTGCGAGCGCCCACGGCTGGGCCTGGCGCAACCAGCCGTCGTACTCGCGGCTCACGAGCGCGCTGAGTGCGAAGGCGAACGGGACGGCCGCCAGGGCGTAGCCGACAAACAGAATCGGCGGATGGATCGCCATCCAGATATTCTGGAGCAGGGGGTTCAAACCGTTGCCGTCTGCCGGCACTCCGCGCTCGGCGAGATCTGCGAGCGGGGAGAACGGATTTACCAGCAGGGTCATTGCCATGAGGAGCGCGATCAGCAGCAGCAGCACTGCCGGCACCACCGGCGAGACTGAGTCTTTATCCGAAACCAGGCGCGCGGCAACCAGACCACTCCAGACAATCCAGAGCAGGAAGCTTCCAGCCTGACCGGCCCAGGCGGCAGAGAGCGTGAAATGGAACGGCAGTTGGCGCGAGCTATAGTCGAACACATAGGCGACATCGAAGCGTCGCAAGAAGAAGAGAGCGAGCAGCAAGAGTGCGACACTCGCCACAAGGGCGAGGGTCAGATAGACTGTTACACGGCCGGCCCGTGCGAGCAGCGCCCGGCGGTAGTTAACCGCTGCCAGACCATAGCTCACAGCAGCGCTGCCTGCCACGATCATCGTCGCGACGAGCAGCGCTGTGCCGACAAGCGTTACTAGCATAAATTCTGGTGCGGGCGTTGCAGGAGATCACAACGCCCACAGGGTAATGCGGGTCGATTACGGCGTTTTGCCTTGCAGCAGGGCCGCAATCTGCTCGCGCAGCTGCGCCTCGTCCACCTCGCCGACCTTGGTGACGACGATCTTGCCGTCACGGTCGATCAGGTAGCTCGTCGGCATCAGGCGCCCGCCGTAGACCGTGCCAACTGCCCCGTCGGTGTCCAGCAGCACGGGGTAGCTGATCTTCTGGTCGCGCACGAAGGTTGTGACAGCTTCCTGCTTGTCCTGATAGGTGGTGTTCACCCCGAGCAGCACAAAGCCCTGGTCCTTGAACTCCTCGTAGACGCGCACCAGCCGCGGCGTCTCACGGACACACGGCGGGCACCAGGTGGCCCAGATGTTTACCATCACTACCTGGCCTTTGTAGTCGCTCAGGCTCACGGTGCGCCCGTCAACTGTCTCCAGGGTGAAGGGCGGCGCCGGCTTGGCGGTGAGGGCGGCGATGTCCGCTCCCTCGGGCACGGCGGTGCGCTCCGGCTTCGCGACGTTCAGAAACAGCGGCACCAAAGCGGCCAGCAGCGCCAGGGCGAGCATGGCGATCAGCAGCTCGCGGTCGCGCCGACGCTCCTGCTCGGGCTCCAGTCGCGGCGGCATCGTCAGCGCAGGGCGCAGGCTGCGGTAGGCCAGCTCCAGCTCGGACTGCCGCTGTGTCGCCAGGGCAGCAAACTCAGGATCGATGGCGGCGACCCGCGCCGGGTCGTAGGCCGCTCGCCGCTCGCGGTAGGCGCGCTCAAGCTCGGCCCGCGTTGCGTCGGGGCTGAGGCCCAGGGTCTCGTAGGCGGTCGCCATCAGCGCACCTCCCCTTCCAGCATACTCGCCTGGGCTACGCCCGGCTGCAAGACCGGCTCCGCACGTTGCGGCTCCCGTTTGACCGGCACGCCCGGCAGCACATCGGCTGGGCGCGCCTCACGCCAGCGTCGCACGAGCGCCAGCAGGCCGCCGAGGATGCCGATGATAATCCCTGCCCAGACCAGACGGATGCCCGGCTCGACGCTGATCTCCACAAAGACTCGCGCCTTAAGGTCGTTCGGGTCCACCTGGCTCAGGTCGATCCCGCCGAACTGCAGCTGCACCGCCCGGCTTGCCGGGTCAAGCCCCTGCATCGCTAGCGTCGCGCCGCCGGGTATCTCAATCGGCTCGCCGACCATGGCACCATCAGGGCCGACCCGATAGACCGGTCGCACGGTTGTCGTCGTACCGTCGGGCGCGGTCACGTCCACCACCGCAAAGACCTCGGCTGGCGCCTCGCCGCGCATCATCGCCTCGCGGTTCGGGATGTCGAACTCGCGGAAGGTCAGCTTATAGCCCAGCACCTCGCGCGCCTGTCCCGCCTCGAGCTGCACCAGGCCCGGAGCTGCCTGCGGCGCGGGCAGGTACTGCGAGGGCGCGACATACAGGTCGGCCCACCAGCCGGGCTGGATGTCGGGGTGGGTGACCAGCTGGCTGGTCTTGTCGTAGACGTAGTACGGCGCCTCGGCCACCCAGACGCTGCCGTCGGTCGGGTTCACCACCTCGATCTGGATGGCAGTGCGCTCCAGCTCGTCGTCGGGTGGGAGCACGATCTCGGTAAAGGTGATCTGGCGTCCGAACACCGCCTGCGGCTCGCCCTGTACGAGCTGCATCGCCGCGGTTTGTTTGTAAACCATGGTGCTGATCGCACCCACCAGGAACAGGCTCACCCCGACGTGGCTCAGGTAGCCGCCCAGCTTGAGCGGCCCGGCGCGCCAGATGCGCCAGATCACGCTCAGGTTCGTGCCGATCGCGAACACCGCCGCCGCAATGAATAGCAGCGCCACCGGGTAGATCACGTTCAGCAGCAGGCAGGCGAAAACCACCACGGCCGTCGCGATCGCCGGCCAGCGCAGGGTGCGCGCCAGCGAGCCGTAGCGCTGGCGCTGCCAGCCGAGCAGCGGCCCGATCGCCATGCTTGTAAACAGCAGCAGGCCGAAGGGCGCGACGTTCGGCCCGTACCAGCCCAGATCCAGGGAAAAGCGGTTCTCG
>SFCB01000014.1 GCA_004367505.1 Chloroflexi bacterium OHK40 | reverse complement strand
GCGTAGGATCCTGGGGAGACGCCCCGGTGGGGGCGGTGCGGCGTAGGATCCTGGGGAGACGCCCCGGTGGGGGCGGTGCGGCGTAGGATCCTGGGGAGACGCCCCGGTGGGGCGTCTTTACCCCATACGATCCGGGTGGTCGGCCACGAGTGGTCTGACACTGGACCTGATGAGGAATGTCGGGACGCAGCTTGCTGCATCCTCGTAGGCCGCGTCGGCATCTTCTTCATCGTGTCATGCCACTAGTTGCGATCGACAACTGACGTCCGGGTGGGCTCAGGAAGGCGCGCGGAAGGGGCAGGCGCACTCCGGTTTGCCTGCCCCGCATCAGGAGACCCCGGTACGTCCACGGCCTCGCCAGTGGGGCGGGCGCGGATGGATTGGTAACAGAGCACGGCAATGCCGGTGGTGAGCAGGATGTCACCGAGGCTGAAGACGTTGGCAAAGGGAATTCCCGCTGGCACAGGGAAGATGTCGGTCAGTAGCCAGAGCCGCACCCCCTCGGCGCTCGCCAGCGAGTTGTTGTCGATGGCCGCGTCGTCGTAGCCCGCCAACCGGCCCGCATAGGCCGCCGCGTCCGGGTCCACCGGCATCAGCCCCCCGTTCGCGGCGATCGCCAGGGTGTTCATCACAACGCCCGCGCCGATCAGGAGGATGCCCGGAAGCTGCCGGTTGAGCACAACCCAGATGACGAGCAGGCCCATCGAGAGCATGTAGAGCGGCGCTGTCGCGATCGGCACAAGTGCTTTGCCGGTAAAGGGTGTGAAGATCAGCAGCTGGATGGCGAAGCCGGCGAGCACCAGCGGGATCGCCCGCACGCGCAGTGCGACGAGGTTGAGGAGTGAGCCTCCGCGCACAAGCGCAACGATGATCACTGCCAATACAATGATGGCCCTGAGCACAGTCTCTCCCTGGTGCTCCCGCGCGCGCAAACCCGGCGCCCACGAGGTATAGTGAACAAATCGTTATGTGCGCATCAAAGCCGGTGGCTATTACCACAGCGTTACGGCACGCTTGACGGGGCCGGCGCGGCGACCTATGATGAGCCAGGTTCCACATGCCGTGCAGGATGATCATGCGCCGCACCGGCCTGCGCTTTCTGCTTCCCTACATGCGCCCCTACCGGGGTGCCCTGCTGCTCGGTACCCTCTATGCGGTGATTGGCGCGGCGGCGAGCGCCTATAGCCCGGCCCTCCTCGGGCAGGCCGTCGATGCGCTGCTCGCCGGGGTCACCTCTCGCCAGCTCCTGCTCTATGCCCTCGGCATCGTCGCCCTTGCCACGACGGTGGCCGTCTTCCGTTACCTCCTACGGATGCTCACCGGCGAGATCGCGGCGGGCGTGAGCTACCGCATGAGTCAGGATCTCTTCGAGACTCTGCTCACCTTCGATCAGGCCACCTTGCGGGCCTTCGGCACCGGTGATCTGCTCTCCCGCGCTACCTCCGACTTCATCTATATCTGGCGCTTCTATTCGGCCGGGTTCCAGATGTCGATGCACGCCATCCTGCTGCTCGCGATCGGCTGCGCGCTCATGGCGGCCACCAGCCCGGCCCTCGCGCTGATCGTGCTGCTGCTGCTCGCCCTCAGTGTGGCGCTGCAGTTCGGCCTCGGCAACGGTGTCGAGCGCTCATTCGACCGGGTGCAGCAGGAGATGGCGCGGATCGCGGCTTTCACTCAGGAACACGTGAGCGCCGCGCGCATGATGGCCGCCTACGGCCAGGAGCGGGCCGCCGTGGGGGCTTTCCGCATCGTCAATGAGAACTACGCCCGCCGGAGCCTGAGCTTCGCCGTCCAGTCGGCTGTGGTCTCGGGGCTCCCTGGCCTGGTGGTGCGCCTCGCCGCCGCGATCGTCCTCGGCCTCGGTGGCGCCTATGTCATCGGTGGGCAGATCACGCCGGGCGAGTATGTCCAGTTTATCGTCTACCTGAGCGTGCTCAACGGCGCCGCCCAGAGTCTCGCCGGGGCCTTCGAGCGGCTCCAGCAGGGGAGCGCCGCCGCCGGCAGGATCGGCGCGGTGCTGCGCCGCCGCCCCGCTGTGGCCGATGCGCCCGACGCGGTTAGCATTCCTGTGCGCGGCCATCTGCGCTTCGAGCAGATCGGGGTGTGCAACGAGGGCCGCTGGGCCCTGCGTGACCTTACCCTCGATGTGCCCGCCGGCTCCACCCTCGGGATCGTGGGCGCCACCGGGAGTGGCAAGAGCACCCTCCTCGCGCTCGTGGCCCGCGTGCGCGATCCTGATGAGGGCCGGGTGCTGCTTGATGGCTACGACCTGCGGGCGATCCGCCTGGAGGCCCTGCGTCGCGCCATCGGGTTCGTGCCCCAGGAGACGCTGCTCTTCAGTATGAGCCTGCGCGACAATATCGCCCTCGGCCAGCCCGACCTGCCCGACGAGCGTATCGACGCGGCGGTGCGGGCCGCCCGCCTCTCGAATGACCTCCCGCAGCTGCCCCAGGGCCTCGGCACAATCGTTGGCGAGCGCGGCGCCACCCTCTCCGGCGGTCAGCGGCAACGCGCTGCTCTGGCCCGGGCCCTTGCCCGCGACCCGCAGATCCTCCTGCTCGACGACGCCCTCAGCAGCGTTGATGCTGGCACCGCCGCCGAGATCCTCGGCAACCTCGCCACCGATACGGTCCCCCGCACTCGCCTGGTCGTCAGCCAGCGCCTGGCCTCGGTGCGCGACGCCGACCAGATCATCGTGCTCGAACAGGGCCGTGTTGTGGAGCAAGGCACCCATCAGGAGTTGCTGCAGCTCGGTGGGCGCTACGCGGCCATGTACCGGCGCGAGTTGATGCAGGCCGAGGAGGGAGAGGAGTGAGATGGGACAGGGGACAGGGAACGCCGGGGGCCGTAGGGCGTAAGGACACAGCACGCTGCGCCCATCCAGGGACGCAGTACGCCGCGCCTGTAGGATTCGTGGAATGGCCAGAGTGACTGAACAAGCACCAGGCGAGCGGGTGGGCACGCGGGGCCAGGACGCCGCCCTGCTCTGGCTGATCGTTACCACGGCGGCGCCCCACTGGCGCTACCTCACGGCGGCGCTGGCCTTGCTCGCCCTGGCCGCCGGGCTCAATGTCGTGCCGCCCTACCTGCTCCAGCAGGCGATCGACGGGCCTGTTGCACGCGGTGATGTGCAAGGCCTCTGGCCCCTCGCTATCGGCTACGCCGGTGTGGCCCTCGCCGTCTTTGCACTGAGCGCCGCCCAGGTCTATCTGTTGCAGCAGGCGGGCCAGCGAGCCCTCGCCGACTTACGAGTGCGCCTGCTTGACCATATGTTGCGCCAGGGTCAGGGCTTCTTTGCCCGCCACCCGGTGGGCGACCTGGTAGGGCGCGTCACCTCCGATGTGGACTCGCTCAACGCCCTGCTCTCATCGAGCGTGGTCGTGATCCTCAGCGAGAGCATGACTCTGGTGGCGATCGTCGCGGTGATGTTCGCGACCAACTGGCGTCTGGCGCTGCTGGCCCTGGCGGTGCTACCTGTGCTGGCGCTCGTGACACGCTACTTTCGCTGGCGTATCCGCCGCTCCTCTACCGGTGAGCGCACCGCTCTGGCGAAGACGACGAGCTTTATGAACGAGCAGATCCAGGGGATGCTGATCGTCCAGCTCTTCGGGCGCCAGGCCGTGAGCAGCCAGGAGTTCGACGGGCTCAACCATGCCTATCGGCGGGCGCTGATCCGCCTGCGCTACCACTCGGCGGTCTTCCTGTCGGTGCTGGAGGTGCTGGCTGCCCTGGGGATGGCCGCCCTGCTCTATGGGGGTGGGCAGGGGGTACTGGCTGGCTGGGCGACGCTCGGGACCCTGGTGGCCTTTGTGCAGTACACCGAGCGGGCCTTCCAGCCCATCCTACGCCTCTCCGAGCAGTACAACGCCGTGCAGATCGGCCTGGGCGCGGCCGAGCGTGTGCAACGTACTTTGCTGGCCGAGCCCGAAGTGGCCGACCCGGAGCGCCCCGTGCGGCTGCCCCGTGTGCGCGGCGCGGTGGAGTTCCGCGAGGTGAGCTTCGAGTACGTGCCCGGCGAACCGGTGATCCGTGGCCTCTCGCTGCAGATCCCGGCTGGCCAGAGCGTCGCCGTCGTCGGCGCTACCGGGGCGGGCAAGTCCTCGCTGGTGGGCCTGCTTGCCCGATTCTACGATCCGCAGAGCGGCGCCGTGCTGCTCGACGGGGTCGATATTCGCCGGTTGGCCCTCGACGATCTGCGCCGCGCCGTAGCCGTGGTGCCCCAGGAGCCGGTGTGCCTGGCCGGGAGTATCGCCCATAATATCCGCCTCTACCGCACCGATATTGGCCTGGCCGAGGTGCGCCGGGCGGCGGCCCTGGCGAACGCAGACCGCTTTATCGAGCAGCTTCCGGGGGGGTACGACTATGAGGTGCTGCCCGGGGGCGCCAACCTCTCCGTGGGCCAGCGTCAGTTGCTCGCCCTGGCCCGGGCCCTGGCCCTCAGCCCCGAAGGGGTGCTGGTGCTCGATGAGGCCACCAGTAGTATCGACACCGCCACCGAGGCGCTCATTCAGGAGGCCCTCGAGCGCATCCTGCGCACCCGTACCAGCGTGGTGATTGCCCACCGCCTCTCGACCATCCGCCGCGCCGACCGCATTCTGGTGATGCACCGGGGGCGGCTGGTGGAGGATGGCCCTCACGAGACGTTGCTCGCCCGGGGCGGGGCTTACGCTCGCCTCTACCGGCACCAGCTCGCGACGAAGGCGGAGCTGTGATATCAGATGGAGTTGCCCATACCGCAGCGCACAGCGTTAGATCCAGGGTGCCCACACTTCCACATCAGGCGGTGGAGCTGTGGGAGCTGCATGCAAACCCGTGCGGAGCCGCCACGGGGAATCGGGTATGGGAGGTGCATCTGAACGATTGCAAAGCCAGTTCGTCAACGTGGTAGAGCTGGCTTGCTCCACCGCCCCCATGGCCATCAGGAGGTACTATGGCACGCTCACCCGTCCTGTTCATCCCGGGGATCTGTGGCTCGTTCAATCTCACGGTCCTGCTCGACTGGCGCGCGCCAACCTTGAGTGGCTGGGGCTTTCCGCCGTTTATCGCCTACGGGAAGGCCTTTCTGGATGCCTTTGAGCGGGCGGGCTACACCCGCGACAAAGACCTCTTCGTGGCCTTCTACGACTGGCGCAAGTCGGTGAAGGATACCGCCAGCACCTACCTCAAGCCCTGGATTGACCGGGTAAAGCAGCGAAGCGGTGCCAGGCGGGTGGTGCTCGTGGGCCATAGCATGGGTGGCCTCGTTGCCCGGAGCTATCTTCAGAGCGCCAGTTACGCCGACGATGTCGAGCGCCTGATCACCCTCGGTACCCCCCATCGTGGCGCCGGTGAGGCCTACTACTCCTGGGGCAGCGGCGAACCCCGCTCCGACCCGACTGTCAAGGCCGTCTTTGAGGTTTACCTCTGGTACCTGCGGCACGCTCACCCCTTCCAGACTGAGCTGAACAAGCTGCGGACGATGCGCACGCAGGTGCCGAGCATCCGCGATCTGCTGCCGATCGACAACTACTTGCTCAACTATCGCGGCACCAGCCAGCCCAGGCAGGAGGAGCTGCATCTCGAGCGGAACCTGGTGGGTGATATGCTCAACCAGCCGGCCAGCCTGGAGACGCTCTTCGGGCGTGTGCCAGTCACAACGATTGCTGGCACGGGGTTCGCCACGATCAAAACGATCACCGTTGGTGGCCCGCCGGTGCCCCCCGGCAACCCGCCGCGCTACCCCGATGGCGAGCCGGTGAGTGAGCAGACGGTGCCCGACGGCGACGGCACGGTGCTGACGGAGAGCGCCGCGCTTGCCCACCCGAAGGCCGAGAACCTGCCACCCTTGCCCGGCGTTGCTCACAGCGCGCTTCCCGATCACCCCGCCGTGCTCACCCGGCTCTTCGGCGAGCTTGGTGTGGCGACGCCTACCCTCGGCGAGGCCCCCGTGCAGGAGACGCAGCTGGTGGTGATGACGGCCTCGCCGGTGACGATGGTCGTGGAGACCCCTGGCGGCCCGCCGATCGGGCCGGCCGGTGTTCTCGGCGCCGTGCCTGTTGAGGGCGAAGTATCCGTCCGCCGGCGCCGGGTGCGCGCGCGCGACCACGGCCACCGTGGTAAGCACCTGAACATCGCGGTGATCCCCAACCCCCCGGCGGGCTCGTACCGCATCCGGCTGAATGGCACCGCCACCGGAACCTTCAGTATCGGGGCGATGATCATCAGCGCCGAGGGTGTGACCATTCTGGGAGGCGGTGAGCCTGTGCCGCAGGCATCTGCTACCCCGATCAGCACGGTCGAAGGGCGGGTAGCGGCGGGAACCACGCTCGTCTACGAGGTAGTGGTGCACGACAGCACAACGCCGCCGGAGGTGCACCTCGACGCGCAGGCTACGGCTGCTGATGCGGTTGCGAAACTGCGCGGCGCGCTCGCGGCGGGCAGCGGCAGCCTGCTCGGGGCGAGCGCCGACCCGGTGGGCGACGCGATGGGCGCGGGCGACCCGGCAGACCAGGCCGATGCACTCAGCCTGCTGGCCCTGCGAGCGCTTGGCCCTGAGGACGAGGCGATGGCGGAGGCGCTGATCACTCAGCTCCAGGCGTTGAAGTGAGGGTCGCGGGGTCAGTGTGGCTCACCGGCGCCTGCGGAAGGCACGGGCCAATGCGGCGGTTGTTGCTCTTTATCCGGGGCGCGCTCCCCCTGGTGCTCCTGGCGCTGGCGCTGGTGGGCCTGCCCACCCTGGTGGCCTGGTGGGTGCTCGGTGGGCCGTTCGGCTGGCGCCATCTGGGTGTGGGGGTTCTGGTGGGAATGCTGCTGGTGGGCCTGGGTGGCCTGGCCCTGGGCTGGGCGATCGGGCGGCAGCGCGAGCGGTAGGGGGCCTGGGGCGCACGGGCGAAGGGCAGGGACCAACCGTCTGCCAGCGCATCGGCTCCATGGAATCGCAACGGCCTTTCGGTCGCATGCACAGCAATTCACCATGCTGCGTGTACGAGGTACCGAAAGAGCAACCGGGTTCCATGGCTCGCCGAGCCAGGAACGGGCGAGGGTAGCTACCCGAACACGCGCTCAGCAGCGATGATGTGAGGAGTAATGGCGCGCCGCATGGTGAGATACTGGTCGGAGAGCCAGAGGCCCACCGGGCGCACATGGGGATGGGGTGCGCGGCGCAGGGCGCGGAGGCTCCGCCGTGCCAGCACATGCAACTGGCGCAGCGTCCGGTCGCGTCGGCCGAGCAGCAGTATGGCGAGAATGAAACCCGGCCAGCCGGGAATGATCGGCAGTGCGGCGCCGAGCAGGCCGACACCCAGAAAGAAAAACCCCAGCGCGCGCCGTAGCATGCGCAGCGGGCCGCTGAAGGGTGTGAATAGTTCTCGCATTTGGTCAAGCTCCTACACTACGCCAGTCTTCCTATAGTGTAGCGAGCCAACCTGAAGACCAATGGTCTGAGGGCTGAGATCAGGGTGAGAGTTTTTTCACTGGTGGACCAGGGAACGCACGGCGCGGGCCAGGTCGTCCCGGCCTGGCCCGGAGGGGAGGGTGGCGAGGGCGAGTTCGGCCTCCTGGAGGTAACCGGCGATGGCGGTGTGGGTCGGGCCCATGCCATGGAGCCGCACAACCTCGGCGACCCGGGCCAGTGCTGTCGACTGGCCGCTATCGAAGGCGGCGGCCAGTTGTTGAGCATTGCCCGACTGTGCAGCGTACAGTAGCGGCAGCGTGACAACTCCGGATCTCAGGCTGGCGGGGATCTGGCCGTCTCCTACGGGCTCCTCAAAGTCGCGTAGTTCCGTGGTGAGGCGTAGCGCGAGCCCGAAGGCATAGCCGAGCCGGCTGAGGGCCTCCAGGTGTTCGGTTGGCGCGCCCACACAGGCGCCCCCGGCTCGGCACGCTGCCGCCACCAGGCTCGCCTCACCATCAAGCCGCTCCAGGTGCCGCGCGGGGTCGGGCTGGTCCACACGCGGCGGTGGGGCCAGCGCGCTCTCGCTGATCCGCATCACCGCCTGCGCGTAGTAGCTGATCACGCGTGGGTCGGGGGCCTGGGCCATCTCACCGGCGGCCAGGGCGAACAGATAGTCGCCTACCATCAGCGCGACGCCGTGCCCCCACTCGCCCGTCCTGATCGTGCCGCGGCGCCGATCGGCCTCGTCGATGAGCGCATCATGGGTGCTGGTGGCGGCGTAGATCAGTTCCACCGCGGCGGCGGCGTGGATCACCCGCTCCAGGCGGTACTGGCTCACCCCGGCGGCGAGCAGCACCAGCGCGGCTCGCGTCCGGTCCGATCCGGGTTGGAGCAAGCGTGTGCCCGCCACACTGATCACCGCCGCGCGGCTACGGGTACGCTCAGCCAGGATCTGCTCGACCTGTTGCAAGTCGCTGGCCAACCGGGGCGGCAGTGGAAGCCGTGTCATAGCTCGGTAGCGCCTGTCATGGGTGGAAGACCTGTAGCGGCTGAGCGCGATATGTATAGTATAGCGATGGATGGTGGTTCCATCCGGGTTCTACTTTGCGCGCGGCGTCGTGGTGCGGCGGTCGTCGCGTGGCGTGGCGGTTCGCGATGTCGTAGCAGTTCAGGATGGCGTCGTATGAGCGTTGTCGATGTGGTGATGTGGGGGCGCTTGAGGTTCTCAGTTCCTGGTTCTGCTGAGGTTGCTGTATTATAGATCTTATCGCTCGCGCGGTTGACAGGGTACCGCACTCGGTCGCTGGCCGACCCGGCCCGCACCTGCCATGAAAGGTGTCGCTCGATGTTCGATCTCTCGCGCCTCGCACGCGCCGTTGGCCTGACGGTTGGCCTGGCCGCCGGTGCCGCCGGCGTGGGCGCCGTGGCCGCCCTGCGGCGCCCCCTGCCCCGCACTACGGGTCGCCTGCCCCTGCACGGGCTCGCCGCCCGGGCCGAGGTGCGCCGCGATCGTTGGGGCGTGCCCCACATCTACGCCGCGAGCAACGCCGACCTTTTCGCCGCCCTCGGCTATGTGCACGCCCAGGACCGGCTCTGGCAGATGGAGTTGAACCGGCGCACCGGCCACGGCCAGCTCGCCGAGCTCTTCGGGCCGGTGGCGCTCAGCTCGGACCGGTTCATCCGCACGCTGGGCTTCTCGCGCCTCGCCCGCCGCGAGGCCGAGTTGCTGGATGATGACACCCGTGGCGTGCTTGAGGCCTACCTGCGGGGTGTGAACGCCTGTCTGGAGGCGAGCCGAGGGCGTCTGGCGCTGGAGTTCACCATCCTCGGCCTGCAGCCACGCCCCTGGGAGCTCGCCGATATTCTCGTCTGGCCGAAGGTGATGGCGCTCACCCTCTCCGGGAACTGGACGAGCGAGCTCTTCAACGCCCAGGCTGTCGCTGCCCTGGGCGTCGAGCGGGCCGCCGAGTTGGCTCCCCGCTACCCCGACGAGGCCCCGATCACGGTGCCGCCCGGCGCCCACTACCCGGCCCACCTCGGCGATGGGGCGCTGCGCCTGGCCGAAGAGGCCGCACGCTTCACCGGCGAGCCGGGTGCTGGCCAGGGCTCCAACGCCTGGGTAGTTGGCGGCGAGCGCAGCGCGACGGGTCGCCCGCTGCTCGCCGATGATCCGCACCTCGGCATCGGCCTCCCTGGGCTGTGGTATGCCGCCCATATCGAGGGTGGCGACTACCGGGCCGCCGGGGTGACCATCCCGGGCACATGCGGGATCATCATTGGCCACAATGCCCGTATCGCCTGGGGCCAGACGAACGCCGCCACCGATAACCAGGATCTGTACCTGGAGCGCTTTCACCCCGACGACCCCCTGCGCTACGAGTGGCGGGGCGAGTGGCGCGATGCCGAGCTCGTGCGCGAGGAGATCGTGGTGAAGGGCCAGCGCGAAGTCGTGCTCCACGATGTGCGCATCACCCATCACGGCCCGGTGATCGACGAGGTGGCCGGCCCCGAGCGTAGCCCGCTCCTCTCACGGCCCGGCGAGCCGCGCACCCGCGAGGCCCTGGCCTTGCGCTGGACGGCGCTCGACCCCTCGCCTGCGCTCACCCGCTCGGTGCTGCGCCTCAACCGGGCCCGCGACTGGGGTGAGTTCCGCGCCGCCCTTGAGGACTGGGACGTGCCGCCGCAGAATTTCGTCTACGCCGACGTCGATGGACATTTCGGTTACACCCTGGCCGGCAAGCTCCCCATCCGGGCTCAGGGCGATGGCCAACTCCCCGTGCCCGGGTGGGACGGCGCCCACGAGTGGCAGGGCTTCATTCCCGCTGGAGCGCTGCCCTTCAGCTTCGATCCGCCAGCGGGCCTGGCGGTGACTGCCAACCACCGCATTGCCGCCGCCGATCACCCCTACCACAACGCGATCCACGGCGAGTACGCGAACCCCTATCGCGCGGAGCGGATCACCCGGCTGCTCACGGCAACCGAGCGCCACGACGTGCGCAGCTTTGCCCGCATCCAGAACGACTTTTGCTCCCTGCCCGGTCTGCGTCTGGCCAGCCTGGTGGCCCGGATCGAGCCCGACGATCCGCTGCTCCGAGACGCCCGCGATCGGCTGGCCGCCTGGGACGGCGACCTGACTGCGGAGAGTGTGCCCGGCGCCATCTATGATGCGCTGCGATACCACCTGGAGCGGCTGGCCTTCGCCGAGCTCGGCGAGCTACTCCGCGCCCGGAGCGGTCTCGGGGCCTTTGGCAGCATTCCTGCCAACGTCTATCTTGGCCGCTCGTTGCCCGGGCTCCTCGCCCGGATCGAGGTGTATGGCCTGGAGCAGCCCGATCCCTGGCTGGGCGGGGGGCGCAGCTGGGGCGGCCTGCTGGCTGAGGCTCTGCGCCTCGACGTCGAGGAGTTGCGCGGGCGGCTGGGGCCTGATCCGGCCCGCTGGCACTACGGGCGGGTGCACGCGCTGACCCTGCGCCACGCCCTGGGCGCGGTGCCGGCGCTCGCGCCGATCTTCAACCGTGGCCCCTGGCCCACTGGCGGCGATAGCGACACCGTGAACCAGCACTATACCCCCCGGGAGACGGCCGCTGGCCCCGTCTACAACGCGCCGTCGTACCGCCAGATCCTCGACCCCGGCGACTGGGACGCGGCGCGGATCATTCTGCCGGCGGGCCAGAGCGGACACCCGGCGAGCAGCCATTACCTGGATATGGCCGGCGCCTGGCGGGCGGGAGGGTACCTGCCGCTGCTCTGGAGCCGCGCGGCCGTCGAGCGCGCCACCACGGCGCTGCTGACCCTGGAGCCAGCCTGAGAGACGAGGTCCGCTGCGTCCCCATGGCCGGGAGGGCGGCGCGCGGCGCCTCGCCTTGCCCAGCCATCGGGACTCGTGTACAATGCCGTGGACGAGGTTCCAGACGCGCCCCGAGCGCTTTGAGGTGCGATGTCCACGCTTGAGCTGCTGCGGCCCCAGGCCGCCAACGAGCCGGCCACGGGCGCCGCCGGCACAGCCGTCCTCGCCCGGCCATGGTCGCTCACGGTCGAGCAGTTGGTCTACCTCGCCCTCGGCGTGATCGCCCTGATCGCCCACCTGTGGGCCCTGGGTGACCGCGCGCTCCACCACGACGAGACGCTCCACGCCTCCTACTCCTGGTACCTGCTTGTCGGTCGCGGCTACATCCACGATCCGCTGCTCCACGGCCCGCTGCTCTACTATCTCGGGGCCCTGTTCTACTTCCTCTTCGGGGACAACGACTTCACCGCCCGGCTCGGCCCGGCGCTCGCGGGCACGGCGCTGACGCTCTCGCCCTACTTGCTCCGGCGCGACCTTGGCCGCCCGGCCGCGCTCATTGCCGCCGTCTATCTGCTGATCTCGCCGGTGGCGCTCTATGTGGGCCGCTTTTTTCGCCACGACATCTACTCAGTGCTCTGCGAGATGCTCGTCTTCACTGCCATTGTGCGCTATGCGGCAACGCGCCGGCCGGCCTGGCTGCTCACTGGAGTGGTGGCCTTCGGGCTGATGTTCGTCAATCAGGAGACGAGCTACCTCTTCCTGCTGATCATGGTGGCGCCCCTCGCCGTCGCGTTTCTCTGGCAGGTCTACCGGCCCGGGATCGGGCTGGTGGCCGCCCTGGGCGTGCTGGTGGCGCTGTTGATCTTTGTGGCGCCCGGCACCGCTCAGGTGGACGGAGCCCACCACGCCGTGCGCGATCCGGCCACGGGCGCGATGCTGGTGGAGCGGCCCGGGCTCTTTGGCTGGGGGCCGCTGGAGACGGAGGATAACGGCTACGCCCTGCGGGTGCGCAACCGCGCCGACGACGACGGCGGCCGGGGCCTGGCCGCGAACCTTGCCCTCTACCTCGCCGACCTCTGGAGCTTCTTCCGCCACCCCGCTGTGCTGCTGGCGATCGGCCTCGTACTGGGCACAATCGCCGCCCTCGTCTACCTGATCTGGCGCCGGCCTGGCCCCGATGGGAAGACGCCCTGGGAGGTGGCCCGCGAGCGCGACGCGCAGGCCGCCGCTGTCTTCGCCAGCCTTGGCGAGGGCCGGCGCTGGTTGGTTGCCCTGGCCGTCTTTCTGGCGATCTATGCGGTCTTTTTCACCGCGTTCTTCACCAATATCATCGGGCTCTTCAGCGGCACTGCTGGCTCGCTGCTCTACTGGCTGGCCCAGCATAACGTTCAGCGCGGTGGCCAGCCCGATCACTATTACCTTTTTCTCCTCGGTGTCTATGAGCCCCTGCTGCTGATCTTCGGGGTTCTGGGGCTCGGGCTCGTGGCCTACGAGCTCTGGAGCATGCACCGTGGCACGGCGACCGTGCGCAATCCGTTTTGCATAAGTCTTCTGGCCTGGTGGGCGCTCGCGGCGCTCGGGATCTACACCTGGGCCGGTGAGAAGATGCCCTGGCTGACGATCCATATCACTCTGCCGTTCACGCTGCTGGGGGCCTGGGCGGCCCAGCGCGTGATCTGGAACCGGGCGCGGGACGAGGAGGCCGGGCCGATCCTGGACGCCGATGGGCAGCCACGCTGGCACGGCGGGCGGGGTCTGTGGCTCGGGCCGCTGGCCGAGCATGTCACCCTCTCCCCGTGGGTGATCTATGGGGCGCTCTTTGCCGCGATTGTCGGCCTGAGCTTCGTCCTGATGACCGCCGTCGTCAACTTTGGTGAGCAGGCGGCCGTACTCGTGCTGCCCTGGATGGTGCCCGCTGCGGCGCTCCTCCTGGTGGCCCTGCTGACGGTTGGCGCTGGCCTGCGCTGGGGCTGGGGCCACGCCGTGGCGATGCTCGCGGTGGGCATCGGGCTCTCACTCGGTCTCTACACCGCCCGCTCGGCGGTGCGCCTGGCCTACATCAACGGCGATGTGCCCGTGGAGATGATGGTCTACACCCAGACCTCGCCCGATGTGATGCAAGTCGTGCGGCGGCTGGAAGAGGTCTCGCGGCGCCGTGGTGGCGGGCTGGCCCTTCCGGTGATCTACGACAACGAGACGGTCTGGAGCTGGTACCTGCGCGACTTTACAGCGGCCCAGCGCGGCAGCGGGCAACTGGCGGTGCCACCCGACGAGAGCGTGGTGGCGGTGCTGCTGCTGCAGGAGCATCTGGATCGCTTTCCCGAAAACCGGGAGTTGCTCGATGGCTTCGTCGTGCAGCGCTACCCGCTGCGCTGGTGGTTCCCGGAAGACCAGGTCTACCGGCTCGGACCAGGCTGGCGCGATGTGCCGCTCGAACAGAGCTCCCTGCTCGGGCAGCTATTGCGCAACCCCTTCGATCGGGGGGTGGGTGAGCGCTGGTGGCGCTTCCTCATGTTTCGCGATCCCGGCAATCCGCTCGGCTCCACCGACTTTGTGATCGCCGTCCGGCCTGAGCTCGCCGACCAGATCGGGGTCGGGCTTGGCGGCTCATTGAACGGGGCAGACCAGCCCTGAGACGAATTCTGTACGGCTGAGCCAGTGGCCCACGCACTGTCTCACCGCTTCGACATGAGCTATGGCACTTGAGACCCTCGACTCTGCCCCCCGCCCGGCGCTGCTGAGCCGCCCGGTGCTGCTAACCCGGATGAACTGGGAGGTGGCGGCCTACGCCCTGATCGTCGTCGCCAGCGTTGTGGCCCACCTCTGGGGCCTCGGGCGCATGGCCATGCACCACGATGAGAGCATCCACGCGTGGTCGAGCTGGCGGCTCTACACCGGGGCTGGCGCCTTCAATTGCTGGGGCGGCCTCGACGAAAACGGTCAGGCCCGTGGTGGTGTAACGGCGCCTACCTACTGTTACGACCCGGTGTACCACGGGCCGTCGCTCTACTACCTCACGGCGCTCGCGTATTTTCTCTTCGGTGATGGTGACGCCCAGGCGCGCCTGCCGATGGCGATCGCGGGCATCGTGATGGTGGCCTCGGCCTGGTGGCTCCGGCCCTACCTGGGGCAACGTGGTGCGCTGGTGGCCGCCGCCCTGCTCGGCTTCTCGCCCTCGCTGCTCTACTACACCCGCTTCGCCCGCCACGATGGACTGATGGTGCTCTGGGAGCTGTGGATGCTGATCGGGGCGCTGCGCTGGGTGGACACCGGCAAAGCCCGCTGGCTCTACCTCACCGCCGCCGCCGTAGCGCTGGCCATCGCTACGCACGAGCTCTACTATATCCTCTTCTTCATCTTCGGCGTCTTCGTGCTCATGCGCCTGCTGGCCGAGAGTCGCTTCGCCCGCTACCTGAATAGCTTCCTGCTCGCGGTGATGGGCGTGTGCCTTGCCCTGATGCTGTTCAACCCGCGCATCCCGGTGGGCCAGGGCCTCTACTTCGGTGAGAAGGCCTTCCTCGTAGCCTCGGCCTTCCTGCTGGCATGGCTCTGCCAGCGGCTCTGGGATCCTACGCCGCTGCTCACGCCTCGCCTGCAAACGCTCTGGTTCGAGCAGCGCCCCATCCTCTGGACGGCGCTGGCGATCCTTGGCGCGATCTACCTGGTGCTCTACTCGTCGTTCTTCGCCTACATGCCCGGCGCCATCGATGGGCTCTACGCCGGCCTGGCCTACTGGCTCGGTAGCCAGCAGGAGTATGCCCGCGGCGACCAGCCCTGGTACTACTACCTGATGCAGCTGCCACTGTATGAGCCCCTCGCCGTCCTCGCGGGTGTGGGCACGGTGGTGGCGATGGTCGTGGCTGTGGTGCAGCGCTTTGTCGATGGACGGCGACGGGCGAAGGATGCCGTTGCTGACGGCCCTGACGCCACACCTGCCGCCGATGCCGAGACGTTGGAGCCAGAGACAGCCGGGATGCGCCCGCAGCCAGGCCTGCCTGGCCCATCCGCGCGCCAACCGTGGGAGCTTTACCCGCTGCTCTGCGTTTTCTGGTTCTGGTGCGCGCTGATTATCTTCTCCTGGGCTGGTGAGAAGATGCCCTGGCTGGTGGTGCATATGGCCTTGCCGGGTAACCTGCTCGCCGCCTGGGTGATCGCTCGCCTCCTCGCTGTTGCCGGAGCGCGCGCGCCGGCTGAGGCCGACCCGGCGGCTCCGGATGATCTCCTGCTCACCCCCCAGGGTGACAGGCAGAGATGGAAGCGAGCCCTCGTTCCGCTGCTGACGCTCCTGGCTGCGGTGGCGGTGGCGGTAGCGCTCTGGCGCTTCGGCATGACCGCAGAGGGGCAGACGGCGCAGCGGAACCTGCTCCAGGGGCTGGTGCCCCTGCTGATCGCCGGTGGGCTACTCTACGCCCTGCTCACCCTCGCGAGCGCGCTCGGCGGGCGTGTGGTGCTCGCGCTGGCCGGGCTCACCCTGGCCGCCCTGGTGGGCGCCTCGACCATCCGCGCCACATGGCTGGCGGTCTATGAGCACCCCGACACGCCGGTGGAGTTGCTGGTCTATACTCAGACGGCCCCGGATGTGCCGCGCTATGTGGCCGATGTGCGCGAGCTCGCGGTGAACCTCACCCGTGGCCAGCGCACCCCCGAGGACGTGACCGGCGGCCTGAGCATGCCGGTGGTCATCGATAGCGGCGATGAGGGCGGTGAGGGCTCGCTGGCCTGGCCGCTGCAGTGGTACTTCCGCGACTTTAAGCGTGTCGAGTGGCGGAAGAAGGATGTGTTCCAGAGCGATCCGGGCGCCGCCTTCGAGGTGCAAATGCCCGATGGCAGCACGGCCCTCGCGCCGGTGGTGATGCTCTACAAGCCCCACGTGACGGAGCCGGTGCGCGAGGTGCTCGGCCAGAACTACGTGCAACCATATGGCGCGACCGGGGTCTTTAACTGGTGGTTCCCGGAGGGCGATAAATGCTCACCCCAGAGCCCCGGCTACAAGCGCTTCTACTACAGCACCTGGACGCCGACTGAGGAGTTGCTGCGGACCGGCGGCTCGGGTGGCTCCGGTGGCTGCGGCCGCGATATCAGCGCCGAGTTGAACGGGCCATTCGCGCCGATCCTCTGGCCGCTGCAGAGCGAGAACTGGGGCACCCTGAGCAAGTTCCTGCTCTACCGCGAGCTGCCCTACCCACTGGTGCCCGGCGCCCGTGAGATGGAGGTCTGGCTACGGCGGGATCTGGCGGCCGGCGTGGGTGAGGCGGCTGGTGCTCCGGCTAGCCCCGAGTTGCGTCTGGTTGCCCAGCAGGCGATCACCCTGCCCCCGGGTGGGAACGGGCCCACCGGCGTAGCCACCGATGGCGAGGGCAACCTCTACGTGGCCGACACCGGCGCCCACCAGATCCACGTCTATAGCCCCGGCGGCGAGTTGCTGCGCAGCTCTGGCGGCCTCGGCAGCGAGCTCGGGCAGTTCTACGAGCCCCGTGGCCTCGCCGTGGACGCCGAGGGCTACCTCTACGTGGCCGATACCTGGAATGCCCGGGTGGTCAAGTACAGCCCGAATGGCCAGCCGGTGGCCGCGTGGGGCAGTGGAAACCAGGAACTTGGTGATGGTCGCCGCGCGACGATCACCGAGGGCGACCGGGCCGCGAACGAGGCTAATCCGCTCGGGCTCTTCGGCCCCCGTGGCGTTGCGGTAGACGGGCGGGGGAACGTCTACATCGCCGACACCGGCAACAAGCGGATCGTCGTCACTGATACGGAGGGCAACTTCCGCTACCAGTTTGGCTATGGTGGCAGCGAGCCCGGCGCCTTTAACGAGCCCACCGGCGTGGCCGTTGATGCGCAGGGTAACCTCTACGTCGCCGACACCTGGAACGGTCGGGTGCAGGTCTTCGCCCCGGATGGCAGCGGCGGCGTCGGCCCCATCCCAATCGTCACCTGGCGTGTGAGCGGCTGGCGCCCGAATACCTACGACGACCCCTCGATTGCCGCTAGCCCCGATGGCCAGGTATACGTGAGCGTGCCGAGTAGCAATGAGGTCATCGCCTTCAACTTGCGGGGCGACATGCTGCTACGCTGGGGTGGCTCAGGCAACGACCTCGCCTCGCTGACGAGCCCGAGCGGCCTGGCTGTCGCCCCCGACGGGAGCGTCTGGGTCGCCGACCGGGCGCTCAACCGGGCCCTGCGTTTCACGCTGCCCACCGTGCGGGCGGCGCCCTGACCGCGCCGTAAGCTCTATGGACTATCATCAGCTGAATCACTACATCCCTCCCGTCGCGGAGGGTGTGAGCGAGGCCTGGCGCCGGGCGCTCGGGCGGCTGGGCGACTATACCGCCCTGGTGCTGCGCGCGCTGAACCTGCGCCCGATCGCCGTGGCCCTCCACGCTCAGACCGAGCGGCACCTGCTGGTGCGTATCACCACTCCGGTCGAGTACCTGATTCTGCGCATTGCGCCGGAGGACGACCTGGCGGCGCACGTCTTCTTTGTGCGCACCCTGAGTGGCCAGAACATCCCGTCGGCGCGGATCATCCAGCGTGATCTCTCGCGGACGATGGTGCCCTTCGCCTACACGCTAGAGAGCTTCGTTCCCGGGATGCCCGCCTCGGCGCTTCCATCCGAGCATCTGCTACGAGGCGCCGGGCGCCAGGCCGGGCGGGCGCTGCGCCGGATGCACCGGCTGAGCGCGCCCGGTTGCGGGCGGCCTACCCCGGCTGGCCGCTGGCGGCAGCTACGCTGGGGCCAGGCGCTGCGCCAGATTGGCGCTCACCTCGCTCCCGCGCCGGTCGATGCGCTGGTATTCGGCGAGGCCGAGCGGGCCACCGCTGCGGCGCTACTCGACGACCCGCGCCTAGAGATCGCGCAGCCGGTGGTGCTGCACGGCGCATTCGGGCCCGACGCCATCCGCTGCACCGCTGGCGACCACGTGCATCTGGAGGCATTGGTAGAGCCCGGGCGCTGGGTGGGCGGTGATGGTCTCTACGACCTGGCGTGTGGCCTCTGCCCCCTCTACCCCCAGCCCTGGCGCGAGGGCCTCCTGGAGGGTTACTGCGCAGCCGGGCCCCTGAGCCCCGCCGAGCAGGAGCGGCTCCCCCTGATGCGCGCCCTGAGCTGTTACTGGCTCGCCTGCTATGCCTACACCCGTGCCGAGCCCTACGAGGCTGCCCGCGAGGAGGCGTTGCGCGCGTTTGGAGCGGTGGGCTTGCGAGCACCGGCGTAGTGCTGGCCGAAGATTGGCGATCTTGCTGGAGCACGGGATGGTCACCAAAACAACGGAGGTGCGACCATGGCCGACCAGGCTGAGGTGCTGATCTTTCCAGACCTCGCGGCACTGCAATTCGCTGCCGCCGAGCGCATCGCCACCCTGGCCGAAGGCGCCGGCCGCGAGCGAGGCCGCGTTCTCCTCGCCATCTCCGGCGGAACGGCGCCCCCCGGGGTTTTTCGTCATCTCTGCGATGAGCCGTTGCGGAGCAAGGTGCCCTGGGAGGCGGTGAGCGTGATCTGGTGCGACGAGCGGCTGGTGCCCTATGATAGCCCCGATAGCAACTACCGCCAGGCCCGCGAGACGCTCCTGGACCATGTGCCGATCCCATCGCTACAGGTCTATCCGGTGGCCACGTACTACGGTGTCGCGCAGGCGGCCGAGGTGTACGAGCGGCAGGTGGCGGCGCTGCTGGAGGCCCATGGCGGGCAGATCGACATCGCCCTGCTGGGGATGGGTCCCGATGGGCACACCGCATCACTCTTCCCGGGTCGGCCCGATCTCGTCGCGCCGACCGGGCGGCTCGTGCTGGCGGTGGAGGGCGCCCCGAAGCCGCCGCCAACCCGTGTGAGCCTTGGCGCCGCTGCGCTGAACCGGGCGGCGAGCGCCATCTTCCTGGTGTCCGGCGCCGATAAGGCCCCCAGAGTGCGGGAGGCCCTGCGCGGCCCGTACGACCCGGTGTCCACGCCTGCTCAGATTGTGCGCCCGCCAACCGGCCGCGTGACGTGGATGCTCGACGAGGCGGCCGCGCGGGAGCTGTGATCCGGCGCGGTTCCTCACCCCGTGCTCAGTCGGGGAAGAGCTCGTCAACCTCCTCCTGAGGTGGGCGGGGCGGCGAGGGATCGGCACGGCGCGGGCCGTAGCGCGCCACGGCGGCGTAGAAGGCCTCGTCGTAGGGGCGGGTGCGCACCACCACCGGCATCGGCACGGCGTGGCCGAGCACCAGGGCTTGCTGCTTGCTGTCGAGGGAGGCCAGTACTGCCTTGAGGCCAGCGCCGCCGCTCACCCCGGTGAAGACGGCATCGATATCACGCTCATCGTTGAGCAGGGCGGTGATGCGCGTGCCGAGCTGGCTCATCACCTCCGGGTCGATCGACGAAGGCCGCTGGTCCACCACCAGGAGCGTCACGCTATACTTGCGCAGCTCGCGGGCGATCGTGCCGAAGATCGTCTGGCGAGCGGTGGCGGGGTTGAGGAACTTGTGGGCCTCCTCGATCGTGATCATCAGCGGGCGGGGCCGGTCGGCGCTGTTCTGCGAATGGATGGCCCGGTTCGTCTGGTCAACCCAGCGGCGGTGGATGCGGCGGGTGATAATATTGGCCACGAGCATATAGATCAGCGTGCTGTCGTGCTCGCCAAACTCGAGCACCACGTGGCGCCCGGCGGCCAGGGCGTCGATCAGCCGATCGACGGCCGAGAAGTCGGCCTGCTCGCGCACAAAGTTGAGGCGAGAGATCCGGGCAAGCTTACGTTTGAGGGCGCTGATGGCGCCGGCGTGGGCCCCGCTGCTCTCGGCGAACTCAGCGATCGCCGCGCTATCCATCTCCAGGAGTGCCGTGAGCCAGCGCTCGCGGAAGCGGTCGAAGAGCAGGAAGGACGACTCGGTGGCGGTGCTGCTGAGGTTAAGCTCCTGCTCCAGGGCGATCACATCCTCGACCTCGATCTGGTCCAGGCCGATCACCAGCTCGCCGTCGTACGAGCGACGGCGGGAGGCGCGCGGGTCGATGGTGTAGACGAGCACATCGCTGCCAAAGAGCTGGCGCAGCCCCTTGACAAAGGCACCGCTCTCGGAGGGGGCACCCCAGCCATACTCGCTGTGCATATCGAAGATCAGATTGCTGGCCACACCGGCGTGGATGGCGCCGCAGATCAGCAGACGGGTGAGGAAACTCTTACCGGTGCCGCTCTTACCGAAGATCCCGTTGGAGCGCTCGACCAGGCGGGCAAGGTTCAGACAGACGGGCACCTCCATGTCCAGGGGGCGCCCGATCTCAAAAGAGTCGCCGCCGGCGTTGCCAAAGACGCGACCGAAATCTTCCTCGCGAGCCTCGAAGACGGGTGAGAAGTGGCGCGGGATCGTCTTGACGGGAAGCATCTGCTCGCTCAGGTCGCTGGGGAGCATCAGGCGTGGCATCAGTTCCAGGGTGCCGTAGGTTGAGGTGCCAGCGAGGACCTCGTGGAAGAAGCTGTCGCCGTTCGGAGGGTCGATCAGCACCTTCTGGTTGGTAGCCTCGAGCGCCACATCAGTGATCATCGAGAAGAACTCGTGCTTCTCGCCCTGGATCACGACGAACTTGCCGACGCGCATATCCTCGACGCTTTCACGGGCCTCGAGCCGCGCCGTCAGCCCTTCCATGAGTGAGCCGCTTGTCACGACGCCGAGCCTGGTGCGTGGCTGCATAGGGCGCTCCTCTATCGACCGATCTGGTAGCACAAATATACCACGCTGCTTCAAGCATCGCTACGCTGGACCAGTGGCCGATGCGACGAGAGGAGCTCAGACCCTCCCTCCCCTTTCGCGAGGGCACCTCCCTCCCCGCGCCGGAGCGCGCGCCCGGCGGGCCGGTGGTGACCAGGCTGCGCGGTTGGCGCCACGGCCAGGACGCCCGCTGGCGCAGGTGTGACAGGGGGCGCACCGGAGCACGCGCCCGGCGGGCCGGTGGTGGCCAGGCTGCGCTGCGGCCCGCGGCGGTGCGGGGTGGCCTCTGGAGCCAGGCTCCGCCTCTGTGAGCCTGGGGGCAGTGTATACTTGGGCAGGGCAGCCTGTGCACGGAGAAGCCAGATGGGTATTCCTCGCTACGACGGCTACATCTTCGATCTGGACGGAACGATCTACCTCGGCGAGATTCTGTTGCCGGGCGCGGCCGAGTTGCTTGCCACGCTCCGCTCTGAAGGCCGGCGGGTGGCCTTTCTCTCCAACAACCCCACGAAGACACGTGAGCAGTACGTGGCCAAGCTTCGGGGTCTGGGGCTGGTGGCCGAACTGGGGGAGGTTGTGAACTCCTCGTACGTGATGGTGCAGTGGCTACTGGAGCACGCCCCCGGGGCGACGCTCTTCGTCTGCGGCGAGGCGCCGCTGATCGGCGAGCTCGAGGCGGCGGGATTCCGGTTCAGCGAGCGAGCGGGCGAGATCGAGATCGTGGTGGCCTCCTTCGACCGTACCTTCGTCTACCACAAGCTGCAGGTGGCCTTCGACGCGATTCGCGCCGGGGCGCGGCTGGTGGCGACGAATCCCGACCGATTCTGCCCCGTGCCGGGTGGTGGCGAGCCCGATGCGGCTGCGATCATCGCCGCGATCGAGGCCTGCACCAACACCCGCTGTGAGGTGAACGTAGGCAAGCCCTCGCCGATCATGGCCCGCACGGTGAGCGCCATGCTACAGCTCCCGTCCGAGCGCTGCCTGATGGTCGGCGATCGCTTGATGACCGACATCGCGATGGGCGCGGGAGCCGGGATGGCCACCGCGCTGGTGCTCACCGGCGACAGCAGGCGGGCCGACCTGGCGACGGCACCGGCCCGGCCGACCTATGTGATCGAGGGGTTGCTCGAGTTGCTCGGCTGAGCCGAATTGCCCTTGACGCGGGGCGATGATGGGGCTACACTGTCGGGAATAACCGTACACAAGGAGAGCGTATGACCTCCGCGCGTCGCCCCAATCCGCAGCCTGTTTCCCCGCTCCAGCTGCGCGCCCATACCGGCGAGCCGCTCCACGAGGCCCCCTGGCCCATGGCGCTGCGGGTGCTGCTCCTGCTGCACGAGGCGGCGCACCCCGGCGACCAGGCCCTGGCCCACCGCTCTGACGAAGAGCTGGCGATGCTCCGCGCCGCCCTCGCCGGCCTCAACGGGATCGAACCGACCAGCGCCGCCTAGGCGGGCCAGGCTACGCGCTGCCCCCCGCGTCTCTGGCGTCGGGGGGCTTGTTGTGTCGCGCGGCGCGCCTCTCGTCCCGGCTTGCTCCCCCCTCCACCCTTTCTGCTGAGATCAGGTATACTCCCCGGGCGACCGCATACCCTGGAGGAGCCCGTATGCCCCTGCGACGATTTGCCCTGCTGCTCGCCTGCGCCCTGGCGCCGCTGGCCGTGCCCGCCGCAGCCGCGCCGGTAGCCCAGCAGCAGCCGATCTGTTTCCCCGGCGTGCCCAATGTGGCCAACTGCATTGACCCCGCCTTCGCCGCGTACTGGCGCGGCAATGGTGGCCTGCCCGTGTTTGGCTACCCGCTTGGCCCCCTCGGCCCGTACACGCCAGCCGGCGCCGACGCGCCCGTGTCCGCCCAGTGGACTGAACGCAACCGCCTGGAGCTCCACCCGGAGAATCGTGCCCCGTACAACGTGCTGATCGGCCGTGTGGGCGCCGAACGTCTGGAGCAACTCGGACGCGACCACTGGGCCGATGGCGGTGAACCTGGCCCCGAGCCGGGCTGCCTCTGGTTCCCCGAGACGCGCCACAACGTCTGTGACCAGGCCCCCGGCCTCGGTTTCAAGCGCTACTGGGAGGGGAACGGCCTGCGCATTGCCGGCCTGAACCGCTACGAGCAGTCGCTTGCGCTCTTCGGGCTGCCGCTCACCCCCGCCAACCCCGAGCCCGGCCCCAACGGCGAGCTGATCCTTACCCAGTGGTTCGAGCGCGCCCGCTTCGAGTGGCACCCCGACAACCCTGACCAGTTCAAAGTGCTGCTCGGCCTCCTCGGCCGCGAGGTGCATGAGGGGTCGGGTTCCGCCCCGCTCGGCGCGCCAGCGACGCCGGCCCCACTCCTCGGTGTCGAGATCAACCGTGGGACGGTCGGTGCCACGGCTGGGCGGCTCCCTGAACTGGGGAGTACTATGGTCCGCTACAACATGGTCGACTGGGGGGTGGTTGAGGCCACGAGGGGCACCCGCAACTGGGCCGCGCTCGCGGGGCTCGAGGCCGAACTGGCTGCCATCAGTGCCACCGGTGCGGCGCCACTGGTGATCGTCAGCGGCGCCCCCGCCTGGGCGCAGCGCGAGCGTGGGAAGGCGTGTGGCCCCATCCGGACCGACGCCCTCGACGAGTTCGCGGCCTTCGTTGGCGAGATGGTCACACGCTACAGCGGACCGCCCTACAACGTGCGCCACTGGGAGTTTGGCAACGAGCCCGATGCACCCTACCAGCTCTTGCCCGGAGACTCCCCGTTCGGCTGCTGGGGCAACGAGCGCGACGCCGACTACGGCGGGGGCGCCTACGCCGAGATGCTCAAGGCCGTCTACCCCGCAGTGAAGGCTGCCAATCCCGCGGCGCTCGTCGTCACCGGCGGCCTGCTGATGGACTGCGATCCCGCCGGGCCTGCGCCGTGCGCCTCCGGTCGCTTCTTCGAAGGTATGCTGAAACAGGGCGCTGGAGCGGCCTTTGATATCCTCGCCTTCCACAGCTACCCCTACTGGGGGCCGGTCCAGGAAGACTGGGACATCAACCACCCTAAGTGGAAGCAGCGGGGCGGCTCGCTCGCCGGCAAGCTCGACGTACTGCGCGATGCGATGGCCGCCTACGGTGTGAATAAGCCGATCCTGCTGAATGAGGGATCGCTGATCTGCTACCGCAGCGACCCGACCTGCGGCCCGCAGGGATTCTACGAAGACCAGGCCAACTACGCCGTACGTCTGGTTGCGCGTAGCTACGCCGAGGGGCTCTACGGAATGCTCTGGTACACCCTCAACGGCCCCGGATGGCAGGAGAGCGGCCTGCTCGACGCCGGCCAGAACCCGCGACCCACCTACACCGCGCTGCGTTTCATCGGCCAGTTGCTCGCGGGCGCCACCTACGATGGGCGGAGCAGCGACGGCCCGCTGGAGAGCTACCGCTTCCGCAAGGGCTCGACGGCCTACACGATCTACTGGACCAATGACGGCTCAGCGCGAGAGTTGTCGTTGCCGGACGGTGCCCGTGCGCTCTATACTATGCTCGGGGAGCCGCGCGCCCTCACCCCAACCTTCGTGGTCGGTTTCGAGCCGCTCATCGTCGAGGTAGGCGCGCCGTAGTGCCGAGGGCCACTGGTCACCGCAGAGGCCCCGGCGCCCCCGGTGGCCAGCGCCCCTTACCGCATGCAGGAGCCTATGCAGCGAATCCTACCCTTCCTCGCCGCCCTCTCGCTGATTACCCTGACCGCCAGCATTGCCCCCGCCACGGCACAGCATGGTTCGACTAGCGTCTTCCTACCGCTGCTCAGGCAAGGGGTGGTGCCCGACAACACCTTCGGGATCGAAATGTCGCAACTCACAACCGACCGCGGGCTCCGCCTGATGAGCAGCTCGGGCACCGGTTGGGTGCGCCGTGGTGCGCTGCACTGGAAGCTCGTCGAGCCGGTGGAGGATGGTGGCTACACCTGGGACGACCCGGCGATCAAGGCGCTGGAGCAAGACATGATCACCGCCAGCGAGCTAGGGCTCAAGCTGGTGATCACCGTCTACGCCAGCCCGCGCTGGGCCACCGAGCCCTACACTGCCGACTGCGCGCCGATCAATCCCGCCAAGTATGGAAAGTTTGCGCGCTTCATGGCCGAGGTAGCCCGGCGCTACAGCGGGCCGCCCTACAACATGCGCTACTGGGAGATCGGCAACGAGCCCGACGCACCACTCTTCCAGAGCGACTCCGTCTTCGGCTGCTGGGGGATCAAGAGCGACCCGTACTTTGGCGGGCGGGCCTTCGGCGCGATGCTCAATGTCGTGTATCCGGCGATCAAGGCCGCCGCGCCTGAGGTGCAGGTGCTCAACGGCGGCCTGCTGCTCGATCGGCCCTACGATCCGGCGAACCCCGACTCACTGATCGGGCGCTTCTTCGAGGGGATGCTCGTGGCCGGCGCCGGCAACTCCTTTGATATCCTCTCCTTTCATGCGTACACCTTCTGGTACACCCCGGGCCAGCCACCGCTCGGCGCGCGGCAAGACTGGCGGGTAAGCTACCTGCGCGAGCTCCTGGCCCGCTACGGCGTACCCGAGAAGCCCTTGCTGCGCACCGAGGGCGCCTTGCTCTGCACCGAGGTGACGGCCGAATGCCGCTGGGCTCAGGCCGATTTCCTCTCACGGCTGTTCACCCGCACCATCCGCGATGGGCTGGCCGGCAATATCTGGTACGTCTACGACAACGACTCATACCACAACACCGCGCTGATCGAGCCGGGCGACGTGCTGGTACCGCGCCCGGGCTACTTCGCCTACCGCCACGCCAGCCGCACCCTGGCCCGCTCGTCCTATGTTGGCACCCTCGGCGGCGTGCCCGAGGATGTGGAGGGCTACATCTTTACGCGTGACGGCGACACGATCGTCGCTGTCTGGAGCGACAGCCCCCGGGCGGTAGCCATCCCATTACCCGCCGCTGGCGCGGTGCGCTGCACCAACCGTGATGGCGGACCGGTGAGTTGCCCGGTCGAGGGCGGTGTGGCCACCCTGGAGGTGCAGACAGGGGCCAGTTACCTGGTGATCGAGCCGTGAGATTCGGCGAGAAACGAGCTATGCTATAATACGCGCGTCTGTCATCCCGTTTCCAGTAGTGCTTTGCCATTCAGCCAGGCTATAACGCGCGTATTGTCAGCCGCATGAGGGTAAATCTCACCGGTAACTCATCAGGTAGCGCTGCTGCATCGACGCGCGTCCTGCAACGATCTCGCTGGAGTCGTTTCGGGCTGTTCTGCTGTAGCATAGCCGTATTCGTGCTGTTCCTTTCCCATCCATTGTACGGAGTTGTACTCCTCAGCGATGGTTCACGCATTCTGGAAAGCGCTCTGGCGTTTCCAGAGCACACTGCGCTCGCAGCGCAGGCAGCCGCAAGACTCGAACAAGCACGTGCGGTTAGCCCCCGAGAACCAATAGTGTTAAGACGCCTTGCTGAGGCGTACCTATTGTTAAATCGCCGGGATAGTGCTGTTCTTGCCCTCGAAGAAGCACTTGTGCTGCAACCAGACAGTCTCTTGATCCGCGCTCGTCTTGCAGAGATCTATGCTCTGGAAGGTCAAGATTGGAAGGGTACCGATCTTTTTGCTGACCTGGGTGCCACGACAGCGTCAAGCCTAAATATTGCTGACCAGTATTTCATTGCTGGCCAGTATGCGGCGGCGGCTTTGTGGTATGAGCACGAGGCTGGTGAAAGTGGCTCACTGCCCAGCGACGCGGAATTCCGCCACGTGATGGCATTGTATCGCCTGAATGGTGCAAAAGGATTGGAACAACTCAAAGGTGACTCAGGAGTTGCCATACTCGTCGCATCAGAAGGTGTGAGGATTACCGGCTCGTCGCTTCGCATGCTTCAAGACCTTTCTTCTCTTGGCGTTCGCTATGGTGAGAGTATAGCTGATGCTTTTGAACGCACGGGGAATCCCAGCCCCGCGCCATCAGGCGTCCTTTGGATCCAAACCAGTGCTGGGGTCATGCTAGCTGTTCCGGAGCCGGGACGCTATCAATTGGAAGTAGTCGCTCGCCACCGTGGGCCAGCTCCGGCCAACATGGTGGTTGCACTCGATGAACGACATGTGGGAACTGTCTCGGTGGCTCCCGAGGAAGGGATGTGGGAGAAACGTGATTGGATTGTAGAGTTGAGTCGTGGCCTGCATCTGATAAGTATCGAATTTACAAACCCTCTTTTTGTCGAGGGTGCCGAAGATCGTAAACTCGAAATCGCGTCACTCAGACTGCGACGCTTCCCATAGGCCTGAACCGCTATGGATTATAAACAGCGACTGTTCGAGCGGTATGTTTCGACCCATACATCTCATCGAGACGGTCGAGCTACCAGGGCCCATTTTCGCCATCAAGCCGCTTATTTTCAGCAACGGTGGCTGCGCTTCTTCCCCCAAAACAAATCCTCCCGCATTGTGGATGTGGGCTGCGGCAACGGCAGCCTTGTCGCGTGGCTTCAAAGCGTTGGCTATGCTCACGCTGAAGGGATTGACGTCAGCGCGGAGCAGATTGAGGAAGCGCGACGCCTGAATGTCTGGAACGTACAACAGGCGAGCCTCAAGCCATACTTGAGTACACGCCACTTCTCGTACGATGTTATTGTAATGCGAGATGTGCTTGAACATTTTGCCAAAGACGAGGTACTTGATATTCTCGATTGTTGTTATGCCGCACTACGACCTGGTGGCCGCCTGATTGCGCAAGTGCCAAACGCCGAGTCGCCGTTTTTTGGACGCATTCGCTACGGTGATTTCACCCACGATCTGGCATTTAGCGTGACCAGTCTTCAGCAGATCTTTGCGGTTGTGGGCTTTGATGAGCTCGCCATGCATCCGGTAGAGCCGGCTATCATCAGTGTGCGCTCTGCTCTACGTTACCCGCTCTGGCGCGCAGTTTCTGCACTGTATCAGATGTTGCTTTTCGCAGAACTTGGCCCAGGGCGGCGTATCGTTACCCAGGGCATTATCGTCGTAGCGACGAAGGGGGCTCCGCGACAGGAGATGTAGTGGTGCGAAAAAGGGTGCTGCTGCTGGGTAACTACCCGCCACCATTTGGCGGTGTGCCGACCCACATTCAATATCTTGCGGACCATCTCTCGGCCCGAGCATGGGATGTCCACGTGGTATCTTACGTCGGGCGTCGCGCTGGTCTCGAAGAAGGACATAATTACCCTGTCTACCGCCTCCTCCGGCGCAGCCGCTGGGCACAGTTGCTGCGACCGTCCTGCAAGGATCTGCCGCACCTCTGGGCACATCGCCGTGCTGCGGTAGGCACCCTCCGTCTGTTGCTAAGCTGGATTGGCACGATGCACTTTGTGCGCCAGCTTGTGCGACGCCAGGGCATCCATTTGGTGAGCGCCTATCACCTGCTTGGTGCTGGGGTAGTGGGCTCCTGGCTTCATCGTGAGTTCGGTACAGGCCTGATTACTACTATCTTTGGTGAGATTTACAACGAGCCGGCATTGCACCGCCGTCGTTTGCATGATGTCTCCCAGGTTGTGGAGCACAGCGCGCGGCTGCTCTCGTGTAGTCATCACTGCGCTGCCAGCTTTCGCTTGCTTGGCTTGAGTCCCTACGTTGAGACGGTCCACTACGGTGTCGATATCACTAGGTTCCGGCCCGGGTGCGGAGGTGATGCCCTGCGCCGCGGGCTCGGGATCATGCCCTCGGTGCCTGTCGCGATCTACGTTGCCAGAATGGTGCGCGAGATGGGTCTGGGGGTATTGATGGAGGCTATCCCCGAAGTACTCCTGAGACGACCCGAGGTCGTATTTCTTGTCGTCGGGAGGCGTGGCGAGCTCACGCCTGCTGCCCAGGCGCTTGCTACACGTTATCCCGGCCAGGTTATTGTGGCTCCGGATGTGCCCTTTGCCCAGTTGCCAGCCTACTATGATGCTAGTAGCTTTGGCGTGGCACCAAGCATCAACGATCGCGCCTGTCTTGGCCTCGCGATTGCTGAGGCAATGGCTACGGCCAGGCCCGTCATTGGTGCCGGGGTTGGTGGTACGGCCGAGGTCATAGCTGATGGAGAGACGGGCATCCTTGTGCCGCCAGAGGACCCATCGTCACTTGTCCGGGCGATCCTTGAGTTGGTGGACGATCAGGAGCGTTGCAGGCACATGGGCCAGGCTTCTCGCGAACGAGCCATCACGCTCTTTGACAAGGAGGTGACGAACCAGCGCATGGAACGGATTTTTGAGGAGGTGCTCGCATGAGCTTTCCTCCGGTTGTCTGGTCGCTTGGACAGCAGTTCGGACGTCAGGGTATCCAACTGCTTACATTTGTTCTTTTAGCCATGCTGCTAGGGCCGCAGGAAATCGGGGTACTTGGAGCGGGCACGGTTTGGGTTGGTTTTGCGTTGGCACTCAGCGAGCTCGGTTTTGGGGCGGCGCTGATCCAGCGCGAGCAGGTGAGACCACGCCACCTGAGCTCGGTATTTGTGCTGAACGTCGCCCTGGGGGCCGGGTTGATGCTAATGGGCCTGGTAACAGCCAGGCCATTCGCCGCGCTTATTGGGGCGCCCGAGGCCGCACCCGTCTTGCAGGCGCTCTCGATTGTCTTTTTGACGGACTCGCTCTCCCTTACGCAGTTGGCTCTTTTCCAGCGTGAGTTGCGCTTTCGCTCCCTTGCCATCCGTGATATCTTTGCATCACTCATCGGCGGAAGCCTCGCAATCGTGATGGCTGTACTAGACTATGGTGTGTGGAGTCTTGTGGGTCTTTCGCTCGCTACCAGTGTCGCTGAGGCTATTTTGATCTGGGTACTCTCTCCCTGGCGCCCCCGTCTCGCTGAGTTCTCAAGGAGTTGCGTCGCTGAGCTCTGGGGGTACAGTTCACGGATCTTTGCCTTCGCGATCTTCAAGCAAGCTGCTCAGAATATCGATAAGGTGCTTGTGGGCGCCCTGCTCGGTCCAGTGGTGCTCGGTCTATATACCTTTGCTTCCCGTCTAGTGCTTATGCCAGTCGCTAGCTTTGTGGGCGCAGTGGGTGCGTTTCTCTTTCCCAAATTTTCGCGCATGCAGAGCGACCTCATCGGGCTACGGGGGGCATATTTGTTCGTGATCCGTACACTTATCAGTACGGTCCTACCGGCCCTGGTTACCCTTGCCCTGCTCGCTCCCGTCATTGTGCCTGTGTGTTTCGGCACTAAGTGGGTTGCAGCGGTACCACTTGTGCAACTCCTTACCGTTGTAGCGGCTCTCCAGATGCTGATCTCGCCGTGTGGCCAGCTTATGAAAGCGCTTGACCGGCCTGGATGGCTCCTGGCCTGGTCTGTGGCTTTCACCGCAATCACGGTTGTAGCCCTGCTCTTTGCGTGTACTGCCGGTGTTACTGGTATTGGCCTGGGGCTGATCGCAGCTCACGTTGTCGGGCTGCCGATCATCTGGATGATTCAGCACCTTCTCATTGATGTGACGGTGTGGGATATTGGTGTGGCTGTTTGGCCCGCATCCGTGGCCTCAATGTGCCTTGGCGCTCTCATCTATGTTGTGCAGCTGGAGACAGGCGCTCCAGCGAGCCTCACCTCGACAGGACTTGTGGTTGGAGTCGGGGGGGTGCTCTATATTACAGTGCTCGCCCTGGCTGATCGACCACTCTTTACCTCGCTCTTAAGAGGATTCCGAAACTCATGAACTCCTCCTCGACGTCCCAGCACCTCTCCGATCTTCTGCGCCACTTGCGGAACAAGAATTTCGCTGTGTTGCCGCGGCATGCGGGTCCGGCTGAAACGTTTGTGGATCGACTTGTGGGATGGGCGAACCGGGCACGAGAGTTCGTTCTTGCTCGTCGTGGCTTTCGGCTCGTTGTCTCGGAACAGATTGTTGAGCACCCGATGGTGCTGAGTCATCTGCGGCCAGCGGATCGTCGCATCCTGGATTTTGGTGGTTATGAGAGTGTGCTGCCGTTACAACTCACTGCCCTCGGGCGCGAGGTGACGGTGTTGGATCAGCGTCGTTACCCGTTCCAGCATCCCAATCTTTGCGTAGTGTGTTGCGATCTGCTGGATCCGCAGCTGAGCCTTGGCGCCCAGTATGATCTTGTGGTCTCGATCTCGACGATTGAGCACCTTGGTCTGGGAAACTATGGCGATATCCAGGAGGTCGATGCTGATCGACGTGGCGTATCTGTGCTCTGGAGCCTGGTGCGGCCGGGAGGCCGCCTTATGGCTAGTGTGCCTGCTGGCCGGCCTGCTGTGCAGCGTGGCTACCGTGTCTATGATGAAGCCCGCATCCGCGCGACGTTTCCAGCCACAGCCTACATTCACTGGTTTCGGAAGCATGGTCGTGAGGGAGCCTGGCGTGAGGTTACCGCGAACGATGTACAACAGGTAGTGTATGGTGAACCGCTGGGTCAAATGCCCGTTGAAGCGGTAGCTTTTATCATCTGCGAGAAACCATTAGCCACTGAGCCTGTCGTTTAGGCTTGTTGACATACTATCTGGCGTCTTTCGGGATAAGGAGTATTCCAATGGAACGTACGCTGACGATTGCGCATACGACGATTGGAGATACAAGCGACTGCTATGTGATCGCCGAGATCGGCCACAATCACCAGGGCGATGTGGAGAAGTGTAAAGCGCTCTTTCGCGAGGCCAGGGAGTGTGGCGCCGACGCGGTCAAGCTTCAGAAGCGTGATAATCGTACGCTCTACACCGCAGCGATGTACAACAAACCGTACGAGAATGAGAATAGCTTCGGCGCTACCTACGGCGAGCACCGCGAGTATCTTGAGTTTGGCCGCGATGAGTATCTCGAGCTACAGCGTTACGCCCGGGAACTCGGGATTACCTTCTTCGCCACGGCCTTTGATATCCCCAGTGCCAACTTCCTCGCTGAGCTTGATGTGCCCGCTTTCAAGATCGCCTCGGGCGATTTGAAGAATGTGCCTCTCTTGCGGCACGTGGCCCAGTTTGGTAAACCGATGATTATCAGTACGGGCGGTGGCTTGATGGAGGATATCCAGCGGGCCTATGATGCCGTGCGGCCGATCAATCACCAACTCGCCTTCCTGCACTGCACCGCAACCTACCCGACGGTGCCGGAGGAGATGAACCTTCGGGTGATCACGACGTTACGCGAGCGCTTTCCCGAGACTGTGATTGGCCTCTCCGATCACTATAATGGTATCGCAATGTCGGTAGCCGCTTACGTGCTCGGTGCCCGCATCATCGAGAAGCACTTTACGCTGAACCATACCTGGAAGGGCACCGATCACGCGCTCTCGCTTGAGCCGATCGGCATGGCCAAGATGATCCGTGATCTGCGCCGCACCCGGGTGGCCCTCGGCGATGGGGTCAAGCGGATTTATCCCAATGAGGCGGCTCCGATCCAGAAGATGGGTAAGATGATAGTTGCTGCCCGTGATCTGCCCGCTGGCCATCTCCTCACTGCTAAGGATCTGGCCTTTAAGTCACCCGCAGAGGGTCTTCCGCCCTACGAGGTGGAGCGTTTGCTCGGTCGCGTGCTGCGTGTGGCCCTCGTGACCGACGAGCCGCTACGCTTCGAACACCTCCACGAGGTGGTCGCGTGATCACAGAGGAGCTCAATGCGCTGATACGCCGCATCCGGCTTGTGGCCTTTGACTTCGATGGGGTCTTTACCGACAATACGGTGCTCGTGGCCGAAGACGGCACGGAGCACGTACGCTGCTGGCGTGGGGATGGGCTTGGTCTGCGGCAGGTCGAGGCCCTGGGGGTGCAGACGGTCGTCATCTCTACGGAGGAAAACCCGGTCGTCTCGGCGCGCTGCCGCAAGCTGCGCATCCGTTGCCAGCAGGGGGTGGCCGATAAACATGGCGCGCTCGTTGCGCTCCTGGCAGAGGCCGGCCTGACGTTCGAGCAGGTCGCCTACGTCGGGAACGACATCAATGATGCCGGACCGCTTGCGGCGGTGGCACTCCCTATTGTGGTGCGCGATGCTCACCCAGCCGTGCTCCCGTTGGCCCGGCTCCGTACCACGACCCCCGGCGGCTATGGCGCCGTTCGCGAAGTCTGCGATCGTTTCGTGGCAGCCTACCAGGAGGTAGCCGCCCATGACTGATCCGCTCTTCGATCTGGCGGGCCGCGTCGCAGTGGTGACAGGTGGGCTCGGACAGCTTGGACGCCAGTTCACCGCAACCCTGGCAGAGCGTGGGGCTCACGTTGCGATCCTTGATCAGCGCCGTGATGATGCCCTCCTGGCCAGACGCTTTGGCTCGCTCCCTGGCCGTGTGATCGGCATTGTGGCTGATCTGACCCGGCGCTCAGAGGTTGAGGCTGCGCTCAGCACTGTGGAGCGTGAGCTCGGTTCGCCCCAGATCCTCATCAACAATGCCGCCCTGGACTCGCCGCCCGGCGCGCCCGCTGCCGAGAATGGTCCTTTCGAGACCTACCCCGAGGAATCCTGGGATCAGGTGATGGCAGTGAATGCGAAGGGTGTCTTCCTTTGCTGTCAGGTTTTCGGTGGGCGCATGGCTCAGTTGGGCCGTGGCTCGGTGATCAATGTCTGTTCGATCTACGGTCTGGTCTCGCCTGACCAGCGGATCTATGCGTATCGGGCCGCCGAAGGGGCACCGTTTTTTAAGCCGGTGGCCTACTCGGCATCGAAGTCGGCGCTGCTCAATCTGACACGCTACCTGGCCACCTATTGGGCACCGCGTGGGGTGCGCGTCAATACCGTCACCTTTGCAGGCGTCTTCAATAACCAGGACCCACAGTTCCTCCAGGGCTATCTGCCGAAGGTGCCGCTGGGGCGTATGGCCCGTGAGGACGAGTATAATGGGGCGATCGTGTTTCTTGCCTCCGATGCCTCGGCCTACATGACGGGCTCCAATCTGGTGATTGATGGCGGCTGGACGGCCTGGTAGTCTGGAGCCTTTTATGCTGCCTGAGTTCATCCCGAACTGGATTGATGGGCGTGAGCAGGAAGCGGCTGACGGGGGGCGCTTCAACAAGCTGCGCCCCACCAACGGGACCATCCTCTATTCAGTGGCGCGCTCCCGTGCCGCAGACATTCATACGGCTGTTGCTGCGGCCAGGCGTGCTCAGCCAGCATGGGCTGCTACCCCCGCCGTGCAGCGCGGCTTGCTCCTTCACCGGCTGGTGGTACAGCTGGAACAACGACGCGACGAGATCGCGCAGATCGTTGCAGCTGAGACGGGTAAGTCGTTAAAGGAAGCCCTGGCTGAAGTTGGTGGTGCCGCCCAGTGCGGGCTCTTCTATGCCAGCGAGGGCCAGCGCCTGTACGGCCGGACGACCACCAGCGGAACACCGAACAAATATGCGATGACGGTTCGCCAGCCGATCGGGGTGGCTGGCCTGATCATCGCGGCCAATACGCCGATTGCCAATGTGGCCTGGAAGATCTTTCCGGCGCTCATCTGCGGCAATACGGTGGTGCTCAAGAATGCGGAGGACACGCCCGGCACAGCCTGGTTCGTCGGCCAGCTTGCGCGTGATTGTGGTTTGCCTTCAGGTGTGCTCAATATCGTTCAAGGCTACGGCGAAGAGGCTGGTGCGCCCCTGGTGGCGCACCCCGATGTTGGTGTGATCAGCTTCACCGGCTCGACCGAAGTCGGTCGGCAGATCCACCGGGTGGCTGGAGAGCGTTTTTGCCGCGTGAGCCTGGAACTCGGCGGCAAGAATGCCCTCGTCGTGTGCGATGATGCCGATCTCGAGCGTGCGGCCAGGTGGGTGCTGCTCTCCGCCTTTTCCAACGCCGGCCAGCGTTGTGCCTCGGCCAGCCGTGTGATCGTCTTCGATGCGGTGTACGACCACTTCCGCACGATGCTCCTGGAGCGGATTGCGCGGCTCAAGGTTGGCCCGGGCGACGATGATGACTTCGGACCGGTGATCAATGAGCGTCAGCTACAGAAGATGCTCACCGCGATTGAGGCTGCGTGCGCTGAGGGCGCCAGGCTGCTGTACGGTGGACACCGCCTTGATGGGCCAGAGCATCGTGGTGGTTTCTACCTGGCGCCGACGCTCCTTGAGGGGGTTGACCCCGCAGCGGAGATCTCGCGCTGCGAACTGTTCGGCCCGATCACGATCCTCTATCGCGTGCCGGACTTTGCGGCGGCCCTTGCGCTTGCCAATGATTCCCCGTATGGGCTCACGGCGGCGATCCATACCCGGAGTCTGCATCGCGCTGTGCATTTCTGTGAGCAGGTGCAGGCCGGGGTGGCCGTAGTTAACGCTGGTACCTACGGTAGCGAGCCCCATATGCCTTTCGGGGGGCTCAGGCAGTCTGGCAATGGTACCCGCGAGCCCGGTACCGAGGCGCTGGATGTCTACAGTGAGCTGAAAGATATCTACATCAACATCGATCCCACGCAACTCTAGGGCATGCAGGGAATGCGATAGCGAGCAGTCGGCACTGCCCGCAGGATTGCTGGGAGACTCGATTATAATGTCCCGCAGCGTTGGCATCGGGTTGTGCCAGACGTGAGGACGGTTGCCATGACTAGCACAGCCGCGCCACGTGTGATCGCGCTGATCCCCGCCCGCTCAGGATCGAAGCGGGTGCCGGGGAAGAATATTCGCCCCCTTGGTGGCCATCCACTGCTGGCCTACACCATCGCCGCAGCGCGTCGCAGCGGTATCTTTGAGGCTGTAATCGTCTCCACCGACGATGAACATACCGCTACGATCGCTCGGTACTACGGAGCCGAGGTGCCTTTCTTGCGCCCTGTCGAGTTTGCGGGCGATCTCTCCCCCGATATTGATTGGGTCGAGTATACGCTCACGCGGCTGCGTGATGATGGTCGCCTGCCCGACTGTTTCAGCATTCTGCGCCCGACCAGTCCCTTCCGGCAACCTGAGACGATTCAACGTTGCTGGGCGCAGTTCTGTGCCAGCCCTGGGATCGATTCGATTCGCGCTATCGAGAAGGTGAAGCAGCACCCCGCCAAGATGTGGCTGATTCATGGGGATCGCATGGCTCCGCTCCTGCTCCACCCGCGCGGGACGCCCTGGCACAGCCAGCAGTATCAGGCGCTTCCGGAGGTCTATGTTCAGAATGCAAGCCTCGAGATTGCCTGGTGTCGGGTCGTTTTTGAAAGTCGCTCGATCGCCGGGCAGGTACTTGCCCCCTTCATCACTGTCGGCTATGAGGGCATTGATGTGAACGACTGGATGGATTGGCTTGTGGCCGAGGAGTTGCTGCGCCAGGGGAAGGCAACCCTCCCTACCGTCGATCAGGTGCCATTCGGCGAGCATTCCAGTCGCTCTTGATGGAGTATGCGCGTGACCACACTCTGGTATGTTCCTGCTGCGGAGTTGCACCGCGCTCGCACCCTTGAGGTGCCGGCGGCGCACCGTGCCGCGCTGTTTGCGACGCTTTGCCGTATCAATACACTCTATATGATCATGCGGGCAGGATCCGGCCATCTTGGGACGAGCTTTAGTTCGCTCGACATCCTGTCCTGGCTCTTTCTGGAGGAGCTAGAACACCCGGAGTCGAGTGAACATGGTGATGGCGATATCTTCTTCTCATCGAAGGGCCATGATGCCCCGGGCAAGTATGCGGTGCTGATCGGACTCGAGTTGCTCGATTTCGATCTGCTGCACAAGTTGCGCCGGCTTGGGGGGTTGCCGGGCCACCCCGATGTTGGTACACCGCACATGCATACAAATACTGGCTCGTTAGGCATGGGCGTCTCGAAGGCCCGCGGCATGGCCCGTGCGCGCCGGCTGCTTGGCCGGACAGGCCGCTTGTTTGTGCTTACCGGGGATGGTGAGTTGCAAGAAGGGCAGTTCTGGGAGTCGCTCCAGCCCACGGCAAACGGTGGCTTCGATGAGATCACGGTGATTATTGACCACAACAAGATTCAGTCGGATATCTGGGTGGAGCAGGTGAGTAGCCTGGGAGCCCTCGAAGCAAAGTTGCAGGCCTTCGGATGGTACGTGGCTCGCTGTGATGGTCACGATTTTGTGGCCTTACAGCAGGCTTTTGAATGCCTGCGCAACGTCGTAGGTCAGCCGAAGATCCTGATTGCCGACACCGTGAAGGGCAAAGGGGTCTCCTTTATGGAGGGGAGCGCGCTCCAGCCTGGTGACAGGCTCTACCGCTTTCACAGTGGTGCTCCCACCCCCGAGGACTACACGCGAGGGGTTGAGGAGTTGATCGCCCGGGCGAATAAGATGCTTGCGGCCTTCGGGAGGATGCCGCTTCAACTCGAGGCCGTGCCCTGCCCGGAGCGTCCCGCGCTGGCTGGAACACAACGTATGGTGTCTGCCTATGGACAGGCACTGGTGGCGCAGGCAGAGGCCAATCCGCGGATTGTGGCCCTCGACGCCGACCTGGCGCTCGATACGGGGCTGCTGGCGTTTGAGGAGCGCTTCCCGGAGCGCTTTGTCGAGTGCGGAATCGCTGAGCAGGATATGGTTTCCCAGGCCGGGGCGATGGCGCTCCAGGGGTTGCTGCCGATCTGCCACTCGTTTGCGTGCTTTATGCCGCCTCGGGCCAACGAGCAGATCTACAACAATGCCACCGAGCGTACCAAGGTCATCTATGTTGGCTCGCTCGCCGGGCTGCTGCCTGGAGGTCCAGGGCACTCTCACCAGAGTGTGCGCGATATCGACATCCTCGCGGCCGTTCCCGGGATGGCCATGATCGAGCCCTGCTGTGAGCAGGAAGTGGGCCTGGCGCTCGATTATCTACTCAATCGCCACACCGGCAGCGGCTACCTGCGGCTTGTCTCTATCCCATGTCGGGTGCCGTATCGGCTCCCCGAAGGCTACCGGCTAGAGCCGGGCCAGGGGGCGGTACTGAGAGAGGGTGATGCCGCCGTGGTGATCGGATATGGGCCGGTTCTGCTGCCACAAGCCTGGGAGGCCGCGCGGCTGCTTGCCGAGCGTGGGATCGGACTGAAAGTTGTTAACCTGCCATGGCTAAACCTGGTTGATCGCGAATGGCTGCGGGATGTCATTGCCGGCTGCTCCGCTGTCTTCACGCTCGACAATCACTATGTGACTGGAGGGCAGGGGGAACATGTGGCGGCCGCGATCGCGGGCCTCGGGCTCACGAATCGCCCCGTAGTGACATGTTTTGGCGTCGAGGAGATCCCCCTCTGCGGCACGAATGACGAGGTGCTGGTGGCCCATCGTCTCGATGCGGCAAGCCTGGCCGAGCGGATGATGAGCCTCCTGGTGTGATTCGCAGCACTTGTCATGTGAGTAGGTACCCTAATGAACTCGAAGACAGGGCTAACGCAGAAACTCTTGCGCACCGCCCGGAAACTTAAGCGTGATCTGTTACCGGTGGATCCCTCGCCCGACTGGGCATCCCTGCTGAAGGATCAAACCGCCAGGTGGGATCAAGCCCGTGCGGCGGCTCGCGGGGGGCCCAAGATTCTCATTGCTACCAGTACTGGTGGCCATAAAGGGGTTACGCCTATCGAAAGTCTGCTCGCCGTAGCGCTAACGCTTCGGGGTGCAGAGGTGCATATTCTACTTTGTGATGAAGCGCTGCCTGCATGCATGCAGGCTATGTATGCTGACTTTTCCAGTGCTGCGGAGTTTGCTGAACATGGCTCCGAGCCGCTTTGTAGGAGTTGCTATCGCCACGGAGTTGCAACATATACACCTTTGGGCCTTCCTATCTATCGCTACAGTCAACTGCTCAGTGCTGATGAGATCGTGCAGGCCGATGCTGTTGCCAGGGAGTTGCCGGCTGCTGCGATCCCTGCCTACCGTGCTCATGGGCTTGCCGTGGGTGAACACGCGCTGGCAGGGGCCTTGCGCTTTTTTGCCATGGGCACGCTTGAGCACGAGCCCGAGAGTGAGCCGGTACTGCGTCGGTATCTTGCCGCAGCGCTCCGCACCGCTGCTGCGGTAGATGGTTTGCTCCGGCGTGAGGAGTATGCCGCAGTCTGCTTTCATCACGGAATCTACGTTCCCCAGGGTGTGATCGGTGAAGTCTGCCGACAGCGTGGTGTGAGGGTTGTCAACTGGTCTGCGGCTTACCGAAAGCAGTGCTTCATTTTCAGCCACAACGACACGTACCATCATACGCTGATGGATGAACCTACTTCTACCTGGGAGGAGTTGCCCTGGAGTGAAAAGATGGAAGCGGATGTGCTTGATTATCTGCGCAGCCGCTGGCATGGTAGTCGCGACTGGATCTATTTCCACGAGAAGCCGAGGGAAGAACTTGATCAGATTGTTCGTGAGTTGGGTATCGATTTCAGCAAGCCTACGATCGGTCTGCTCACGAACGTTGTGTGGGACGCGCAACTCCACTATCCGGCTAATGCATTTCCAAACATGTTGGAGTGGATTCGCGCTACAATTACGGCCTTCGCTGATCGACCGGATCTGCAACTGCTGATCCGGGTGCATCCCGCCGAGGTGCGTGGGGCTATTCCTTCTCGGCAACCAGTTGTTAGCGAGATCCGTCAAATGTTTCCGGTCCTTCCCCCAAACGTCTTTGTCATCCCTCCTGAGAGTCAAATCAGCACCTACGCTGCAATGCTCCAATGCGACAGCGTGATCATCTACGGCACGAAGACAGGCGTAGAGTTGACAAGCTTGGGGGTGCCAGTGATCGTTGCTGGTGAAGCCTGGATTCGGAACAAGGGCCTCACGCGCGACGCCAGCAGCGCAGCCGAATATGCCGAAATGCTCGCAACTCTGCCCGTGGGCCGACGTATGGATGCGGCGACCACGACACGTGCCCGTAAGTACGCATACCACTTCTTCTTCCGGCGCATGATTCATGTCGCCTGTGTGTTGCCTGGTCCTGGGTGGCCACCGTACACGATTCAGTTCGAGCGGCTGGACGATGTGATGCCCGGGGCGGTGCCGGGGCTCGATGTCATTTGCGATGGCATCTTGACGGGAAGCCCCTTTGTGTATCCTGCCGAGCGGCTCGGGGTGGCCTGACCATGATGGGCTACGCGCTGTTTCTGGTGCCAATGGTGGTAGCCTTCTGGATTCTCGCGCGGCGCCACGGAATTCGTCAGGCACTGCTCGATCTGATCGGCTTTAACTTATTCTTCGCCTTTGACTTCGCTGCCTTGCTGCCAGGTGAGATAAACTTGCAGCTTATCCACGTGCTGCTGGTAGTCTACCTTGGTTATGAGGTTGCTTGTATCGCGCGCCACGGCCGGATCCGTGTTCGCCTCCGCTACCTGGTCGTGCTAGGCCTGGCATTGCTGATTGTTGGCTGGGTTGCTCTAGCTGCGATAGACAATCGGCTGGCTACCTGGGGACCGGTACGGGTGATCAACTACGTGGTGCGCATCTATCTACTCTCGGTGTTGTTCCTGTTTGTAGGTGCTGCTCTTGCTCGCCCTGAGCGGCTACGGCGCTTTCTGCTTGCATTCTGTCTCGGCGGCATGGCTGTCGGTGCGATTGCCGTTGTGCAGACGGCAAGTGCCGGCCGCTTACTCACAGGTGATACGACACCCCGCTACCTCGGTGTGTTCCAGCCTGAACCGCTGGCCAGTTTCCAGGCGCGCATGGAGTACTATGCTGCCACCGACTATATTAACCAGGTTCGTACATTAAATCTGGCCGGGGTCACACTTTATCGAGCTTACGGTAGCTTTACAGGGGCAATTGTTAGCCTCTGTGTGGGTGCCCTGATTGCTCTCTGCCTCCTCACCTCACCTGATCCCATGCCTCGCTGGATGCCTGCGGCCTTTTTCCTGATGGCGGTGGGGGTTGGGGCTGCATTCGTGCGCACCTTACTGGCCACTTTTGTTCTCCTTGCGGCCTTTGTGCTTGTCTTGCGTTTCCGTGTCGTGCTAACCTCTCGCCGTACCCTCAGCTGGCTTCTGCCCATCGCAGGAATCATGCTGATCGTTGGATTGTTCCTTCCACCAGTACAGGCGGCAATTGCCGTCACCTACGATGGATTTTTCGGCGCCAGAGCAGGCCGTGAGTTTGCTTCACTGAATGGCCGTGTGGCACTCTGGGCGATTGTTATTGAGCAAATCAGGCGGAATCCGCTGTTTGGTACCAGCCACTCGATTACAATGCTTGATGTCTCGTGGGGTTCGAATGCTAATCCTGAGTTTGGCCTCAGTACACACAATAGCTTCCTTGAGGTGGCTTACCATGCGGGTGTGCTCCCTGCGCTGATCCTGATCTGGTTGTATGCCTTTTGCCTGTACCGGGCCGCGCGCCTCATACTGAATCAGCACTACACACGGGGCGAGCGCCGGCTGTTTCTGGCCCTGCTGGTTTCGGTCATGGCGCTGACGCTTGTCAATCAAACTGGTGATTGGATGAATGCGGGGCAAGTAGCGGCTCTGTTCTGGATTATATGCGGTTGCCTTGCGACTTACCCGCGACCAGACCTATCGCAGCGCATACCCCAGTGGTTGCCGCCCCAATCATCACTCGCCGTAATTCACCGGCCCTGAGGATCTCCCATGCTCATGACCCTTGCCCGGATGCTCGTCCCTGCCATTGATAGCTTCATCACTGTTATTAACAGGATCATCGATCTCCTTCTCGCACCGATCTACCTGTGCCGTGGGATGCGCCCGTTTAGCCTGGGTTATACGAGTTACAAGCGTATTGCGATCGGTTGGGCGTTGCGCAGCAATCCATTTGCCCGCGATGACTGGCCGCGCCGCTTCGGATTCCGCCTTGACGAGCGCATCGTGGAGTATCCATGGTTCTTCTCGCGTCTTCCCCCAGGATCTGGTGTTCTTCTCGACGCTGGCTCTGTGCTTAACTTCGACTATATCCTTCAACACCCCCGCCTGGCCAGCAAACGTGTGTTTATTGCCACACTCGCGCCTGAGTTGCGCAGTTATACCCGACGCGGGATTTCCTATATCTACGAAGATTTGCGCGATTCGTGTTTTCGTGATGAGTATTTCGACTGGATCGTTAGCCTTTCGACGATTGAGCATATTGGTCTGGATAATACGCTGCTCTATACTGCTGATACGAGCAAGAACGAGCTTCGCGATCGGGATTACCTGAAGGCTCTGGCTGAGTATCGCCGTATTCTGCGGGCTGGGGGTACGCTTTTTCTTAGTTTTCCCTATGGTAAACGGGCTGTCTGTGAGTGGTATCAAGTCTTCGATGAGGCCGCTGTAGAGGAAATGATCGCTTTTTTTGAGCCATGTGAACATCAGCGAGCTTACTTCCGTTACTATGCTGATGGTTGGCGCCCTGCCACGGCTGCCGAATGTGCAGATGCTAATACTTTCGATATTCATTCCTCAAAGCAGTACGAGCCCGATTTTCTGGCATTCTCGCGAGCGATATGCTGCGTGGAGTTGCGGAAGTGAGCCTGCTATGAAGGGGGTGCAACTTCTGTGGCGGGTAGTATCCAGAGCAAAAGTGCTAATGTTGCAACTCCGTTACCCCCCTGGCTGCTTCAAAATCGGAGCAACCTCCCGACTCCATGCTTCAGCACGGTTGCGTATCCATGCCGCCCCTGCTGGTGCGATTGTTATTGGTGAACGCAGTGCTATTCGTGGTGAATTACTGGCACTCGGACGCTGTGGACGGATTGAAGTAGGAAATGATTGCTATATCGGAGCGCATAGCTATTTGTGGGCTGTTGAGCGCATTGCGATTGGTGACCGTGTGCTGATTAGCCACAATGTGACGATCCTCGATAACTTGAGCCATCCGATCTCGGCCCGGGAGCGTCACCGGCAAGCCCGGCAGATTATCGCTGGTTTCCATCCGGTCGATGTCGATCTTGGTGCACGAGCGGTTACTATCGGCGCGGATGCCTGGATCGGAGCAGGTGCAATTGTACTTCGTGGCGTCTCTATCGGTACAGGTGCGATCGTGGGCGCTGGTGCCGTTGTCACTGACGATGTTCCTCCGTGGACCATTGTGGCCGGAAACCCGGCACGAACCGTTCGCGTCCTTGGGCCCGATGAGCGGTGACCGCCAGGGAAAGTGAGTAGCATAGCATGACCAATCGAGACTTTAAGGGACAGCTGGTGCTGATCACAGGCGCCAGAGGCTTTATTGGGCGCTACCTGGCCAGATTCCTGGCTACCAGAGGTGCACAGGTTGTCGGTCTGGGCCATGGTGCCTGGCCCCAGGAACAGGCGCAACATTGGGGGGTGACCACCTGGATCAATGGCGATATTGTGCCAGCAAACCTCGACATGCTTGCTCGCAACGTCGGCTTTCCTCAGGTAATCTTTCATCTGGCTGGAGGTAGTTCGGTCGGGTTTTCGCTCCTGGCACCTGAAGAGGATTATCGTCGCTCCGTTGAGTCGACGCTCCAATTGCTGGAGTGGATGCGCAGCCACGCACCAGCCGTTCGGATCGTCCTTGCCTCAAGCGCAGCGGTCTATGGTGATGGCCATTGTCGGCCGATCACCGAGGATGCTGCACTAGCACCATACTCGCCCTACGGTTACCATAAACGTATTGCAGAGTTGCTTGTTGACTCCTACCGGCTTAGCTTTGGTCTTTCCACAGCTACGGTACGACTGTTCTCCATTTATGGGCCATTGTTGCGTAAGCAGTTGCTATGGGATCTTTGTGCTCGGCTTCAGGTGGCCCCGAAGGTGCTTCACCTGGATGGAAGCGGGGAAGAGTCGCGTGATTGGTTGCATGTAGAGGATGCAGCAGCGTGGCTGGCTATGGCAGCGGATCACGCCTCGCCTACGGGGTTTGTTCTGAATGGTGGGACTGGCATCGCGACACGTGTACGCGCGGTTGCCGATCAGGTATGCCGGGCCTGGGGACTTGCACCAGAACTTCGCTTTAGTGGTCATTCTCGCCCTGGCGACCCTGCGTATCTTGTTGCTGACCCAGGTGTGTCGCAGGGGCTGAATCTCACTCCTACCATTGATTGGCGTACAGGCATACAGCAGTACGTTGATTGGTTTCGCCAAACGCTGGGCGACCGTGCCACTCTTAGCGACTGAGCATTGCTTGTGAAGATTTTAGCGGCGATTGTTATCCCTCCCCACCTTGGGGTAAGTGGTGCGGTGAATGCGGGTGTTGGTCTCAGTCGTGCATTGGCCGAGTTTTGCAGTGTCGATATCGCGTTGATGGCTGATAGTGACTCGGTTGAGCAGGTCGGTCAGGCACGATTACTGCGACGACGGGCGCATAACCCGCTTTCGTTCACCCGCACGTTTCTGCCCGACAGAGTGCGTACACTCCTCTATCGCTCAACTATTCCCGACCTCGTGGCTAAGGGCGGGTATGATCTTGTGCATATTCATAACCCTATCCCAACACTGGAAATGAGACGTATTGCAGCGGCGTGTGTGGATCGAGGTGTGCCTTACGTCGTCTCGACACATGGTTTTGTTGAGGTTACTTCCGGTGGTCAGGCATTTGCGGTGAAACCGTATGAACTCCTTGCCTGGCGACTGCTAGTTGAGCAGCCTTTACGTTTTGTTGTCGCCAATGCGACTATGATGTTCGCCACATCTCCTGCCGATGTCGCTATCTTACAAGGTATGCATGTGCCTGAGCAGAAGATCGCTCTCGTGACAAATGGTGTTGACCCCTTCTTTTGCGAGCCTCCAAGCGACGCAGAGATTGCTGCGGTCTGCAAACGTTTTAGTCTGCCAACCGTAAAAAACGAGAGTACTCCTGTCTGCTTCTTCCTTGGTAACCATACCAACAATAAGGGCCTCTCGGTACTCGTAGAGGCGTTTGCCCAAACGGACCGGCCCTATCTGTTGATAGTAGGCGGTAAACAGCGGCCTGCGATTCCCTATGCAACGTACACGGCCCGCTGTCGCCCCGGGCAGCGAATGATTTTCACGGATAGCTTGAGTAACGCGGAGGCTCGAGCACTCTTCAATTATGCTGATCTTTTCGTCTTTCCAAGCCTGGCTGATACGCTACCGCTGGTCGTATTGGAGGCGATGGCCTCAGGATTACCGGTGCTCTCCACTACGGTTGGAGGCATTCCTTTTCAGGTTGACACAACTTGTGGGTGTCTAGTGCCTCCAGGCGATCCTGTTGCGTTGCGGGTGGCCTTCGAGACAATGACAGCCAATCCCGCTTTGCTTCACAAGATGGGCGAGGCCGCGATCCGGCGTGTGCGAGAGAAGTTTGATTGGCGGCAGTCGGCAAATGTGGCCTTCAGAAACTATCAAGCGATGATCGTGGCAGGCCAGCGCTAAATGGAACCACGTTTCGCTTGCGGTACCTCGTAGACGCCACACGCTGCGTCCTTGCGCATGCGACCGAACGATAGTTGTGGTTTCCATGTAGTCGAACGTGCTCATGGATATACGGGTTCATGCTGTTCCGACAGTCGTACTGGCCTGGCTTGCCGTGGGTGCCAGCTGGGTCGGCCTCGGACTACTCCTGCGCCGGCCCTTCCGGCTTGCCCCGCCGGGCCTGGTGGGGCTGTTTGTGGCGTTCTGGACGGGGTGGGCCGCTGTGCTGGCGGTGCTCCAGCTCTGGCACATGGCGTTGCCGGTGAGCCCGATCACCCAGTTGGCCCTCGGGCTGGCGGGCCTGGTGGGCCTGGCGCTGGAGCGGCGGCAGCTCTGGGGGCTCGCCGTGGCCGGCGTACGGTGCGCCCCCGGGCCGCTTGCGGTGCTGGCACTGGCCCTGATCTGGATGGCCAACCGCGCGACGGGCCCTGCCCAGTTCTACGATGCAGGACTCTACTATCTGCAGGCGATCGGCTGGAATACTGCCTATCCGATCGTGCCGGGCCTGGGGAATCTGCACGGGCGGCTTGCGTTTAACAGCAGCTATTTCCTTTACGCCGCTCTGGTGCATGTGGGGCCACTGGTCGGGAAGGGACTGCACCTGGCGAACGGCCCGCTCTTCTTCGCGCTGCTTGCCCAGGGGGTGGCCGGTCTGGCGGCTCTCGCTACCGGCACAGGTCCCCGCCAGCTCGCCTTCTGGAGCGCCCTCACCCTTGCCCCGGTGCTCTACCTACTCTTCGGCTCCGAGTCGAGCGGCGCGTTGCCCATCCTGCATCTCCATGGCGCCTCGCCCGACGAGGCCATCTTCGCCGTCGGTATGGCCCTCTCGAGCTTGCTCGTGCTGTTGGTACTGGAACCACCTGCTCCAGAAGCTGGAGCGGCGGGCTACCTGCGGGCGGCCGCCGCGCTGCTGGCGTGTGCCGGTGTGAGCGTCAAGCTCAGCTTTGTGGCCTATGCGGGCGTGGCCCTGCTGGTGATCTACGGGCTGGCGTTGCGGGAGGCGCGCCCGCGCGGGCTCGACGGCTGGCTGGCGCTGCTCGGGCCGTCTGGCCTCTGTGTGATCGTGGTGCTCGGGGTCTGGGCCGTTCGTGGCGTGATCCTCAGTGGCTACCCGGCCTACCCGAGCACGCTCGGGGCCATGCCAGTGCCCTGGCGGGTGCCTACGGCCCTGGTGCTGAGCGAGGCTAACTGGGTTCGCAGCTGGGCCCGCCAGCAGGATCGTCACTGGACGGAGGTGCTCGGCGGGGCGGGCTGGTTACAGTCATGGCTCACGACGATGAGCCCGCTGCTCTCGCGGCCGATTGCGCTGACGATTCTCGCCGGGATGTTCGCCCTCGCGACGCTCGGCGCGCTCCCCAGGCGTGGTCCACTCTGGCGCGCGCTGCTCTTCCTGCTCCCGCCTGCGGCCTCGGCGGTCTTCTGGTTCGTTACGGCGCCAGGCTTTCGCTTTGCCGGCGCCGCGTTCTGGGTGCTCGGCCTGGGCCTGGTGATCTGTACCGTCGAGGGGCTCGGCCCACGGCTTGCCGCCGGCTCGCCGTTTGCCGCTGTTTGCCTCGCGGTGGTGGCCGGGCTGCTCCTGTATGTCGCCCCGGTGCGCGGGCCGTTGCTGCTCGTGCCGCCGCCTGGCTCGGAAGACGGCTTCTGGGCCTTGCCAGTGGCTCCTACCCGACCCTACACGACCGCCAGTGGCCTGGAACTGGCCCTCCCGGCTACCGGCGATCAGTGCTGGGCTACGCCGCTGCCCTGTACTCCCTATCCGCGCCCCGAGCTGCGGCTTCGCGAGCCCGGCAACCTCGGGGGTGGCTTTGTGCTCGATCCCGCGCGTGCATACGTCGATATCGGGGGCAGCGAATTGCCCCCGGCCGTCGGCGCGCCCGGCGACCTGGGCGTGGCGCTTCCCACGGGGTGGTATCCCTACGAACCTGAGCCCGGTGTACGCTGGATGCAAGATGAGGGCGTGATCCTGCTCTTCACAGAAAGGTTGCGGCGGGTGATGCTGACGATCGAGCTGGCGAGTATCCTTGGCCCTGCCGGATTCGTCGAGGCGGGGCGTTTGCACCTCAGCCAGGATGGTATGCCCCTCGCGCCAGTTGAGCTCCGGGTGGGCGAGCCGGCCTCGATCGTGCTGGAACTGGAGCCAGGCTTTACGGTGCTTCGTCTGCGGAGCGCGGGTGGGGCTTACGTGCCGGTCGAGATTCTCGCCGGCAACCCCGATTCCCGCAGGCTGAGTCTTGCGTTCTATGAGATAGAAATCCGCGATGAGCAATAAGACACCCACAATGGCTCCGCCCGCACGCTTTCCGGTGGTGGATATCGGGATCAGCGCGCTGACCTTTGAGCAGGCGCTGGCGACGATCGACGGCTGGATCCGCCGTGGGGAGCGCCACTATGTGAACGTCTGCACCACACACACGGTGCTGGAGTGCCACGATGCCCCGGCGCTCGCGGCGATTGTGAACCAGGCGGGTCTGGCAACGCCAGACGGCATGCCGCTGGTGTGGCTTGGGCGGCTTCACGGCCACGCGGTGGAACGGGTCTATGGTCCGGATGTGATGCTGGCCCTCTGTGAGCGTGGCCAGGAGCGCGGCTACCGCCACTTCTTCTACGGCGGTGCCGAGGGTGTGGCTGGGGCGCTGGTCGATCGGCTGCGGGCGCGCTTCCCCGCGATGCAGGTGGCCGGCACCTTTACTCCGCCCTTCCGGCCCCTCACCGCCGAAGAAGAGCACAACGTCGCCGCGCTGATCAACGCGAGCAGTGCCGATATCGTCTGGGTGGGGCTGGGTACACCGAAGCAGGACTACTGGGTGGCACGTTTTCGCCCGCTGTTGCAGGCGCCGGTGCTGATTGCCGTTGGCGCCGCCTTCGACTTCCACGCGGGCCGTGTACGCCAGGCGCCCCGCTGGATGCAGCGCAGCGGCCTCGAGTGGTTCTTTCGGCTAACCCAGAACCCCTGCCGGCTCTGGCGGCGCTATGTGCTCGGCAATCCCCGCTTCGTCTACCTCGTGATGCGCCAGTTGCTACGCCAGCGGGTGCGCCCGTGATCACGGCGGTGGCGTTAGATATGTGTGCCTCTGTGCCGTGCCGGGTGCGCCCGGGCGGGACAGTCCCCCGCTTGTGCGGGGGCTTGCGGATCGTCCGCTGTGGTGTCGTTCCCGCGCACGCGGGAACCCAGCGCCCCCGCCTGTGCGCGGGCAGGCTCCCTGTGTGAACGTGGTGGCCGCTGGTCTATGCAGCAAGCTATGTCATACCGCTTATCTGTGGGTGCATTGCCCGATCGATGTTCTCGTGGTACACTTGCGCGGCCCTGTTGGCGGGCTGTGATCTGATCCACGGCGCAGTGCGATCGGACGTCTGGCACACGTCGTGGCGCTCTCCAGAGCGCAGCTCTTCATGTCAGGTGAGGTATGCTTGAACGTCTGCGGTACCGGGTCACCGGCGGCGTCTTGTTTTGGGATATCCTCATTACGCTGCTCTGCCTCTATGCCTCGGCCTTCATCCGCACCTCGCTTGAGTTCGGTCAGGAGCTCACCCGTCAGGGCGCGCAGTTGCCATGGGTGCTCTACATCGTTGTCTCCGTGATCTGGCTGGTGATCTTTTTGCTGCTCGCCCCGCAGCGGGCGCTTTTCACCCGCAGCCTGCTGGAGGCGATCGGGCGCCTGGTGGGCGCCGTGGCCCTCGCCGCGGCCACCTTCGCCGGCGTGCTTTACCTCTCGCTGCGCGACGTCTCTCGGCTCCAGTTCCTCTACTTCGCCGCCATCAATCTGCTCGCGCTCCTGCTGTTCCACCTCGTCATCCGCTCCGTTGTGTTCGCGCGCAACCGCCGCTCGCTCCGCCGTCGCACGCTGGTGGTGGGCGATCCGGTGGCCGCCGAGCGTTTGGCCGAGGAGTTCGCCCGCCGCCCCTGGGCAGGGGCCGTGGTGGTGGGCTACACCAGCGACGCCTACGACGCCCCGAGCCGGGTCGAGCGTCTCGGCAGTATTGATGAGACGCCCGCGATCGTGACCGCTCAGCAGATCGATGAGGTGATCTTCGCGCTGCCGCCCCAGATCCACGACCGCATCGCCAAGCTCTCACTCACCCTGCTCAAGCAGCCGGTGATGGTCCATATGATCCCCAGCGTGCTCGATCTGACCTTCGCCCGCACGCCGGTGGAGACGGTGGGCGGTATCCCGCTGATTAGCTTGCGCGAGTCGGCGCTGAGCGAGCCTCAGCGGATCTTCAAGCGGCTCTTCGATATCGTTGCTAGCGCTGGCTTGCTCCTGTTGCTCGCCCCGGTGATGCTGCTGATTGCCCTGCTGATCAAGCTCGAGTCCCCGGGGCCGGTCTTCTTTCTCCAGGAGCGTATCGGTGAGCAGGGGCGCCGCTTCCGCATGGTGAAGTTCCGCAGTATGTACCAGGACGCCGACCGGCGCTGGCAGGAGGTGGCCCGCCGCGATGCCCAGGGCCATCTTCTTCATAAGCTAGAGGACGACCCGCGTGTCACGCGGGTGGGCCGTCGGCTGCGCCGCACCAGCCTTGATGAGCTCCCCCAGTTGATCAATGTGCTCCGCGGCGAGATGAGCCTGGTGGGCCCCCGGCCTGAAATGCCCTACGTGGCCGCCGAGTACGAGCCCTGGCAGTGGCAACGCTTCCGTGTGCCCCCCGGCATCACCGGCTGGTGGCAGGTGAATGGCCGCAGCGATAAGCCGATGCACCTGCATACCGAGGACGACCTCTACTACATCCAGAACTACTCCTTCTGGCTCGATCTGCGCATCCTTCTCAAGACGGTTGTCGTGGTCTGGCAGGGCAATGGAGCCTTTTAGCGCCTCGCCCGCGTGTTACACTCCCCGCCCTGCTCAACGCGGCCGAACGCGCAAGGCTTTGTGATGGCATCGTTCCCGCCGGCTCGCGCGCCTGGCACTGGCCCATCCCCCGTGGTGGGCTTCCGGCTGCGCTGGCCGGCGCTCGCGCATGCCGAGTGGGCGCTCCTCCGCTGGCTGCTGCCCCTGGCCTTGCTCCAGGGCCTGCTCTACCTGTTCGTTACTCCTCCCTGGGAGCACTACGACGAGCCGGGCCACTTTCTGTACGCGGCAGAGATCGCGGCCGGCGAACTGCACGCGCGTGGCCCGGCGGCGGTAGCGATCAGCCGCGAGGTGGCCGACTCGATGTACCGCCACGGTTTTCTCGACGGTGCCTTCCGGCCCGATCTCCTCGCGCCAGGGCCGGTGCGTGTGGGTGAGGACCAGCGGGTCCATCCGCCGCTCTACTACGCGCTCGTTGCCGCGCCGCTGCGCGTTGTGCGCTTCCTCGCGATCGAGACCCAGCTCTACACGGCCCGTGTGGTTAGCCTGCTGCTCTACGTGCTGACGATCGTCGCGGCCTGGCGCATCGCGGTGGTGCTGGCGCCCGGCGACCCGCTTGCTCAGGCGCTGCTTCCGGCACTGGTGCTGCTGGTGCCCACCTTCGCCGACTTGATGACGGCGGTGAACAATGATGTCCTGCTCAACTTTGCCGTCACGGTGGCCTTTCTGGGTGCCGTGCACCTGGTACGCGATGGGCTGCGGCCGGTGCCGTTGCTGCTCGCTCTCCTCGGGCTCACCGTGGCCGTAGCTGCCAAGCGTACCGGGCTGGCCGCCACGATCCCTGTGGGCCTGGCTTTGCTCTGGGCCGTGCGGCGTGCGCCCCTGCGACCCTGGATGCTGCTTGTTGGCGCCGGCATGGCCGCGGTGGTGGCCGCGACTGCACTTCGTCCAGTGGTGGTCGGGCAGACTGTGCTGATCGAGCCCCGGCCCTGGCTTGAGGCCCTCGATCAGCGCTACCTGCGGCTCAGCCTGGACGCCTGGCTCCGCTCGGTGAGCGATATCGCGGCCGCCATTCAACCCTCTCAGGCCCTGGTGGTCGTGGGCTTCACGAGCTTCTGGGGGCGCCTGAGTTGGGGCAATGTGGCGCTCCCGGCGCCACTCGACGGAGTCTTCGCGGTGCTGTGCCTGGCCGCGGGCTGCGGGCTGCTCCTCGGCCTGTTGCGCGGGCGCGAGGAGCCGCTGGTGGAGCGGCGGATCCGCTGGATCTTCGTCGTCGCCGTGGCAGTGGGGGTGCTGGCGCTCTTCGCCCGGCTCCACCCCCTCCCACCGCCAGGGGTCGATGCGTACATCCCCCGGGGCCGCTACCTCTTCTGGGCGATCGTGCCGGTGGTATACCTGATGGCATACGGCATACAACACCTCGTGCCGGAGCGCTGGCGCGGGTTGAGCCTCTGGGTCCTTGCCGGTGTTCTGGCGCTCAGTAACCTCGTCGCGCTTGCTACACTCGTAGCATACTTCGGTGGGCGCGCCTGAGTTTGCCGAGGCAAGCCCACTCCGCGCGGGTGGTGACCCGCTCCAGCGTGTGGGATCGGAGAGCCAGGAGCGATACGCCGGGTCATCTGGATGCGGCATATACCGTATTGGCCAGGATGCTCTGTCCGTTCCTAACCCACCCACGTGCTTGCAGTGCGGCCGGCGCGGAGCGACTGTTGCCGGAGCGTTGCTGCATGGGTGGCCCCCAGGCGCGCGGACCATCCGGTGCTTCCGGATGTTCTTCGTTGCCGGGCTCTCGAAGGCCCACTCAGGGCGCCTGCGTCAATTGACGCCCCGGCGGCGCTCTGCTACAATCGCGCGGTGTTGTCGATACCGGAGATTTTTCTATGATGGATACCGAACTCGATTTGCGCCCTCTGGCCGCCGCTGTGGTGCGGGCCTGGCGGTTTCTACTCGGCATGGCCCTCGCAGGCGTGATAGCAGCAGGTATCCTGGGGCTATTGTTGCCTGTGCTTCCCTCAGCGACAGGGTCGGTTCTGGTTATTCCCTCAAGTGCTCAACTGAGCTTTGATCCTCGCTTTACCACCCGTGATGCTACGCAGATCACCAATGTGGCTTTCCAACGACAGGCACTTATTGGTTTAGCCTCTAGCTCGACGCTCGAGGCGCTCACGCTGGCCAAATTACCGCCTGAGGTGCGCACACGTTACGCCATGCCTGGTGCTCTGCTTGACGCCATTGATGTGCAGTCAGAGGGTGATCTGCTGCGAGTCACTGCGGCAGGGCTTACCGAAGTTGAAGCGCGCCTGGTTGCCGAAACATGGGCGATGACCTATCAGGAACTGGTCAACGAGACGTATAGCGGTGGTGTGGTCGATGCTGATGAACTTCAGGGTCAGATTGATGAAGCAGCAAATCGCTATGAACAGACGCAGAACGCATTAGTGCAGTTTTTGGGTGAGAGTCGTCTGGTGCAAATTGATGCCGAGATTGCCCGTCTGGAGGGTTTGCTTTTGTCGGTCGATGAGGGTGATCGTTTACTCTATAATCAAATGCTGAGTCGCACTCAGGAGTTGGATCTGATCATCAGTGATGCTCAACGCTTGCGTGAAGAGGTGAACTTACGTACTCCGGATCTCAATAGCGCAGTTGCTGTCCTGGTGTTGCGAGCTCGGGCTGCTAGTGACGGTGTTCTGCCCATTACGCTGCAGTTCGACAATCAATTTGGTGAAGATGATCCTTTAACACTCAATGATCTGGATATTTTTATTCAGTCGCTCCAGCAACAGCGTGATACCCTGTTTGACGAATCTCAACGCATAGCTGCTGGAATTGCTGAGAATGGGTCCGCAGGATATGCATTGCCAGTTGCACAGCGTACGGCTTATGAGCAACGACTCCAGATGCTCAAGCGTGACCGCGAGCAAGAACTCGGGCGCCGTACACTTCTTGAGCAACGGCGTGCGATTGCACTCTCCTCGCTCGAGGTATTACAGCGACGTTGGGAGGAGCAAGCGGTCGCTCGCAGCGCACCGCAAGTTACTGTACGCTACCTTGGTGTGTCCATTGATAGCCCGCCTTCTCTGCTGCGGCGCATTGTCGTGCTCGGTATAGTCGGGTTGATTTTCTCACTGGGTCTGGGCCTGGCGATTGTTCTGGTGAGAGTGTTGATGCGAAGCCATGTCGCTGGCTCTGCTGTCTCAGGCCACGACTCCGTGTCAAAGAGTGAGCGTAGTGTCGAGCAGCCTGTCGGTGACTAAGGCAAGGTTCAGCATCGGGTGGTTCAGCTTGACGATTGCTCTGGAGCTTACCCTCGCCTTGCTGGGCTCGGTATGCCCGGTCGGTGGTGGAGCTGGGGTCAGGGGCTCCGCTCCGGTGACGGCAGGGTGCGGTCGAGTTGAGCGACGCTCAACCCATGTTGAAACATGCCTGGTACAACACGCTTGTTGTTAATCCATTGACGCGACGCCTGGAGATGCAGATAGACATCCAAGATATGGACCGCCCCCTGCTCTCGGTGATCATGCCGTGCTATAACGAGGCCGCTACGCTGCCCCAGATCCTCGAGCGGGTCTACGCTGTCGGCATCGATAAAGAGATCATCGCCGTTGATGATCACTCCTCCGATGAGACGCTTCAGGTGCTACAAGCCGAGGCGGCGCGGAACCCGCACGTTCGCGTGATCAGCCACCCGACCAACCGGGGTAAGGGGGCGGCGGTGCGCAGTGGTCTCGCCCACGCCCGTGGCCAGATTACGATTATCCAGGACGCGGACCTGGAGTACGATCCGGACGACTACTACGCTCTGATCAAACCGATCGTCGATGGGCGTGTGGATGTGGTCTACGGGAGTCGTTTTATGGGTAGCCACACCGGTATGTACTTCTGGAATGCGGTGGGCAATAAGGGGCTGACGTTCCTCACCAACTTTCTCTACAACTGCTGGATCTCGGACATGGAGACCTGCTACAAGGTGATGCGCACGGAGATTATCCGTGAGCTGAACCTCGAGAGCAACGACTTCCGCCTTGAGCCCGAGATCACCGCCAAGGTGCTGCGGCGTGGCCACCGCATCCTCGAAGTGCCGATCAGCTATATCGGTCGCACCTACGAGGAGGGCAAGAAGATGAAGCCCAGTCAGGGCTTTTACGCCATCCTTGCCCTGCTCAAGTATCGCTTCGTCAGGTAGCCTGCCGTCCTGGCGGCCACCTGTGCGCCAGGATGACGAACGTGCGGGATGATCCTTTCAACGCGCCGCGGCTGTGCCGCGTGGTGGCCTTCGTGCTCGTCTTCGTGTTGCTCGGCGGTTCCGCGCTTGCTACTGGCCCTACCAGGCAGCAGCACTATCTCCCGCTCGTGGGTACAGGCGGGTCGCGCGGGATCTTCGGTCTGGAGCTCACCCGGATCGAGCCGTCCCGTGGGCTCGACGGCGTGGTTGCGCTCGCACCCGGCTGGGTGCGGCGCGGCGCATTATCCTGGAGTGAGGTTGAGCCGACGCCTGGCACCCTGCGCTGGGATACGCCGGCCATCCAGGCGCTCGATGCCGAGTTGATGACGGCCACGCGGCTCGGCCTGCGGGTGGTCCTTGTCATTCACGGTAGCCCGGCCTGGGCCGTTGCGCCCTACCGCGCCAACTGCGCCCCGATCGCCCCCGAGCATTTCCAGGCCTTCGCCAGCTTCGTTCAGCAGGCCGTTGCACGCTACAGCGCCCCACCGTACAACGTGCGCTACTGGGAGATCGGCAACGAGCCCGATGCCTTCGTCTTCGATGCCGATGCGCCTTTCGGGTGCTGGGGCCAGAAGGGCGAGACCTTCTACGGCGGGGAGGCCTTCGGTGAACTGCTGAAGGTGGTCTACCCGGCGGTGAAACGGGCCAACCCCTCGGCTCAGGTGATCCACGGAGGGCTGCTGCTCGATCGTCCCTACGACCCGGTCACCGGCGAGGGGCAGGAGGCGCGCTTTATTGAAGGGGTGCTTGAGGCAGGCGCCGGTGACTCTTTCGACATTCTCGCCTACCACAGCTACAGCTACTACAACGGCAATCCCGATGGTACCCTGAGTACCCAGGATTGGAAGCCAGGTTACTTGCGCGGTATTCTGGCGCGCTACGGGCTCGAAAAGCCGCTCTTTAACACTGAGAGCGCCTTGCTCTGCCTGGAGCCCAGCGACGCGTGTGCCCAGGCCCAGGCCGACGCCATGGGGCGCCTGTATGTGCGGGCCCTGCGCGACGGGATTATGGGCTATATCTGGTATGTCTACGACAGCGACAGCTTCCGCAGCACCGCGCTGGTCGAGCCTGATCAGCCGACGGTGCGCCGGCCAGCCTTTTACGCCTTTGCACAGGCCCGCGCTGCCCTCGATGACCACCGCTATCATGCGGCGATCTCCGGGCTCCCCGATGGTGTGGAGGCTCATCAGCTGATCGCCGGATCGCGGACCACGATTGTGCTGTGGGCAAACCAGGCCACGAAGGTGCGGCTGGAGCTCGGGACGGCGCAGGAGTTGCGCTGTACAGAGGCTGATAGTACGCCCATCGCCTGTGCCTCCGACGGGAGCACGCTGGAGCTTACAGCACTCCCTGGCCCCCGCTACGTCAACTTCCGGACACCGTAGTGTACCCCCGAGGGCGCCCACCAGGGACGCACCAACGGGACGGCCCGCCAGGGGTGGCGCAACCCCGGCGAGCGCTCCGGTACGCTTGTGGCCAACGGCCATTGGTGGTATAACATCCAACGGTGGGGAGAAGGTCCCCGGCTTAAACTACGCATCCCGATGCTGGGGCGGACGTGGCCAGGCAACACGCGCCGGTTGTGTCCGCCTGTTTGTGTGGCCGTCGTTTGCGCGTGCGCTTACCGCGCTACTGGCGGGTAAGGCGGGAGGCCCCGGTAGAGCTGTAATGTGTCGGCAGCGCCGGTTGAAGGTCGGCCCCTGTGGCAGAGGGTGGCAATAGCGAGGAGTGGTTTGGTGCGAATCGCGATGCTGAGCGTCCATAGTAGCCCGCTGGCGCGCCTGGGCGGTAAAGAAGCGGGCGGCATGAACGTCTATGTGCGCGAGCTGGCCCGCGAGCTCGGTGCCCGCGGTGTGCCTGTGGATATCTTTACGCGGAGCCAGAATCGTGCCGACCCAACGATCGAGCCACTCTCGTGCGGGGTGCGTGTGGTGAACCTCCACGCGGGCCCGCCGGTTCCCTATGACAAAAACCTGCTGCTGACGTACCTCCCCGAGTTCGTGAGCCGGGTACGCTGCTTCGCCGATGGAGAGGATCTGACCTACGACCTGATCCATAGCCACTACTGGCTTTCGGGCGAGGCGGCTCTACGCCTCCGGCGCAGCTGGGGCGTGCCGGTGCTGCACATGTTCCATACGCTCGGGGCCATGAAGAATAGCGTCGCGCGGAGCCAGGAGGAGACCGAAACCAGCCTGCGGATCGGGATCGAGCGACGGCTGATGCGCGAGGTGGACGCGGTGGTGGCCGCCACACCTTTGGATAAGGCCCAGATGGTGTGGAACTATGGCGCCGATACCGAGCGTATCCGCGTGGTGCCCTGCGGCGTGGACCTGAAGCGCTTCCGGCCGCTGGATCGAACCGAGGCGCGGGCCTCGCTTGGCCTGCCCGCCCAGGAGCGCTTGCTACTATGCGTCGGGCGTATGGAGCCGCTCAAGGGAATGGACGCGCTCATTCGCGCCCTGGCCCAGCTTCGTGCGGGGGATCGCCCGTGGTCGGCCACGGTACAGGTGTTGCTGATCGGGGGTGAGGGGGAGGGTGAGCCCGAGCGCTGGAACAGCGAGCAGCGGCGCCTCGACGCGCTGCGCCGCGAGTTGGGGGTAGCGGCGGTGGTACGTTTCCTCGGCGCGCAGCCGCAGCAGTTGCTGCCGGCCTACCTCGCGGCAGCCGACGTCGTGGCGGTGCCGTCGCATTATGAGTCCTTCGGTATGGTCGCGCTAGAGGCGCTCGCGTGCGGCGCGGTGGTGGTGGCCTCGCACGCGGGCGGCCTGGCGCTGACGATCGAGGACGAACGCAGCGGGCTGCTCTTCCCGCCCGACGATCACGAGGCCCTTGCAGCACAGATCGCGCGCGTGCTGGACGATGAGGCGCTTGCCGCGCGGCTGCGGGCGGGGGCGCTGCGGCGAGCGACGGAGTATGGCTGGGGGAACGTGGCCCGCCGCATCGTCGCGCTCTACGAAGATCTGCTCGATCGTCGCGCCAGTGAGCGTGCCGCGCTCCGGTCGGTGGGGTAGGGGGCCGCGGTCCCCTGCGACCCTCCCGTGTTGTGGCCCGCCGCCGGAAGGCTGTGCCTTGCCTTCCTGCTGCGCGCGTGGGCTGCTCGGGCTCGCTGTAGCGGCGGCCGCAGCGGGGCTATAGGGTCCGTGTTCTTGAGACTTTCTCGCTTTCGGCGGGGTGCAGCGCCTGTGCCCGGCCAGGGCCAGCGACACGCTCGAGCGCGGGGGCGAATCTGCCCGCGCGCCACGGCGGCGCTGTGCCGCCTTTTTTGAGGAGCAGCCAATGATCACCACGCCTCCCCTCTCGCCGGGTGCCACCCTTGCGCTCGTCTGCGCGGTCTACGCGGCGGCGGGCACTACACTCGCGGCAGTGGGGCCAAGCCTGCCCTCGCTTGCGACGAACGTGGGGGAGGACGTAGCAACCGTTGGGGCACAGTTCACGGCCTTTGCGGGCGGCACAGTGCTGGTACAGGCGGTAACCGCCTGGGCGGGGGAGCGGCTGGGCCAGCGGGCCGTGCTCGGCGCCGGGGCCGCCTTGCTCGGCCTCGGCGCGCTCGCCGAGAGCCTGAGCCCGAGCCTGCTGCTGCTGCTGCTGGGGGCGCTCCTCGGTGGGCTTGGTTTCGGGTGCGTGCTGTCGGGAGGCAATGTACTGGTGGCGCGACTCTTCGCCGCCCGTGGCACATCGGCGCTCAATTTCGTGAACCTGTTCTTTGGAGTCGGCTCCATTGTCGGGCCACTACTGGCGGGCGTCGGTCTGGCCTGGCGTGGAGCGCCCGAGCTGGCGATGATGATCGGCGGCGCGTTCTTGCTGGCGCTCGCTCCGGCGGTGTTCCTGGCTGCGGAGCCACAGGGTGGTGCGGGGCGTGGAAGGGATGCGCCGCCGACACCGTGGGGGCTCGTACTGCTCCTTGGCCTTCTGCTGCTTGTGTATAGCGGCACCGAGATCGCGGTGGGCGGCTGGGCGGCTCTCTTCCTGGAGCGGGGCGCGGGAATGGCGCCAGCGGCAGCGGCCCTGGCTGTGTCGGGCTTCTGGCTGGCGCTCACGCTGGGGCGGGGCCTGGGCGCACTCGTCGGGTTCCGTGTGTCGGCAGCCGGTCTGCTCCTTGCGGCCCTCGGGCTGCTGCTCGTGGCAGCGCTCATGCTGCTGGCGAGCCTCGGCTCCCCGGCCGGGGCCGTCGCGGCGCTGTGCCTCTTCGGGCTTGCCTGTGGGCCGATCTTCCCCACCACCCTGGCGCTCGTCACGCGCGTGACGGGCGGGCGCGGTGCCGCGACGAGCATGGTGCTGGCGGTCGCCAATCTCGGCGGTGCGTCGATCCCGCCGCTGCTCGGGCTCCTGCTCACCGGAGTTGGCCCCCGGGCCGGGGCGACTTTCGTGCTGGGCGGCGTGGTGCTGATGCTGGTGCTCCTCGGCGCCGTGACATCTGGCGGGAGGCGGCGCGCGGCGGCCAGGGCGTGATGGAGGCCGTCGGTGCCGGTACACCCTCTTCCGCCAGCCCCCGGTACTGACGCGCTGTTTCCTATATGCAATGGTCTTCCGGACGGCTGTCGTGGGGCTCCGTGATTGCCGGAAGGGCTTTGTGGCGCCACAAAGCCTCTTTTTGTGTGCACGCCGCTTGCTTGACAAGGCGCCGGGTAGCGTATTATACTGGGCGTGAACGCATCAGTTTTTGACTTTCGAGCAACTTTCGCGCCGGTCGCTACGGGGAGATGCCCGAGCGAGACGGCGCCGCAGCCCGCACCCCGCGATCGTCCGATCCTGGAAGGGAGCCCGCTATGAGCGGTGCCAAAGCCAAGGACCCGCGCTTCCCCGACTTTTCGTTCACGGTACTGGAGGGGGCCCGCGCAACCCGTGTGCCCGGCGGGCGCACGATCGAGGAGATCGAGCCCGAGTACAAAGTGCGCGGGCGCACCACCTTCAGCGCCCTATTTCGCTACGACCCCTTCGACTTCTGGGTGGGGCCCTTCTACGTCGGATTCTGGGGCTTCGTCTCGGTACTGGGCATCATCTTCGGCTCGGCCTTCTACCTCTACTACACGGTCTTCCTCGGGCCATTCTCCTACCCGCAGAACTTCTTCGCGGGCCGGATCGATCCGCCCCCGGCTGAAGTGGGGCTGGCCCTGGTTGGCCCGGGGCAACCAGGCTTCGCCTGGCAGATGACGGTCTTCTTTGCCACGATCGCCTTCTTCGGCTGGATGATGCGCCAGGTCGACATCAGCATGAAGCTCGATATGGGCTACCATATCGCCGTGGCCTACGGGGTGGTCTTCTCGTCCTGGCTCACGCTGCAGATCATCCGCCCGATCGCGCTCGGCCAGTGGCACGAGGGCTTCGTGCTCGGGGTGATGCCCCACCTGGATTGGGTTTCGAACTTCGGCTATCGCTACAACAACTTCTTCTACAACCCCTTCCACGCGATCGGTATCACCGGCCTCTTCGGCTCCACCTGGCTCCTGGCCTGCCACGGCTCGCTCATCCTCAGCGCGGCCCAGTACCGTGGCCCCGAGGGCGGTGATATTGAGAATGTCTTCTTCCGTGACATCCAGTACTACTCCATTGGCGAATCCGGTATCCACCGGCTCGGTTTTATCTTCGCCTGCGGTGGGGTGCTCTCGGCCAATCTGTGCATCCTGCTCTCGGGGTGGCCCGTGCAGGACTGGGTGAGCTTCTGGAACTTCTGGAACACGCTGCCGTGGTGGAGCGGGGTGTGATGTTTACGATGACGGTGGACGCCAGCGCACACGGGGCTACCGTCGTCGTCTAGAGGGCACGAAACCATGGCCACCATGAACCCGACCCCTGGCGATCTGGAGCTCGGCCCCCGCGACCGCGGGCGGGTTGGCAGAGCTCAGGAGTTGCCGATTCTCGAGAACTTCGGCCTCGATAGCCAGTTGGGGCCGTACTACATTGGCTTCTGGAACAGCGCCGCCTTCGTCACGGGTGGGTTGTTCACCTTCATTTGGCTGGCCGTGATGGCCTCCCAGGTGGGCTGGAACCCGCTGGCGTTCGCCAAGTACTTCTTTGTGCTGCAGATCGATCCGCCCGCAGCTGCCTATGGGCTCAGCTTCCCGCCCCTGGATCAGGGGGGCTGGTGGCTGATCAGCACCTTCTTCCTGACGGTCTCGATCTTCTGCTGGTACATGCATCTCTACACGCGGGCGAAGGCCCTGGGTATCAAGCCCTACCTGGCCTATGGCTTTACCGGCGCGATTATCCTCTACCTGGTGATCTACATCATCCGCCCGATGTGGATGGCGAATTGGTCGGAGGCGCCCTCCCACGGCTTGAAGGCCCTGCTGGACTGGACGAATAATGTGAGCGTGCGCTACGGGAACTTCTACTACAACCCGTTTCACATGCTCTCGATCTTCTTCCTGCTCGGCTCCACGGTGCTGCTCGCGATGCACGCGGGTACGATCTGGGCATTGGAGAAGTATGCCGCCCACGAGGAGTGGAACGAGTTGCAGGCGCCCGGGACGGGTACCGAGCGGGCCCAGCTCTTCTGGCGCTGGTGTATGGGCTTCAACGCCAACGCCTATTCGATTCATCTGTGGGCCTTCTGGTTCGCGTGGCTCTGCGGTGTGACGGGGGCGATCGGGGTCTTCCTGTCTATGCCCGACTTTGTGAACAACTGGTTCCAGTGGGGCGTTGAGGCGGGCATTAATTACCCGGAGCTTCCGCCCGTGCAGCCGTAGTGATCTGGCACCGTACTGGTAAGGAACGTCGGGATGCCGCCTCCAGGATGCGCCGGCAGCGTCTTCAGCGTGTCGCGCCCGCTGGAAGGGGCCGGGCTCCCCGGCGCGGTGCTGGCCAGTACGCTCCGCGACGGACCGTGGCGTGAGTGTACTGGCCTACCCCAGCGCAATCCCCAGTACCTCGCTCAGGCTCTCGGCGGCGGCCCGCAGCTCCTCCACCTCCCCGGCGCTATCGACGACCCAGATCTCCCCGGTGGCGGTGATCAGCTCCAGCGCGATGATCGGGCGCACCCGGCGCAGTGGCCAGCCGACGGCGAGTGGCCGCCGGCGCAGGCGTAGCCCCTGAATCCGCGCGAAGGGAAGTTGCTGGCTGCGCGCGGAGGCAACCCGGTTTACCTGGGTGAGCGTGAGCATCCCGCTATCGGCGTCGGCCAGGACGATATTGCGCGTGGTGAGCACGGCGTAGCCACCGAGGGCGCGCTGGTAGCCAAGGGCACCGAGCAGCCCACCCACCACCGCCGCGAGCGCCGCTGCCGCGAAGCCGGCCCCGCTCGCCGCCGCCAGCAGCCCGCTGCCCGCCACCAGGGTGGCCGCTAGCAGCAGTGCCGCCCCGCCTGCCATTATCGCGAGGCCTGCGCGCCGGTTGGCAGCCGGGCGCGACTCCAGGCGTAGCCGACCTGGCCCCCGTTCGGCAATCTCGTAGTAGGGCTCCAGGCCCAGGCGCCGCCCTACCCGCTGCCGCTCCCCGGCCTGTACTACCTGCATCCTGCCCCCCGCCTCTCGCTCCATTGCTTCAGGGTCAACTATACCTCTCTGGGGTGTGCCGGATGCTCCGGCTCCTCCCGTGCCGTGGCGCGGAAGCACGCGGCCCCGGTGAGGCGAAGCCCGCCTGCGCGGGCTCCCGAGGCGGAGAGGCCCATGGCGGAACCGTCGTTCCCGCGCAAGCGGGAACCCTGCCCACCCCGCGTTCCCGAGAGCACGCGGGCGCAGTGGTAGCGCCTGCCCCCGCTTGCGCGGGGGCGAGCTGGCGTGCGGAATGGTACGCCACACCCCATATCTTGCCGCGATTTGCAAGATCGCTCAAGCTGTGCTATACTCCTTCACGTCGTGAGGGCCGCGCGGGAGTGGCTCAGTTGGTAGAGCGACACCTTGCCAAGGTGTAGGTCGCGGGTTCGAATCCCGTCTCCCGCTCCACAATACCACAAGTGAATAGGACGACAGGCCGCTGGCGTCGAACTGAGCTGCGATGGTTCGATGTACGGCTAGCCCACTGACGATCAGGCCGAGGACGATGTTGTCCCGGCCTGATTGTTGTGTTGGCGGTCGAACAACTTCACTGCGTCGCGGTAAAGCCTGGCGCGCCCGTTCCGAGACGGCGTGACGCGGTAGCCGGCAAGCAGCCCCTGCGCCTGGGCTCCCGCCCCGGGCTCTGCGGGCGGCTGCCCCCAGGCACTCGGCAAGAACGCCAGGGCGCGGGCCGGGGTGCTGTCCTCGATGTCGGCGTAGATCTGGGGCGAACATCCTGCTCGACGAGGAGGGCAACCCCTATGTCGCCGACTTCGGCATCGCCAAGGATCTGGCGCGTCCCGCCGAGCACTCCATCGGCGGCACCTTCGTCGCCTCGCCGGACTACTCCTCGCCAGAGCAGATCCGCGCCGAGCCTGTGAGCCCGCAGACCGACATCTACGCCCTGGGCGTGCTGCTCTACGAGCTGTTGACCGGCCGGCGGCCTTTCGAGGGGCCGACCCCAGTGGCCTTCATGCAGCACACCTCAGTGCTCCAATCCCACCGCTGAGCAAGCTGCGCGCCGGCCTTTCGCCCAACCTTGACCGCAGCGTTCAACGGGCTACGGCGAAGGTGCCCAGCGCGCGCTATCCGGATGTGCGCGAGCTGCTCGCCGAACTGCGCGCCACGCTTGACGCTCGGGCCGTTCCCGCCGGTGTTCAGGCGTCTTCTGGACAGCTGAGGGCACCGTGCTATCATGGGCTGAGCAGCGCGAAAAGCGCCTGTATGAGGCGGTCAAGTTTCATGAGCACAGTCACCCCACAGTTGATCACGGCCGAGGAGTTCTGGGCCCTGCCAGACACTGGCAGGCCTCGGGCTCTCGTGCGCGGGGAGGTGGTTGAAAGCATGCCGCCCGGAGGAATCCACGGGGTCATCGCCATCATCCTGGGCGGCTTGCTGCGGGCTTGGGCGAAGGCCGGGGGACACGGCGTCGTAGGCGCCGAGTCGGGTTTCATCCTGGACCGCAACCCCGACCTCGTGCGTGGGCCGGATATCTCCTTTGTCGCTGCGGCGCGCGTTCCCGCCACGGGCATCCCTGAGGCGTTCTGGCAGCAGGCCCCCGACCTGGCCGTCGAGATCGTCTCGCCCTCCGAGACCGCCGAGGAGGTGCGCGAGAAGGTGCGCGACTTTCTCCAGGCGGGGACGCCGCTCGTCTGGGTGGTTTACCCCCGCACTCGCGAGGTCCTCGTCCATCGCCCTGGCGGCGCGATCCAGGTGCTTGGTGAGGGCGACACCCTCGAGGATGCCGACGTGCTGCCCGGCTTCGCCTGTCGCGTGGGTGAGCTGTTCGAGTAGCGTGAGCGCTAACGTGAACATCCGATCGCCGATAGGGCTGTAGCGCGCTTCGGCCGTACGGAAGCCGATGTTCATCGGGTGGTGTGCGCGAGGCGCATGGACGACTGATGTGAGTTGCAGCCGTCCCTTGCGGATAGATGAGCGGTTCGCGGTGGCGCTTCACGCTCCAGTAGCCGGTCTTCCACCCTATCTCCGGAGAGGGTATCGCAAGCTTATCCGGGTCGTGAAGCGCGGCCTGGGCACGCGGGCCTCTCGCCCGCATCCCCGCCTCGCGCGGGCGCTCCCGTGTGTCCGTTCAGTCCACCGCAGGCACAACCTGGATAGGCATGCTCTATCTGTCCAGCCGAGCGTTTCGGGTGTGAGCTGGCGACCCGGGCGAACAGGCGCTGTCGCCGTGGCTGGCGACCGGCTGTAGCGCAAAGTCTGGTAAGCTAGGAGTGGCCGTCTGTGGCGTGCATCAGGCACCAGACGGGCCGGGTTTTCACGCTGATCAAAGGATCCCCGTATGACCCTGAGTGTCGAGTGGCGCCGCCGGGTGGAAGCCTGGCTCGCGGTGCTGAAGGAGCGCACCTTCCATCCCCTCGCGACGGTCGCTGTCGAGGGGTTCATCACGACCGAGCACCTGAGCGCGGTAGAGGCCGCCAGCGGCCCTTTCGAGCCACTTGAGCCGGGTACGCCCTGGGGTGACTATGGCCGCTACCTCTGGATCCGTGGGTCGGTGGCGCTTCCGGGTGCGGCGTCCGGCCGGCGGGTGGTTTTGCGCCTCGGCGGCGATGCCGACTGCATCGTCTGGGTTGATGGGCGGATCGCTGGCTCTCATGGCTGGGCGGCCAGCCCGATTACGCTGGCCCGCGTGGGGCAGCCTGGTGCCCGCCACGAACTGTTGATCGAGGCCTCTGCGGGGATCACCTCCGAGCGCTGGTGGGCGCTGATCAGCCACGGCCCGCGCTACCCCGGGGACCCCGTCTCGCTAGAGGGCCGACCGCCGGCACACGTCGTAGCCGCGCCTGTGCTGGGCCTCTGGCGCGAGGAGCTCTATCAGCTCGCGCTGGATCTGCAGACGCTGCTGGAGTTGCGCGATGGGCTTCCCGAAAGCGCGCTCCAGCGGGCGGAGATCGACCGCGCCCTGATGGAGGCGACGCGAATCTGCGACCCGGAGTTACCCGAGCCCGCGCTCCTGGAGACGGCCCTGGCGGCCCGTGAGTTTCTCCGCCCGCTCCTGGAGCGCCACAATGGCCCGAGCGCGCCTACCCTGTTCATGATCGGGCACGGCCACCTGGATATCGCCTGGCTCTGGCCGCTGGCCGAGACGCGCCGCAAGATGGCCCGCACGATCGCGAATCAGCTCGCCCTCTTCGAGGAGTACCCCGAGCATCGCTTCCTCCAGAGCCAGCCCTACCTCTTCGAGCTCCTGCGCGAGCACTATCCCGAGCTCTACGGGCGCGCGCTCGAGCAGGTGCGCGCGGGCCGCATCGTGGCCGACGGTGCGATGTATGTCGAGGCCGATACCAACATCAGCGGCGGCGAGGCGCTCATCCGCCAGATCCTGCGTGGGCAGCGATTCTTCCGCGAGGAGTTCGGCGTCGAGAGTACCGTGCTCTGGCTGCCTGATGTCTTCGGCTACTCCGGCGCCCTGCCCCAGATCCTCCACGGCTGCGGTGTGCGCGGCTTCGCCACCCAGAAGATCACCTGGGCCTACAACGGCGGGGAGCCCTTCCCCTACACTACCTTCCTCTGGGAGGGCATCGACGGCACGACTGTACCGGCCCACATCTTCACTGACTACAGCAGCGAGACGCGCCCATCGGCTTTGCTCAAGCGCTGGGAGACGCGCCGCCAGACCGACGACGATGTGCGCGGGCTGATCGTTGCCTACGGCTGGGGCGATGGCGGTGGTGGCCCCAATCGCGACCATGTGGAGTTCCTGCGTCGGGCCGGTGATCTGGAGGGCTTGCCACGTACCCGTATTGCGCCGCCCGCCGACTTCTTCGCCGAGCTGGAGCGCCAGGGCCCACTCCGGGCCCGCTTCGTCGGCGAGCTCTACTTCCAGGCTCACCGCGGTACCTACACCTCCCAGGCCCGCACCAAGGCCTTCAACCGTCGCTGCGAGCTGGCTCTGCGCGCCGCCGAGCTCTGGGGCTCCCTCGCCCGGGCCATCGCTGGCCATCCCTTTTCGCCTCGCACCCTCGATACGGCCTGGGGAACGGTGCTGCTCAACCAGTTCCACGACATCCTGCCCGGATCGTCGATCGGCCGGGTGTACGCCGAGGCCGAGGCTGCCTACGCCGAGGCCCTGGCCGAGGCCCGGAGCGCCAGTCGCGCCGCCACTGCTGCCCTCTCCGACGGCGATCTCACCGCAGTCACCGCCTTCAATAGCCTCTCCTGGCCGCGCCGCGAGCTGTTGCCGCTTCCCGAGGGCTGGCCTGCTGCCGCGTCTGCCGGAGGCGAGCTGCTGCCGGTTCAGCAGGTAGGCGACCAGATCCTCGCCGAGGTGCCTCTGCCGCCCTGCGGGTGGGCCACGCTCCGCAAGGCGTCTGCCTCTCCCGAGCCCGGACCGGGCGTGCGCCTGGAGCCGCTCCCCGGCGGAGCGTACCTGCTGGAGAATGAGCAAGTGCGGGTGGTGGTGAGCCCACGCGGTGAGGTGAGCTCTGCCGTGGATAGAGCGAGTGGGATCGAGGCCCTCGCCGCCCCCGGCAACAGCCTGCGCCTCTACAAGGACATCCCGATCTGGTGGGACGCCTGGGATGTCGAAAGCATGGCCGAGCAGGAACCCGTGCCTATCGACGAGCCGGTGGAGTTGGAGGTTCTGGAGCGTGGTCCGCTGCTGGCCCAGCTGCGCTTGCGCCGGCGCCTCAGCAACTCCTCGGTCGAGCAGGTGATCAGCCTGCGGCGTGGTAGTCGCCGGGTGGAGTTCACTACCGAGGTGGACTGGCGCGAGCGCCACCGGATGCTTAAAGTCGCCTTCCCGACGACCGTCCACGCGGGCGAGGCGCTCCACGAGATCCAGTTCGGCCACATTCGGCGGCCCACCCACCGCTCGCGACCGATCGACGCCGATCAGTTCGAGGTCTGCAACCATCGCTGGTCGGCCCTGGCCGAAGAGGGCCGTGGCGTCGCCGTTCTCAACGACAGCAAGTATGGTATCAGCACCGCGGGCGGTACACTCAACCTCACACTACTTAAGTCGGCCCTGGCCCCCGATGAGCAGGCTGATCAGGGCCTCCAGCGCTTCACCTACGCCCTCTACCTCTGGGATGGGAGCCTGCTGGAGAGCGGCGTGGTGGCTGAGGCCCACGCGCTGAACGAGCCGCCGCTTTTGGCCCCTGGCGCGGCTTCCGGCGGCGACCGCTCGCTGATTGCGGTGGACCGTCCCAACGTGGTAGTCGAGACGCTGAAGCCGGCGGAGGACGGTTCGCCGGACCTGGTACTGCGGCTCTATGAGGCGGGGCGCACACGTACGCGCTGCCGTCTGCGGGTGGGCCTGCCGCTGGCCGGGGCCGCCGCGTGCGACATGCGTGAGCGTATTCAGCACGAATTGGCCGTCGATGGAGCAACGATAGCGCTGGAGCTGCGGCCGTTTGAGATCAAGACCCTCAGGCTGCGGCTGGCCTGAGGCGCTGCGTGTGTGCGTGGCGTTGCACCGCAACGCTGTGTTGGTGCGCCTACCGCGGTACGTGTCTGCCGCGGTAGGCGATGCCTGGCGCACCAGGGTGCCGGCAGCGGGCGGGCCCCCCTGTCGGGCGGTGACGCGCTCCGGGAAGGGCGGTGGAGGGTATAGCAAAGCCGCGCCCGGGGCGGCAACGCATCGACGGTCAGGTGCTACAGCTCGATGCTCGCCAATGGCCGGCGCGGCTCATCAGGGGTGGGGGACCGTGGTGGGCGATACTGGACTCGAACCAGTGACCTCATCCGTGTGAAGGATGCGCTCTAGCCAACTGAGCTAATCGCCCATAACGCCGCAGAGTATAACACAGGTGCCCCTGCGGCGCAACCAGGTCAGGCGGTGATCACGCCCTCATCGCGCGTGGTGAGGGTTGGCTGGGCCCCGCGGCCAACGCCCCAGTAGATCATGCCGCGCGCGGCCATCTCGGCCGGGTCGTAGAGGTTGCGCCCGTCCACCACGATAGGCTGGCGCATAAAGCCCTTGATCTTATCCCAGTCGAGCTGCTTGAACTCGTTCCACTCGGTCACGAGCAGCAGCGCATCGGCCTCCTTGGCCACATCATAGGCCGTGCGGCAGAAGGTCACCTCTGGCAGGAGCTCGGCGGCGTGATCCATCGCCACCGGGTCGTAGGCCTTCACGTGGGCCCCACCGGCCAGGATCGCCCGGATGATATCGATGCTGGGGGCCTCGCGCATATCGTCGGTGTTGGGCTTAAAGGAGAGGCCGAGTACGCCCACCGACTTGCCCCGCAGATCGCCAAGCAGCGTCTGAACCTTGGCCACGAAGCGGTCGCGGGCACTCTGGTTGATATCCATCACGGCCTGGAGGAGCTGGGGATGGCAGCCCGAGGTGGCGGCCATGTGGTGGAGGGCCAGCACGTCTTTGGGGAAGCAAGAACCGCCGTAGCCGATCCCGGCGTCGAGGAAGTGGGGGCCGATCCGCTTATCGGCGCCCATCCCACGGGCTACCTCGCGCACATCGGCGCCGAGCTTCTCGCAGATCTGGGCGATCTCGTTGATGAATGAGATGCGCGTGGCGAGGAAGGCGTTCGAGGCATACTTGATCATCTCGGCGGTGCGCAGGTCGGTGATGATCACCGGGGCGCCGAGGGGCGCGTGCAGTTCGGCCACCTGCTCGGCGGCGGCGCGGTCGGTTGAGCCGAGCACGATCCGGTCGGGCTTGAAGAAGTCGCTCACTGCGCTGCCCTCGCGCAGGAACTCCGGGTTCGACACAACGGCGAAGCTAACCCCGGGGCGGGCATGCTCGGCGATAATGCTGCCAACCATATCGCCGGTGCCCACCGGCACGGTGCTCTTGTCGATAATCACGGCGTGGCGGGAGAGGTGCTGGCCGATACTGCGGGCGGCGGCCTTGACCTGGCTAAGGTCGGCGGCGCCGTCGTGGCCCATGGGGGTGCCCACCGTAATGAAGATCAGCTCGGCGTCGGCCATGCCGATAGTGTAATCATCGGTAAAGCGCAGGCGGCCGGCGCGCATATTGCGCTCCTGGAGTTCTTCCAGTCCCGGCTCATAGATCGGCGCTTTGCCACTGCGCAGCAACTCGAGCTTGTCGGGGTTGATCTCGATACAGGTGACGGTGTTGCCCAGATCGGCAAAGCAGACCCCTGTGGTGAGGCCCACGTAGCCGGTTCCCACGACGCAGATGTTCTTCAAGACTGTGCTCCTTGAAACTGTAGCAAGCCGCTGCTGCGGCCTGTGCTCGCCACCACTGACGGTAGGCCGGACGATTGAATTTTGAATGACTCGCTGCGGAAGTGCCGATGACAGAAATGTACCACGGCTCCATATCCATCCGGCGCGGCTGGGATGAAGCCGGTTCCTGTCAGAGCGCTACCGGGGTTCCGAGGCCACGCGCAGCCGCGCGCTCAACCGCAAGCGCGGCCACCGCCACATCCTGGACGGCATTGCCCACGGACTTGAAGAAAGTGATCTCGGTGGGGTCACGCCGCCCTGGTACCTGGCCCGCCGCGACCTCACCGAGCTCGGCGGCGACGTGGGACTCGTCGATCAGGCCCGCAGCGCGGGGCTGGATCAGGTCGCCGGCCTCGGCCCACGCCGCGGCCCGCTGGTCCACCACCACCCGCGCGCGGGCGACGGTGGCGGGCGGTATCTCGGCCATGTCGGGGCGAAAGGAGCCCACACCATTGATATGGGTGCCCGGGCGGAGGAGCGCATCATCGAAGAGGGGGGTTGGCGATGCGGTCGCGGTGCAGATCACGTCGGCCTCGGCGAGAGCCTGCTCGACACTGGGCGCGATGCGCAGATCCTGCTGCATACCGGCGCCGCGCATACGGGCGGCGAGCAGTTGGGCGTGGTCGCGGGTGCGGTTCACCAGCCAGATTCGCTCGATCGGGCGCACGGCACACACGGCGAGCGCCTGGGGTAAGGCCTGGGCGCCTGCGCCAAACAGGGCAAGCACGCGGGCGTCTTCGCGGGCCAGGTGGCGCGTGGCCACGCCGGAGGCGGCACCGGTGCGTAAGGCGGTGAGGTAGGTGCCGTCGAGCAGGGCCAGCGGCCGGCCCGTCGCCGGATCGAGCAGGGCAACGAGGGCGTAGATCGTCGGCTCGCCACGGGCTTTATTCTGAGGGAAGACGGAAACCACCTTCAGCCCGAGGGCAGGGTCGGAGCCGGCGAGGCGAGCCGGCATAACGAAGCTGATAGCCTGGCGCTCGGGGGTGGCGAGGTGAACGCGGAGGGGCACGTCGGCCTGGCCGGTGGAGAGGCGCACGAAGGCGGCTTCCACGGCATTGATGGCGTCAGCCATTGGCACTGCGGCGCGTACATCATCTGCGGAGAGCACACGCATACTCAGCTCCTTCTGGGGCTGCTGAACCGTGCAACGATACCACAGAATGGTGGGAGCGACAAGGGGGGAGGGGGTCGAGGAAAACGGAAG
>SFCB01000289.1 GCA_004367505.1 Chloroflexi bacterium OHK40 | reverse complement strand
CTCTTCGACCCGCCCGCCGTTCTTGCCCCACCTCCGCCCATCGCTCACGGCGACTACCGGGCCATCACCACTGAGGCGCAGCTCGCCGAGTTGGTGACGCGCCTGAACGCCGCGCCTGGCCTGGCCTTCGACACCGAGAGCAGCGGCCTGCGCCCCTTCGAGAGCAACCTGGTGGGGATCTCGCTGGCGGTAGCCCCCGGCAGCGCCTACTACATCCCGGTCGGGCATACCAGTGGCGAGCAGCTCCCCCAGGAGCGGGTGATCCAGGCGCTGCGCCCCTTCTTCGAGGATGCGGCGCTGCCTAAGTACGCCCACAATGCGAAGTTCGATATCGAGATGCTTACCACCGCCGGGATCGAGCTGCGTGGGCTCGCCTTCGATACGATGATCGCCGCCGGGCTGCTCGGGAAGCAGCGGGTGGGCCTCAAGGAACTCGCATTCTATGAGCTGCGCCTCCCCGAGCCGCTGACGCCGATCGAAGACCTGATCGGCCGTGGGAGCAAGCAGGTCTCCTTTGCCGAAGTGCCGATCGAGCGCGCCACACCCTACGCCGCCTCCGACGCCGATATGACCATGCGGCTCAAGCTGGCGCTGGAGCCTCAGCTCGCCGCGCACGATCGTATCGCCAGCCTCTTCACCCGCCTGGAGATGCCGCTCGTCGAGGTGCTCGTGGCGATGGAGCGGGCCGGGATCACTCTCGACCGTGACTATATCGTCGCCCTCGGTGAGCGCCTCGGCGCTCGCATCGCCGAGCTCGAGTCCGAGATTCACGCTGCCGCCGGTGGGGCCTTCAATATCAACTCCGGCGCCCAACTCAACGCCGTGCTCTTCGAGAGCGGCAAATTCGGCCTCGATCCAAAGGCCCTCGGCCTCAGCCGCCTGAAAACGGGTGGCTACTCGATCACCGCCGAGGTGCTGGAGCAGATGGCCCCCCTCGCGCCGATCGCCGAGCTGATCCTGCGCTACCGTCAGCTCACCAAGCTCAAGAGCACCTATGTTGATGCCCTGCCCGCGATGATCAACCCGGCGACCGGGCGCGTCCATACGAGCTATAGCCAGCTCGGCTCCGCCACAGGACGGCTGTCGTCCGATAGCCCGAACCTCCAGAACATCCCGGTACGCACCGAAGAGGGCCGCGAGATCCGCCGTGGCTTCGTGGCGGCGCCCGGCCACCGCTTTGTCGCCGCCGACTACTCGCAGATCGAGCTGCGCGTGCTGGCCCACATCACCCAGGACCCGGCCTTGCTCGCGACTTTCCGTGAAGGCCGCGACATCCACGCCGCCACCGCCGCGCGCCTTTTCGGCGTGCCCCAGGACCAGGTGGACAAGAACCAGCGCCGGATTGCGAAGATGACAGTATTCGGCATCGTGTACGGCATCAGCTCCTTTGGCCTCGCCCAGCGCCTCGGCCTGGATCGGGCCACTGCCCAGGAGTTGATCAACGGGGTCTTCGCCAGCTTCCCGGGGATCAAGGCCTACATCGATGAGGTGCAGCGGACGGTGCGCGAGACGGGCTACGTGAGCACGCTCTTCGGGCGGCGGCGCCACTTCCCCGGGCTCGCCGGCGGCGATAAGGGTCCGCAGGCCCAGGCGGCGATGCGCGAGGCGATCAATGCGCCCATCCAGGGCACCGCTGCCGACCTGATGAAGATCGCCATGATCAATGTGTACCGGGCGCTCCAGGAACGGGGGATGGCCACCCGCATGCTGCTCCAGGTGCACGATGAACTCATCCTCGAGGCCCCCGAGCCCGAGGTCGATGCCGTGGCCGCCCTCGTCTGCTCGGTGATGGAGCAGGTCTACCCCGATTTTAGCGTGCCCCTGGGGGTGGACGTGGAGAGCGGCACCAACTGGGAAGAGATGAAGCCGATCCACGTGGAGCGCGGCGCGGTGGGGTGAGGATGCAGCCATGAACATTACCCAGATCGAAGCGGACGCGGCGCGCCGTACGCTGGATGAGCCGGGCCAGCCGGTGATCTCCGTGGTAGCTCCGGTGTTCAACGAAGAGGCATTGATCGAGGAGTTCTGCCACCGTACCGCGGCCGCGCTCGAGTCCCTGGGCGAGCCATTCGAGATCGTCCTGGTGAACGACGGGAGCCGCGACGGCTCAGCCCGCCTGATGCGCGCCATCCACGAGCGCGATCCCCGCGTGAAGGTGCTGAGCTTCTCGCGCAACTTCGGCCACCAGCTGGCCATTACCGCCGGTACCGACTACGCCCAGGGCCGCGCCGTGGTGGTGATCGACTCCGATCTCCAGGACCCGCCGGAGGTGATCCCCGACCTCGTAGCACGGTGGCGCGAGGGCTACGAGGTGGTCTATGCCGTGCGTGCCGAGCGCGAGGGCGAAAGCTGGTTCAAAACCGCCACCGCCGCCTTCTTCTACCGCCTGATCACACGCATCACGAGCGTGGAGATCCCGGTCGATGCGGGCGACTTCCGGCTGATGGACCGCAAGGTGGTGGATGCCCTCGCCCGCATCCGCGAGCACCACCGCTTTATGCGCGGCCTATCGGTGTGGGTGGGCTTCAACAGCACCGGAGTGCCCTATCGCCGCCACGCCCGCAAGGCAGGCAGCACGAAGTACCCGCTGCGGAAGATGCTCAAGTTCGCCCTCGATGGGATTACCAGCTTCTCCTATCTGCCGCTCCAGCTGGCCACCTACATGGGCTTCATCGTCGCTGCCCTCAGCCTGCTCTTCATTATCGTCGTCTTTGTGATGCGCCTGGCCAACCCGGGCTCGGAGGCCGCCTTCTACGGCCAGGCATCCACGCTCGCGAGCGTACTCTTCATCGGCGCCGTACAGCTCGTCTCGATCGGTATCATCGGCGAGTATGTGGGCCGGATCTACGATGAGGTAAAGGGCCGGCCGCTCTACATTGTGGCCGAGGCCCTTGGCTACGACGAGGCCCAGCGGGCCAGGGCCGAGCGCTGGGAGCGCCGCTAACCGCATCCAGGGTGAAGTCCTCGGGCTGTCGGAGAAGGATGGATCGCACGAGCGCCCGACCATCCTGATCGTGCCACGGCTCACCGGGGCGCCCGACTGGGACGGCTCACTGGGTCGGCTCAGCGGGGGGTGTGGCGTACCATCATGGACGCCATGGGCATCACGGCCACACTCGCCTGCCTCCGGGCAGTCGGGGGGCTGGGTTCCCCCGCCAGCCCCCGCGCAGGCGGGGGGCTGGGTTCCCGCTTTCGCGGGAACGACACCCTGGCGCACTTGTGGCACGCCCGCGCAGGCGGGCGTCCAGGGTGGGAGGCCGGACCTGCCCCGGGGCAGCGAGGAGGCTGGGTTCCCGCTTTCGCGGGAACGACACCCTGGCGCACTTGTGGCACGCCCGCGCCGGCGGGCTTCGCTTCCGCTAGCCGCGCGCTTCAGCGCCACGGCACACGCACGCTTTCGCGCCACGGCACGCGGGTGGGCAGGAACATCCGTCACACCCATCTGGGCGGCCCACCGGGGCGTCTCACCGGGATCGTGATCCAGCGACATCACCGTGGTGGCCCACCGGTCCTCATCCCCGGCTCAGCTCTCCCACGCGGGAAAGGCACGACTCGCGCAGCGCATCATCAACCCGCCGTGGTACGCGACAGGCGTGCCGGACGTGTGTGGTGTGGGCGAGCCTTACCACGGGCCAGGCGGTGCCGGCAGACGAAGATCGCGGCGCCGCTGCGTTTGATCGGGCAAACCTTACAGCCACAGTTCGGGCGCGTGGAACGGACGCAGCTCAGTGGTTCCGTACAGGGCGTGTAACGAAGCAGCCACTCACCCGTATCAGTGGGGGAGTGAGCAGCGCTTCAGTAGCAACTGGCCCGTATACTGAGGTTCGGCAGGCAGGATCGACGGGTGCAGCGCGTCACCGGTAAGGCAGTGTGGCACGTTTCGCCCCTAGCAACGAGGCAACTATGACGACGACACCGCGAGGGCGTGGTACGGGTGGGGGGCTTGGGTCGCGGCTGGGCATAATCGGCGGCCTGTTCCTGGTGCTGATCGTAGTCGGTATTGGCCTCTCCACCATGAAGTTCGCCCAGATCAACGAGGGCGAGCGCGGCATCATCGTCACTCAGGGCCGTGTCGAGGGCATCCAGGAGCCGGGGATCTTCTTCCGCCCCTTCGCGCCCTTCACGACGATTGAGACGGTGAATGTGCGCCGGCAGACGCGCACGATCTCGCAGAATGTCGCGAGCAGCGACAAGCAGCTCTACGATATCGACATCCAGGTGGACTATACGCGCATCCCGGCGCCCGAGGCGCTGCGGGCCAGCTATGGCGAGATTGGCGTGAGCGACGAGCAGCTGAACGCCTTCCTCGATGGTTTCATCAACGACGCGCTCAAGAGCGCCTCGACCCAGTTCACCCTTGATCAGGCCCTCTCCGACCGGGGTGGTTTCGCCGACCGGATCAGCCAGTTCCTGACCAGCGCGGCCGACGGGCAGCGCTCGCCGGTGGATCAGCTCTACGTGCGGCTGGAGGCGGTGAAGGTGCTGGATATCAAGGTGGGCGAGCAGTACGCCCAGCTGCTGGCCGAGAAGGCCAATCTCGAAGTGCAGATCGAGACGGAGCAGAAGCGCCGTGAGCAGATTGAGGCTCAGCAGTCGAATAACCTCTTCCAGGCCGAGCAGGAGGCCGCCGTGGCTCTGACTCGCGAGAAGGGTCAGACGGCCGCCGCGCTCGAAGCCGCCAACCGCGACGCCCAGGTGCGCGCGATCGAGGGGCGCTACTGGCGCGAGAACCCCGAGCTCTTCGAGCTGCGCAAGCGTGAGCTGATGGTACAGATGCTCGATAATGGTAACCTCTGGTTCATCGATCCGAACACCGACCTGACGCTGCTGCTCGACCAGCAGGCTGGTGGTACGCGGGTGGTGCCCCCGACGACGGCCCAGCCGGTGGCCCCGGCTCAGCCCGCGCCGGTTGAGCCCGCGCCAGTTGAGCCCGCGCCAGTCAACCCCTAGCGCGGTTACTTGACGCCCTCCGCCAACGGCGTATAATGACGCCGTTGCGCGGGGAGGTGACGGAGCGGTTGAACGTGCTCGTCTCGAAAACGAGTAGGGTGTAAAAAGCCCTCGCGAGTTCGAATCTCGCCCTCCCCGCCAATACCACACATGGCGCCCACCTGCACGGCCAGGTCGGGCGCCGCCGATTCTCCTCTCCGGCCACGCGGGTCCGGGGCCGCGCCGGATCATCGGCGCGAGCCCCACCACAACTGCCTGCGCTGTCCGGCGCGCGGATCTTCGAGGCCTCCGCCGCAGGCGCCGGCCGCTTCCGGATAAGTGTCGCCTGAGCCGATCTACACGCCGCAAACGCGCGAGAGGGTTGCACATGTCGCCAGAAGAGCAGATCGCCGAGCAGCAGCGGCTGATCGCCTGGCTTGAGGCCCAGCTAGAGCGCCAGCGGGCGATCAACGCCGAGTTGCGCAAGGCGGTGGCCGAGTTGGCCCGGACCTTCCAGGAGTCGCTGGCGGCGGCCTACGAGGCCGGTGAGGCCGGCGATATCGAGGCCGTGCGCCGGATCACCCGCGCCAACCAGCGCCACTGGCAGGCCTACCTGCAGCAAATCGTCGCGGCCGCGAGCGGACATGGCGAGCAAACCGGGGGCGCGTGACCCTTGTGCCTCCGCGCCACGGCGTCACTGCCCGCTGGGCGGCACCTGTATGCGCTGGTACTGGTCTCCGGTCTTCTATCACGCCGGGCTAGATAGCCTGCATCGGCGGGGGGCGCGGAGGGGTTGCAGACCCTTTGGCGACACCACGTCGTGCGCGCCCTCAACGGGGTGTGAGCCTATAGCCCTTGCAGCAGCTCCCGAAGCGCGGCGCGGGCGGCCTCGGCGGCGGCGCTGCCATCGGTGTACACGGCGCCGGGGCGGCCGGGAACGAGTTGCTCGCGGAAGCGCTCAAAGCCAGGAACGGTAGCCAGGCTGCCCGCGCCCCCCTCGGCCAGCGTCATCGCGACGAGGGCCTCGGGACGGTTGCTAAAGACGACGTAGTGGTCGATCAGCGCGAAGGCGGTGAGCGGGCCCGGGTCCTCGCCCTCGGCGATGTAGATCGTCGTTTCCCCAACTTCCCTGGTGACGATCCGCTCACCGGCGGCCTCGCGGGCCGCCCGATGCTCCTGGAGAAAGCCCTCCGCCTGGGGGTCGTTCTTCGAACCGAAGAGCCAGATCACCTCCCCGTCGCGCAGGAGTGCCGTCGCATCGGGGGAGGCGCCGGCCGGCGGCGCGAAACCGCGCACTGCCACGATCATCTCGCTGCCGAGCCAGGTGACCACATGATCGCCGATGCTCACGCCGAGGCGGCGCTCGATCGGCGCCAGGAGCGCCGCCGGGTCGCTCACGCCGAAGTTCTCGCGCAGGGCTGCCTGGAGTTGCTGCACCTCCACGACACCACCCGCGTTGGGCGCCAGGGCCGCGTAGAACTGCGTATCGGCTGGTAGTAACTCGGGCGCGGCGGGTCCCCTGGCTGCGAGCAGCAACCATGTGAAGAGCGCGCCGCCGATGAGGATGGCGATCAACGTGACGGCGAGGCCGCCAGCAAGCGCATAGCCCAGGCCGCGCTCACGGCGGGCCGGGCTGCCGATTGTCTGTGTGGACATAGCTCAACCTCTCAGGCGGGCGGCCCCAACGGTCGCCCGCTTCGCAATGCGGTAGGTCGCCGGTCAGGCTGGCCGGTTTCATGGTACCATGCCTGCGAGTTGCCACGGTTGGGTGTGAGCCCTGGTTCTGCAAGAGGCCAAGGGCCACGGTGCCCGCGCAGGCAGGGCGCCTTCATCTGCTTCGAGTCTCTATGCGCCTGCAGATCCTCTCCCCGGAAGAGGCCCTCGGCCACATTCTCTGTCACAATCTCGCCGATGCCCAGGGCCGGAAGGCCTTCCCCAAGGGTCGGGTCGTGCGCGCGGAAGATGTGCCGCGCCTGCGCGAGCTCGGCTTCGAGGCGGTGCGCGTGGCCGTTCTCGACCCCGGCGATGTGCCTGAGAACGAGGCGGCGGCCCGGCTGGGCTTCGCCGTGGCCGGCCCCGGGGTGAGCGCCACAACGCCCCACACCGGCCGGGTGAACCTCCGCGCCGATTACGCCGGCCCGCTTGAGGTTGACGCCGAGGCATTGCTGGCGATCAACGAGCTCGACGGGCTGACGGTTGCCACCCTGCCGGCCCACACCCTGGTGCGCCCCGGGCAGGCTCTGGCGACGATCAAAGTGATCCCCTTTGCGGTGCCGGATCAGGCGCTGCGGGCCGCCGAAGCGGCCGGCCACGCGGCGGGTGGGGTGCTGCGGGTGCGCCCGCTGGTGGTGCGCGGGGTCGGGGTTGTGCTGGTGAGCAGCCCGGCCGCGCGCCTGCGCGTGGAGCGTGGCGTCTATCCCGCGATCGAGGCCCGCGTGGTTGAGCTCGGAGGCGCCGTGCTCGCGGTGCGCCATGTGCCGCCCGATGAGGTGGCCGTGGCTGATGCGCTGGCCGAGTTGCGCGCGGCCGGCGCCGGCCTGCTGATCGTTGCTGGCGAGACCTCGGTAGTGGATCTGGACGACGTGACGCCACGGGCGATTCGCCTGGCCGGTGGCCGCATCGAGCACTATGGCGCCCCGGTTGAGCCCGGCAATCTGCTGCTACTTGCCTATTTGCTGCCCACTGGCGACGCGGCGCCCCTGCCGGTACTCGGGGCCCCTGGCTGCGTGCGCTCCCGCGATACGAACATCGTCGACCTGCTGCTGCCGCGGCTGATGGCCGGCGAGCAGCTGCGCCGCCGCGACATTATCGCCCTGGGCCACGGGGGTTTCCTCGGATGAGCACTGCCCTGCGCTACGTCTATCACGTGGCCCTGGCGCGCCGGGGCGAGGCCCGGGTTCTGTTGCTGCCGAGCCCCGACGGCTGGCGGCTGCCTGGCTTCGGTGGCAGCGAGCGGCGCTTCTGGCAGGATGTGGCCCACGTGAACCGTGGCCTGCGCGAGCACTTCGGGGCCGAGGCGCTTACCTTACGCTGCCTGGCCCTCGACTACCGCCGCGACCAGGAGCTTGTCTCTACCGTTTATGCAGCAGTGCTCCGCGACGCGAGTTGGGCGCTGCCACCCGGCGCTCGCTGGGTAGGCCGCGCGGAGCTTGCCGGCTTGCCGCTCGCCACCGAGGCCCACCGCGCGCCGCTCAGCGAGTGGTTCGCCTGGTATGGTAGCGCGCCCCAGACTCGCCTCCGGGCGCCATGGTACCTGCCGGGCTGGCACGAGGACGCGCTGGCCTGGGCCGCCGAACGGCTTGGCGATGCCGGCCTGGCGCCCACTGGCCCCGCCGAGCAGCTGCGCGCCTGGCAGCGTTCCACCATCCTGCGCCTGCCCACGGTTGCGGGGGCCGCTTATCTCAAGGCTGTGCCCCCGATCTTCGGCCACGAGCCAGCCCTTACGGCCGCCCTGGCCGCCGCACATCCCACCAGCTTCCCCCGGGTGATCGCGTTCGACCCGGATCGTGGCTGGCTACTTATGCGCGAGTTGCCCGGCCCGCTCCTGAATGCGCAGCGGGACGATGTGGCTATCTGGGAGCGGGCGCTGGCCAGCTTCGCCGAGTTGCAGATCGCCAGCGTGGCTCGCGTTCCCCAGTTGCGCGCCCTCGGTGTTCCCGAGCGCCCCCTTGAGGCGCTGGCCGCCCGCCTCGGGCCCCTCCTGGGGGCCATGGCCGCTGCTACTCCGGCGAGCCCCGCCGGGCTGACGCCTGAGGAGCGGGGCCAGTTGCGCGCCCTGGGCCCCCGGCTCCAGGCGATGGCCGCCGAACTGGCCGCCTTCGGGCTGCCAGCGGCCCTGGAGCACGGCGATTTCTGGGCCGGACAGGTGGTTGTGGGCGCCGAAGGCTTTGGCTTCCTCGACTGGTCGGACAGCTCGATCGCCCACCCCTTTTTTAGCCTGCTGCTCTTCCTCGTCGAGATCGAAGACTATTTCCCCCGCGTGCCCGGGGTGCGTGAGCGCCTGCGCGATGCCTACCTGGCGCCCTGGGCCGCAGCCGGTTTTGGCGATGATCTCGTTCGGGCCTTCGAGCTCGCTCAGCCCCTCGCGGCGCTGCACCACGCCCTCGCCTACCACACCCGTGTACTTCCCAATCTTGAGGTTCAGTGGGAGCTGGAGCTGATGCTGCCCTTCTATTTGAAGATGGCCGTGCGGGTTGGGCGCTGATGTGCCGTAGCCGCTGGCCCATCGCCGCTAGCTCGCCTTCGCGCGGGTGCCAACAGGGTGCGGCTCCCGTGCGAGCGGGACCCCAGCGCCGGTCACCAGCGCGGGCGGAAACCCGGTCCTATTTCCGCCCGCGCGGGATGTATGGAAGGGCGGCGCGTGTGGGCAGCACCCTGCTCCCACCCTCCTGCCCTACCGCAGAAGTGGCAGATGCACGCGCCGCTCGGCGCTCGTCACCAGGGCATAGTCGGTGAAGTGCTCCACGCTGACGAGCACCTCACCCCCGCCTGTATCGTCGACGACAACCGCAACCGTCTCCACGGGCTTCCAGCTAGCGCTCGCCTCGTCCCAGTAGGCTGGGATGAGTTGCTCGGGGCCGATGCCCAGCGCCGCGAGTTGCTCAGCGGTGAAGGGGATCACCAGGGTCACCGGCCGATGAAAGCGGGTGATCGGCTGGGGGCCGTCATCGCCCAGGCGGAAGGCGTGGAGCCTGTAGCCGAAGCGCACCGGCTCGGCCCCCGCAGCACTCGCCAGATCGGGGAGAGGGCGCACGGTGAGGAGCGCCTGGCCGTCCTCGGCGAAGGCGCCCGCCGGAGCCTCCACCCGCGAGCCATCGCCCATGGTGAAGAGTTGGTCGGCAGCGGCGTCAAAGGCGAAGGCCTGGCTCTCCGGCAGTTCGTCTTGCAGCTCGAGGGCAATGGCCAGGGGCGGGTTCTGGCCCGCCGTCGGGGTGAGGTTGATCTTCGCGCTCAGCAGGAAGAGGTTCTCATCCGAGCCGGCGGCCTGGATGGTCCAGGTCTGGCCGCTCAGCAGCGGCAGGGTGAAGGTGCCGTCTTCGCCGGCCCGCACATGGAGGACCGCGCCGTCACCTGAGCGGGCCCGCACGATCCCCGCCGCCGGCAGCCCCTCGTAGCTGAGCGTGCCCGGCACGGTTGCGTCGCTGCGTCGGAAGCGCAGATCCTGGCCGCCCAGCTGCTGGCGCGGCGCCAGGGTTACCAGGCGTGCTGCGGGCTCAACCAGCTGATTGCCAGGCAGACGGAGGGGCGGGTTGTGGGCGGTGATGCGGTAGCTGCCAGCGGGAAGGCGGAGTTCGTATTCGCCGCGGGCGTTGGTGTAATCCCAACGGAGCGAGCCGGCACCGCTGCCGTCCACCGGCCAGGCGCTCACGCGCACGCCGGCCAGGGGCAGGAGTTGGCCCTGCAGGCCCGGGGCAAGCACCTGCCCGCGCACGGCGCCGAACTCTGCCAGAGCCACCGCGGTAAAGTCCACCCCGGTGACAGCGCTGCCGCTGCCGCCATCGTGGGGCACGAACACACCCTGGCTGCGGGGGCGCTGCACCAGGTAGCCGCTGGTCGGGTCGACGAAGGCCCGCAGGAACCAGCTGGTGCCGCCTTCGCCATCCCGGTCACTGGTGGTGACAGGCAACTGGTAGGTGCCGTTGGCCGGATTGATGCGGGTGCGAGCCCAGCCGCCACCCTCTCCCACGCCGTAGATCGCACCGGCCACGCCGTCGAGCGGCTGGCCCGATCGGTCGCGGAGGGTGCCGCTGATGGAGGCGTTGCTGGCCGCCACCGGGATGGCAAGCTCGTCGGGCACGTCGGCCACGCTGATCACGACGGTGCTCTGGGCGCTGTAACCGGCCTCGGGCGGAAGGTAGAGCCCGATGGTGTAGGTCGTGGCGACACTGGAGGCGAGCTTGAGGGTGAATCGGCCATTGGCCAGCGGCGCCGTGGGGCCAGCCAGGGGCACCCCCGCTGGACCGCGATAGGTGCTGTAGGCGCGCCCGACAAGGTCCGCTACCGGCTCGCCCGTGGCGCTGTCCACGGCCTGGCCCTGAACAACCATATCGGCGGCGGCGACCTGCATGTCACGGGTGGCGGTGGCGCCTTCGGCTACGACAATCCGCACAGGCGGATGGGCGGGCACGTAGGGCTGGGCCTCAAGAGGCACGGCGCGCAGCATCCAGACGCCGGGGATTACTGGGAGCGTGTAGCGCCCCTGGGTATCGGTGAGGGTCGTTTCGAACTCGGCGCCGTCCAGGCGCCAGGCGCGCACGGGAATGCCGATGGCGGGGGTGCCACTGCCAGCGACCGTCACAGCTCCGCTGATCCGGGCGCTCTTGAGCACCAGCTGAATGGGATCGGTGCCGGGGGTGGCTGGATCGCCATCCACCACCACTGTCTCGCCGTCCTCGGCGTAGAAGATCAGACCACTGAGCTCAGTCGGGTCGTCCCAACTCGGGTTCTCGGTGATCACCCGGATGAGGATGGCGCCAGGCAGAGCCTTCACGGTAAAGTGACCGCTCGCATCGACAAGGACACGGTTGCCCTGGCCCTCCTGATTCTCGGCCCGTACCCAGACCCGGCTGCCATCACCGAAGCTTTCGCCGTCTGGAGGGAGCACGGTGCCCGTGAGCGTGACGGTGGCGGGGGTGACGGTCAGGCTCAGGCCGGAGGCGGAAGGGGGCACAGGAACGGTGGTGGGTTCGGCAGTAAAGACCCAGTCCGGCGAGGTGGTGCTGATCGCGGCGGGTTCAACGCTCAGGCTGTAGGTGCCGGCTGGCAGTCCAGCGAGATTGAAGTTACCGTCGGTGGAAGTTGTGGCGCCGCGCACGACACTTCCAGCGGCGATCACCCGGGCGTCGGGCACACCGGCGCCGGTGAGGGTGACAGTGCCACTGATGCTACTGAGCGATTGGCCTGCTGCGGGGGTGGGTAGCCAGGCGGCGATGGTGACGATGAAGACGAGCAGGGCGAGTGTCCGGACGGCAGTGAGTGGGCGGGTCGGTCGGTAGGTCACACTGGCCTCCTTCGGGTGAATGCACGGGGGTTAGTGCAGGGCCCTACGGCGGCGAGTGTAGGCGCCAGGTATGAAGAGGTTGTGAAGAATCGATAGGGATCGTGGGGATGCGGCGATCGTAGGGACGCAGCACGTTGCGTTCTCGGGTTCCCTGCGCGAGGATGTGGGGAATTGGTGCCCCCGGGACCCCCGTGGGAGGGTTCGGCGTGGTTGCCGTCAGAGCATCCCGAGGGCCACCCCCGTGGCCGAGGCAGCGAAAGCCACCAGCATCAGCCCGGTGGGCGTGTCGAGCGGATGCTCGGAGGGGGATCGGCGGGCCGCGAGGGCCAGGCCCGCCAGGGCCAGCGGGAGAGCGAGCGGCCCTGCCACCAGCGCGATGGTGAGTACCCCGGCCCCGGCCACCAGGCTGCGGACGCGGGCCCGGGCGGCACTGCCCGCGTGGGCAAAACCGGGATCGAGCAGGACAATCAGCGCGATCGGGGTGGCCAGCGCCGCCACGATGTAGCCGCTCGCGTAGAGCGCCGGAAGTGCCAGCGGCGAGGCGTCGAGCGACCACACCGCGTCGCCGGGTAGGGTGAGCATCAGCGCCACCGCCAGAGTGGCCACGTGGATCACCTGGTCGAGCAGGAAGGGCAGGAGTGGCGGGCGCAGAACCCGATCGGCGTAACACACCTTCCAGCGATCGGCGGCCAGGTGCACCACGGCGATGGCGAGCATGGCGGGCCACAGATGCCAGGCTGCCGGATCTAGCAGCGTGAGCGCGAGCATACACGCCAGCACAATGGCAACGTGGATGCAGAGCCCCGACCACTGTCGCTTGCGACGCACCAGCCAGAGCGGTTGAAGCGCGAAGTCAGCCACCAGGTGAGCAAGCAGGAACAGGTAGAACATGGCGTGGGTCTCCTGTCGCGTATGAAGGAGGAATAGCGCGTTGGGCTACCCGTACCAGGCGCGGATGCTCGTGTGGCTCACGCGGCTTCTGGCAGGTGGGGAAGGGGGCTTCGACGCGAGCGCCAGCCAGAGCTTGCTCAGGCCCCGAGCTCGAAGCTCCGCGTCAGCTCGGGCAGGTTGAGCATACTGAGCCGCCCACGCTCCACCTGGATGAGCCCCTGATCGCGTAGACCGCTGAGCACCCGGTTCACGGTCTCACGAGTGGTGCCAGCAAGGCTAGCCAGGTCGTCCTGGGTGAGGTGCAGATCGATCCGGGTGGCGCCACGTTCACTCACCCCGTGCTGATCGGCCAGGTCGAGCAGCGTGCGCACCACACGTTGAGGGGCCGACTGGCTGGCGAGGTACTCGATGTAGATATTGGTGTGGCGCAGACGGGCCGAGAGCTCTTCAAGCACGGTCACGGCGATGTCGGGCATGGTGCCGATTGCCTGGCGGAAGGCGTCGCGGTGCAGTGTAAGCGTGGTCGTCGGGCGCATGGCCACGGCGCTCGCCGAGCGGGGCTGGCCGTCGAGCAGGGCCAACTCGCCGAAGAAGTCGCCGTCGCGGAAGATCTTCACGGAGAGCTCCTGGCCGAGCTGGCTGGTCGTGTAGATCCGCACCTGGCCCCGGACGATCAGGTGGAGCACATCGCCGCTGCTGCCCTGGTGGAAGATCGTAGCTCCGCGAGCGTGAGTGCAGGTGCCGAGGCTGGCGCTGAGCAGGCGCAGCTGATCGGTCTCGAGGCGGGCGAAGATCGGGACGCTGCGGAGCAAGTCGAGGTTATTCATCGTGGCCTCCTGCACGGCCAGGGCGACGCCCTGAGACGCTCAGGGTTGGGTAGGGCCGGCGGGTAAGTTGGTCCGGGCTGGCAGCTCCTTGCGATGTGGTGATTATAGCCCGAGGCCAGCGGGGGCTCTATGATCGTTGTCACGCTGGCGAACGGCGTGCGGTATGCGTATACTTCCGCCGCAGAGGAGACCGACGGACTGGAGGTATTATGCCGCCGACCCCGCCCGCCCTGCGCCAGCGCTGGCGCGAGCAGATCGAGCCTCGTGCCCTCACCGCCCTGGCCCTGGTTGCCGTGAATCTGCCGCCTCTGCTGCTCTTCGAGCTGATCACGGCGCGTCAGGCCGGCCAGGCCGCCTCGCTGCTGGCCTGGGCCGCCGCCTGCCTGCTGCTGCTGCGCCTACCCGGCCTACTACGCCCCGAAGGTCGTCGTGTGGCTGCCCTGGTGTTACTGGGCGTGGCCGGGCTGGTTGTGGCCGTAGGCACGCTATGGCCCCGCCCGGTTAGCGCCCAGAGCAGCCTCACCTTCAAGGCGTCCCCGCGCATCTCACAGGCGAGCTTCACACGCATCCTCACGAACGCCGGATCACCCGCTGCACCCCACGGCGATGAGCTCTACAGCATTATCGTGTCCTACGGGCTGGATCCGGCGGTGGCCCTGGCCTTTTTCCAGCACGAGTCCCAGTATTGCACAACTGGCGCCTGTGCTCGGGGCGATCTGCGCAACTGGGGGATGCTCCGGCGCGCGATCAAGCCTGGCCGCAGCAGCGGCTCCGGCAGCGGCTTTGTGCGCTACAGCTCCTGGCAGGACGGCGTGCGCGACTGGTGCGAGCTCATGCTGGGGTACATTGGTCGTGGGATGGACACTGTCGAAGCGGCGGTGCCGGTATACGCACCCGGGAGCGACGGCAACGTGCCTACCGCCTATATCAGCGCTATCCGGCGCCAGGTGGCGGCCTGGTCCGGGCGCGCCGCTGGCGACCCGACGTTGCGCGCCTACGATAGCTCGCTCGACCAGGCCCTGATCACGGAGACCTTTCTGGCCTCCTCGCTGGAGTTCCACCCTACCTGGGCCTTTCACACCTACCTATTGAGCGAGGCCCGCGCCGGGCGCCCGCTCGGTGCGCCGCTGGACGAGAGCCGCATCGTAAGTGTGGGTGGCCAGCGCTATGCCGTGCAGGTCTTCGCCCTTGACACGCTCTATACGCCTCTGGCCCCTCAAGAGGCCGAGACCAACTGGGGCGATGTTCGGCGCCTGAGCCAGCTCTTTCGCCAGCTCCCCGCGCCCACGGTGACGCCTACGGGTCCCCCCGGCCCATAAGTTCAAGGGTGGTACCACAGGTGGGCGTATATGGGAGCCAGGCTCAGGGGCGCCCAGGGCCTGTACCTTCGCGAAAGCGCAATCAAGCCCTCACTACGTAAGGCCCACCAGGACGCGGCACACCACCAGGTGCACACCTGATCTGTTCGCCCCTGAGCGCTGTGAGAGCGTGGGTGGAGCCGTCTTCAGCGCTGTGCGAGGAAGGCCTCGATCGTCGCGTTAAAGCGCTCCGGGTGTTCCCAGAACATCATGTGGCCGCCCAGCACCGCCGTCTGCACCCGGGGGAAGGCGCGCCCGAGGAACGCGGTGGCGGTCCCTGCCCAGTGTTCAGCGAGCACATAGAGCGTGGGAACTGCCTCCGAGAGGGCCTGTAGTTCAGCCGAGTAGTCGCAGAACATCGCGTCGGCAAAGAGGGCGCTCGCCAGGTAGTGGGGCGTCGTCAGGGACTGGCGTACGATCCAATCGAGCTCGGCCGGGCTGAGCTCTCGCTGCACCATCACCTCGGTCGCGTAGTAGGTGATGAAGTCGCGCTGGCCCTGGGGTGAGCGCAGGAAGGAGCGCCACGCCCCGGCGATCTCCTCAAGCGGGCCCTCAACCCAATCGTCGGCATTGACGGAGAGCGGCCTGGGCGACATATCGATCCCGACGGCGGCGCGGAGCGCCCCGGTCCCGGCGTGCTGCACGTAGCCGAGCATATCCAGGGTTCCGGTTGACCAGCCGATCAGCACTGCGTCGCGCAGATCGAGGGCGGCGAAGAGCCTGGCGAGGTCGGCGCCGTGAGTGGCGTAGTCATTGCCGTGGACTGTCTTGGAGGAGCGGCCCTGGCTCCGTGGGTCTACGACGATCACCCGGTAGGTCTGCGCAAAGTGGGCCACCTGGTGCTGGAACACCTCGGTGGTAAACGTCCAGCCCGGGACAAAGACGAGGGGCTGGCCGGCGCCGTGCTCCTCGTAGTAGAGCTCCACGCCCGGGGCGACTTCCAGGTAGGTCCCAGGGGCAGCAGTCGTCATGACACAGCCTCCAGCATACATGCAAACCGGCGATCGTGATCGGGGGCGCCACGAGTATAGCACGGGTTCCTGCCACTGCCCCACGCCGGGTGTGGCGAACGGGAGTGCCGGATGTATCTGCACGGGCCAGATGCCGTGGCGCTGAAGCGCGCGGCTACGGGGCGGCGAAGCCCGCCCGCGCGAGCTCCCGAGGCTGCGGGCGTCCAGGGGCGACGCCGGATGCCCTGGTCGGTGCCAGTTCCCCATGCCAGCGGGGAGCGGCCCCTGGCCTGCGTGGGCTCCCGAGGCTGCTGGTGTGGCGGGCTGACGGCCTGGTGGGCAGCATGATCCGGCACCCTCTCTGGTTCAGGGTGTACCGGATGGGCCTGCACCGCTGTCCCCTCGCATACCGTGGCGCTGAAGCGCGCTTGCGCCGTCCGAGTGCCCGCGGCTTGCGCCGGTCGGGGCAGGTTTATGGTAGCGATACCAGATCGCCCGCCCGGTAGACCGTCGTTGCGCCACCAGCGCCGAACAGAGTGACACCCTGCCGTCCGCTGACACGCCAGGGCTGGCCAGGGGCGAGCCGCAACAGGGCGGTGTCCTCATCGATACCGATGAGTTGATCGCCAGCTGGCGCCGATGCGATGACCGTGCGGAAAACCTCCTGGCTCACGTAGCTCGCCATACGGTCGAAGTGGGGCAAGACCACCAGGGGGGCCGCCAGGCCGAGCGCCGGGATCCAGTTCGGGGGGTGGCCAGCCGCCACGGCGCGCACGCGCAGCGTGTGAGCGCCAAGCATCATCGCACCGGCGCTGCAACCGGCCACGCCCGCCCCGGCCGTGTGGGCTGCCGCGATGATCGCCCAGGCCGGTGTCTCGCGCAGTGTTTCCACCAGGTGCTCCGGGTTGCCGCCTGAAAAGTAGTAGAGATCAGCGCCATGCAGGCCATTCAGTATGGCGGGGGCGTAGGCATCCTCGCGGGTGAGGAGTGGAAGCGGCACCGGCTCGGCGCCGAGGGCGGCGAAGTGGATCGCGCCCATGGTGTTCCAGCGCTCGGGACTGCCAGGCTCCAGGCCGCTGGCGGCCGGGATGAGCGCCACGCGCGCACGTGGGCGGCCCAGGGACCCCAGAAGCAGCCGGTCCGTGCTCTCCATCGCGGGGGTGTACTCGCCCGAGCCTACCAGGACGATCGGGCCGGCCAGAGACGTCATCAGTCTGGTCCTTGGTCAGGTGTGGAATTGGTTAGCGCGGCGCTCCTGGGAGATCGGGCGGAGCGTAGCAGCAAGTCGCCGTTCGTCAGGGCCGCTCTAGCCCGTAGCGCTCCAGCAGGGCGCTGTCGGCGAGAAACGGCGCGCTGGGTCCGTCGTAGGCGACCTGGCCTTCCGCAAGGACGACCATACGGGGGAAGACCTCGGCGACGAGGCGCATATCATGGGTGGAGACGATCATCGCCTGGGGCAGATCGCGCAGCAGTTGCACAAGCCCACGCCGCGCTCGCGGATCGAGCCCGGCCGAGGGCTCGTCGAGCGCCAGCAGCGCCGGATCCATCGCGAGCACGGTGGCGATGGCGACGCGCTTGCGCTGGCCGAGGCTCATGTGGTGTGGCATGCGCCGCTCGAACCCCGCCATGCCTACCTGGGCCAGGGCCCGGGCCACGCGCTCGCGCACCTCGGCTTCACCGAGGCCCATATGCAAGGGCCCAAAAGCCACATCGTCGAAGACCGTCGGCGAGAAGAGTTGGTCATCGGGGTCCTGGAAGACCAGACCGACGCGCGCGCGCACCTGGCGGATCGTCGTATCGGCGACCGGGGCGCCATCCACCAGCACGGCCCCCTCGGGCGCGCGCAGCACGCCGTTCAGGTGCAGGAGCAGCGTGCTCTTGCCGGCGCCGTTCGGGCCGACGAGCGCCACCTTCTCGCCAGCGCACACGCGCAGCGAAACGCCCCGGAGTGCCGGGGTGCCGTCAGGATAGGTGTAGTGCAGGCCGCGCAGTTCGAGCATGGCGACGGTGGGCGCTGGCTGGTCCGTATGTGGCTCAGCGAGATCGAGCACGGAGATCCCCTCGACAGGTCGGACCCGGTGGGATGGTCCTTGTTAGCGTGGCCCCCCACCGGCCACATAGGTCAGGAAGACGATCGCCGCGAGGATGCCCCCGCCAACGAAGAGCAGGCCCTGCTCGCGACGGCTGAGGGGGCGGTGGTGAAGCGCGCGCAGTTCGCCGCTGTAGCCTCGGGAGAGCATTGCCACGTAGATGCGCTCGCTGCGCTCGTAGGAGCGCAGAAACAGCGTGCCGACCATCTGGCCCACCACAGTGGCGCGCCAGACGATGCTGCCACCTGGGCGCTGGCCGGGGAGCTCGGCTGAGCGGCACTCGCGAGCCCGGAGCATGCGCTGGGCTTCATCCACCAGCACGAAGAGGTAGCGGTAGGCGAAGGAGAGGATGGCCACCAGCACAGCCGGAAGGCGCAGGGCCCGGAGCGCGTGGAGCACGTCGGTGAAGTGCGTGGTGGCGGTGAGGAGCAGGGCGGCCTGCACCGAGAGCCACGACTTCACGAGCACGCTGGCAAAGGCGATCAGTCCCGCGTCGGTGGCGGTGAGGGTGAGTGGGCCGAGCGGCAGGCGAAGGAGCGGGACCCCCGGGCGGCTGAAGACGAGCGTGAGCGCCACCAGCGCAAAGGGCAGCGCCACAAACGCCCGGCGCATCACCAGGCCCAGCCCGATCCGGGCGCGTAGCACGGCCCACCACAGGATCGTGGCGATTGTGGCGATGCCGGCCCACGCGCCGGGTGGTAACAGGCCTAGCGCCAGGATGCAGGCCAGCGTAAGCAGGAGCTTCACCCGCGCGTCGAGCGCGTGGACCGGGCTCTTGCTGTCGATATAGCGGTCGAGTGCCGAGGGTGCGAGCGTCATCGGGGCGTTTCAGCCTTATTGCCGCGCAGGAGCAGCGTGACTCCGTAGGCGATTGCAAAGACGATCAGCAGCCCGACGATGCCCGCCACGATCGTCGAGATCGGGCCATCGAGCCCGGGGATGGTATAGTCGGGCAACACGTTGTAGGCCGGGTCCTGGGCTCGCTCCAGGAACCCCTGATCCTCCGCGACGCGCTCGAGCCCGTCCGGGTCGCCAGAGGCGAGTGGCGAGAGCAGGGCCAGGCCGGCGGCGATGGCGAGGCCAACCCCGGTGATGCCGGCCAGGGCGCCACGGCCCACGCCACGGCGGGCCGCGTCAGTGCCCAGGGAGCCGGTGAGCGTGCTGGCCAGGTCGGGGCGGGTCGCGACTACAAAGGCCAGGGCAGCTGCGGTGATCAGGCCCTCGCCGATGCCGATCACGGCGTGGACGCCGAGCATCGCCGGGAAGACTATGGCCGCCGAGAGCCCGGAGAGCACCAGTTGCACGCTGGTGAGGATGGCCGCCACCATCAGCGAGACCCACCCGGCCACAAAGCCTGCGGCCACGAGGCCCCACCGCTGGCCACCGAAGGCGCGTAGCAGTGCGGTGCCCACCCACCAGCCCACGAAGGCCGTGGCGATGCCCATGTTAAAGATGTTGGCCCCCAGAACGAGCAGCCCGCCGTCCTGGAACAGCAGCGCCTGCAATGCCACCACGCAGGCCATCACCAGCGATGCGGCCCAGGGGCCTAGCAGGAGCGCGGCGAGGGCACCGCCGAGCAGGTGGCCCGAGGTGCCGCCTGGAATGGGGAAGTTGAGCATCTGGCCAGCAAAGATGAAGGCCGCCATCACACCCATCAGCGGGATCTGACGCTCACTCAGGCCGTCTACCTGCCGCACTGCCACAGCGAGGGCTGCGATCGTCAAAATCCACCAGAGCGCCGAGACCGGCACCGAAAGGAAGCCGTCCGGGATGTGGAGCCCGAGCAGGATCTGCTGGGCCAGATTCTCGAAGAGCATCGCGCGCTCCCCTACTATGTATGCTATCTGCACATGGTTGCATTCGGCATTATACGCCAGAGTACTTTCCTGAACAATAGTGCGGATGGCGGGAGTGTGCTGGATGTTCGGGCATGCTTCTTGCGAGAATCGCCCGCTGTGCAGCCCCGCACGTGGCCCCGCCGTATGGGAGCGCGCGCGGGCAAGGGGCCGGTCCCCGCTTGGATGGGGAGCCGAGCTCCGAGCAGGGCGTCCGGCGTTGCCCCTGGACGCCCGCGTCTACGGGCGTGACAACCACCTCGGGAGCCCGCGCGGGCGGGCTTCGCCGCCCTGTAGCCGCGCGCTTCAGCGCCACGGTACGCTGATGCAGGACCATCGGATATGCCCTCGCCGGGCCTCTCCATTGACGCGGGTGGCAGCGCTGCCTATAATCACCTGCAACATCATACAGGTACACCCATGGACGAGCATGTCAGCCTGATTGAGCAGTTGCGAGCCGGGGGCCACCGGCTCACCCCACAGCGTCGTCTGGTGCTTGAGGCGTTGCAAGGCAACGAGCACCACATGAGCGCTGAGGAGATCAGCCGCGCGATCGCGGAGCGCTACCCGAGCCTGCGCATCGACCATACGACGGTCTACCGTACGCTGCGCTGGCTGCGCGACGCCGGCCTCGTGAGCGAGACGAGCCTCGGCCAGAGCCATATGGTCTACGCGCTGCTCAGCCGCCATCACCACCATCACCTCGTCTGTGAGGGATGCGGCGAGGTGATCGAGGCCGATCCGGGCCTGCTCGAGCCGCTGCGGCGTGAGTTGCTGCAGCGCTACCGTTTCGATGCCCGCCTCGCCCACCTCTCGATCTTCGGGCTCTGTGCCGGCTGTCAGGGGTAGCACCAGGGAGACCGCCGATGATCTTTCGCCAGCTCCTCAACGAATCGCTTGCGGCTGCCTCCTACCTCCTTGGCTGCGCCGCCAGCGGCGAGGCGGCGGTGGTTGATCCGAGCCTGCCCGCAGAGCAGTACGCTCTGCTTGCCGCCGATCGCGGGCTGCGCATTACCATCGTGCTGGAGACGCACCTCCACGCCGATTACATCTCTACGGGGCGCGCGCTCGCGGCCCTCACTGGTGCTACGATCGCCCTGCCGCGCCGCGCTGAGGCGCGCTTCCCCCATCGACCGCTCGATGATGGCGACGAGCTCCGGGTGGGCAACCTGGTTGTCACCGCGCTGCATACTCCCGGCCATACGCCGGAGCATACCTGCTACCTCGTGGCCGATCCACCGCGCGCCGCCCGGCCCTGGTTCGTGCTCACCGGCGATTGTCTGTTCGTAGGCGATGTTGGCCGGGCCGACCTGGTGGATCTGCCCGATACGGGCCCGGAGCCGCTCTACCGCAGCCTCTTCGAGCGCTTGCTGGCACTCCCCGACGATGTTGAGGTCTACCCGGGCCATTTCGGCGGGTCGGCATGCGGCGGTCGAGCAATGAGCGGCAAGGTCGCTAGCACCATCGGCTTTGAGCGACGCTTCAACCTGGCGTTGCAGGCCCCTGATGTCGCCACGTTCGCTGCGTGGGTGAGTGAGGTGCCTCGCGCCGCCGTTGAAGGTGTGCTGCTGCACCGCCACACGAACCAGGGGTTACTCCCCCTGCCGGAGGGCTCGGCCCGGCCATCCGGTGCGCCACGGGGCGCCGCTCCTGCACTCAGCCCGGCTGAGGTGGCGGCCGCCCTGAGCACTGGTGTGGCGCTGCTCGATCTGCGCCCCCGCGACCGCTTCGCGGCGGGCCATCTGGTGGGCGCTCTCGCCGTGCCTTTTAGCCGGGATGCCCTGCCAAGCCGTGCCGCTGCGGTTGTCGCGCCTGGCGAGCCAGTGCTCGTTGTTGCCGAGGATGCCGCCGTGGCCGCTGAGGCTGCCGCCATCCTCGCTGGCGTGGGCCGGAACCCGGTGCGTGGCTATCTGGACGCTCCCTACGCAGCATTGGCCGGTCTCGGGTTGCCCCTGGCCACGCTCGAACAAATCAGTGTCGAGGAGTTGGCACGGCGGGTGGTTGCTGGCGCCACTACCGTGATCGATGTGCGCGAACCCTTTGAGTGGGCCAGGGGCGTGATCCCCGGCGCCCGCCTGATCGCCCACACGCTGCTACGCGAGCACGTGCCGGAGCTCCCCCGTGGCCCCCTGGCGGTGATCTGTGAGAGTGGCACCCGCGCGACGATCGCCGCGAGTCTGCTGCTCCGCCAGGGTCGCCGCGCGGTAACAGTGGTGGCCCCCGAGGGCATGAGCGATTACGCCGCTCGTTTTGCGACGGTGCGGCTGAGCTAGATGCGCTACCTCGTCGCCGCTATCGTGCTCCTGGGATCGCTTGCACTGCCCTGGCCCACCGCCGCGCAGACGGGCTGCGCTGGTTCGGCCGCCTCGATCGAGCCAGCGATTTCCGGTGCCCTGGCTCCCAGCGGCGAGGTTGCCCTGCGGCTGGAGGGTGCGGCGGGCGGCGCCGTGACGGCAACCGCGATCAGCGGCGCGACCCTGGCCCACGGCGAGGGCCCGAGCCTGGTGCTCGGCGAGGTGGGCCGCCCCCGCCGCGCCCGGCTCATCCTCGGCGGCCCGGTGCATGATGTCGCCCTGTCCGGCGGCCTGGCCTACGTGGCTGCCGGGCCCGCCGGTCTGGTCGTCGTGGACGTACGCAATCCGGCGGCGCCGCGCCTCCTGGGTACGCTGCGGGCCGGCGAGATCGCCGCCAGCGTGGCGGTGGCCGGTGGGCGTGCTGTGCTCGGCACTACTGGCGCTGGCGCCGGCCTCTCCGTGATCGATGTGGCCGACCCGACCAGGCCGCGCCTGATCGGTCGCGCCGCGACCTACGGGTCGCCGGCCGATCTTGTGGTGGCTGGCAGCAGCGCCTATGTGGCTGGCGGGCTCTTCGGCGGCCTCGAGATCTTCGACCTGAGCGACCCTGCTGCGCCTGTGTCGCGAGCGCGTCTGGCTTTGCCTGGTGCTGCTGTCGGTCTCGCCCTCAGTGGTAGCCGCGCCCTGGTGGCGGGTGACCGCTGCGGCCTCCAGGTTGTCGACCTGAGCGACCCGGCCCTGCCACGGTTGCTTGGCGCCGTAGATACGGGCGGCGCAGCCCGTGCCGTGCAGGCGGCTGGTGGTCTGGCCTATGTGGCCGCCGGGAGCGAGGTGCGGGCTTACACGCTCGGCAGCGGCCTGCCCGCGCTGCGTGATGGGGCTAGCCTCGGTGGCGCCGTGGGAACCCTGGCCGTCAGCGGCACCACCGCCTATGCCGCTACTGAGCGTGAACTCTTCCTGCTCAATCTGGCCGCAGCTCGGCTCGATCCCGCCTTCGCCGGGGCCTCGCTCGGCGCGGCGCGGGCCGTGGGCCTCGCCGGTGGGCAGCCCTATGCCGCCGTGGGCGAGGTGGCCACCCCGGTTGACCTGGCCGCTGGCGTTCAGGCTGGCGCCGGCCTGGCGCTGGGCGCGGCACCACGGCGTCTGGCTGCCAGCGGCGCGGTGCTCTACGGCGCCACGGGAGCTGCGGGCCTGGCGCTGGCCAATACCGCCGCGGCCAATGAGCGCTACGGCCCCGTTCCCATCCCCGGGAGCGTCGGCGACCTGCAACTGCTGGACGAGCGGGCCTACCTCGCCGCGGGCAGCGCCGGCCTTCAGATCATCGGGCTCACTAACCCGCTCAGCCCGGTGCTGGAGGCCACCGTCCCCATACCCGGCCTCGCCCGCGCCCTGGCTGTCGCCGGAGACCTGGCCGTAGTGGCGGATGGCGAGGCGCTGCATACGATCGACCTGGCGGCGCGCGCGCCGCTCGGGACCCTCGGGCTGCCTGGTGCCGGCCTGGAGGACGTGGCGTTGCTCGGTGGGACGGTGGCCGTAGCGGTGGGCACGGGTGGGCTGATTGTGATTGACATAACCGACGAAACCTCGCCTACGTTGCAAGGGAGTTATCCGGGCTTCAGCGGGTACGCCGTACTCACCGAGGGATCGCGCGCGCTCGTGGCGGCTGGCACCCGGGGGCTGCTCGTCTTCGACGTAGCCACCCCCGGAGCGCCTCGGCTGGTCGGCGCCTACGACACCCCCGGCACGGCGCTCGACCTGGCCGCAGGGAACGGGCTGATCTACGTAGCGGACAGCGAGGGCGGCCTGCTAGCGTTACGGCTGCTGGAACTCCCGGAGCGGGTGTGGCTTCCGGCAGTGCGAGGCTGAAATCACAGAGCCTATAGGCGATCTGTGGCCGCATTTCAGCGTGGCGCCGTGGCCACCTCGATCTTCGTATCACCTGAGGGAGAAGCCCGAACGGCCGAGGCGCCTGTATGACCACACGCTACCCCATCCCGGCGGGCCAGGCCCGTGCCACGCTCACGGTCGCCAACTCGCGCTTCCTGGCTACGGCGGGCCCGGCGCCGAGCGTGGAGGTGGCGCGGGCGCTGATCGCCGCCGTGCGCGCCGAGATGCCCGACGCCAGTCATCACTGCTACGCCTACCTGGTTGGCTATGGCGCGAGCGTCACGGCTGGCATGAGCGACGATGGCGAACCAGCCGGTACGGCGGGCCGGCCGATGCTAGCTGTGCTTCGTGGTGCCAACCTGGGCGATGTGGCCGTCGTGGTGACGCGCTACTTCGGCGGCACGCTGCTGGGCACCGGAGGACTGGTGCGGGCCTATGGCGACGCGACGAAGGCAGTGCTGGAGGTGCTCCCACGTACTGAGCGGGTGGAGCGCCGCACGCTCGCGGTGACAGTGAGCTATGGGGTCTACGCGGCGGCGCGGCGTGCCCTGGAGACGAGCGGTGGCACGATCACGGATGAGGCGTTCGCCGCCGACGTGCGCATGGTAGTGAGCGTGCCCGCCGATCAGCTTGCGCAGGCGGTGGCGGCCCTCGACGAGGCCACCGGAGGGCAGGCGCAGGTGGACGTGCGGTGAGGAGCCTGGCGCCTGGAACAGGGCCCGGCAAGCACCGCTGCCTATGTGGCCGCAGCCCGAGCGTGGCCTGGCCTGTGGCCCGCACCCTGGCGATGGGCGGGGTGCTTCCGCTGCCACAGCACCTTCCCTTCTCGCGGACGCCTGCCGGCCAGCACCAGGATGACTTGAGCATACAATCTGTACCCCTGGCGCAGGGCAATCTGGTACAATAGCGACGGTATTCGGCGCGCTGTGGCGGAGGAGGTCACACTGATGACAAAGCTGCAGAACAGCGTCGTGATCCTGGTGGGTGTCGCGTCAGCCTGGTGGCTGCTGAGCCAGCTGATCGGCCTTCTCGGCAGCTTCGCCGACGTTCTGGCAATCTTCGGCTTCGCCTGGATGCTCAACCTCTTGCTGGAGCCCATGGTGGAGCAGATGAGTCGGCGGATCAGCCGGCCCCTGGCGTGGGGCCTGGGCTACCTGGGGCTGCTGCTCTTTCTGGCGGCGATGAGCGCCCCGGTGGCGGCACAGGCTAGCGCCCTGCCGGGCACCCTCCCCGGCGCGATCGAGCAGGCTACCCGGCAGATCGACGGCTTCCTCGCCTGGCTGCGCGATCACCGCATCGCTGTGCCGCCCTCCACCAACCGGGTGCTCGAAACGGGCCTGCTCACCGAGCAGGTGGGCCCCACGGTGCTGAACTGGTCGCTGGCCATCCTCAGCGTGGGTGGGCAGTTCTTGCTCGTGATCGGTGTGGCCGCCGCGATGTCCGCCGGCGACGACTCGCTGCGGGCGATTATCCGGGCTTTGCTCCCCGAGCGTTGGTCCGACGATGTGCACTGGCTCTACGACGACGTGCGACGCACCTACTCGGCGGCGATCCGTGGCCAGTTGGCCATCTGGGCCCTTGGTATGGCCCTTAGCCTGGGGGTCCTGGTGCTCTTCCAGACGCCCGGCTGGGTGCTCTGGGTGGGTCCGCTGGCGGTGGTGCGGCTGCTGCCCTACCTCGGGGGCATCCTCGGCGGGACGCTCACGGTGCTGGTGCTGCTCCTGAGCCTGCCCTGGCCCCAGTCGCTCCTTCCGGCGGCCCTGGTAATCATCGGCCAGAACGTGATGGGCTACGTGGTCGAGCCACGGCTGCTCGGGCGGGTGCTGAGTCTCTCGCCGGGCCTGGTTCTGTTCGTTGTGCTGGTGGGCTGGAAACTCGGCGGGATCACCGGGATCGCCTTTGGTGTGCCGGCGGTTGCGGTGGTGCAGGCGCTTGCCGAGCGCGTGCTGAGCCGCCGTGAGAGCGCCCGGGCGCTCCAGACGGCCCAGCCAGCCGGTGAGGAGCCCGCCCCGCGACGGGGGCTGGATGGCCGTGCTTCGGGCGACCCACGCCGCTCCGATCTGCCCCTGGGCTAAGCGTGGCGCGTAACACCCGGGGCATCAGGTGGGCCACGTGCTTCCGTACGGATCACCCCCGCCTAACGCGGGCGAAGGCTGCTCCGGAGCAGGCGTGCTTCGGCCCCGAGCGCTATGCTATAATCTCCGCGTCATGTACGCGCTCCACCCCTTTACCGTGCACTTCCCGATCGCTCTGCTGCTGGTGAGCGGGTTCTTCACCGTGGTGGCGTTGCGGCGCGGCGAGGCCACATGGGATACGAGCGCCTACCACTGCTTGATTGTCGGCTGGCTGGCCGGCGTCGTGGCGATCCTCAGCGGTGCCGTCGACGCCTGGCGCCAGCTGTTCGGCTCCGAGGCGCCCCGGGCGAACGGTGTGATCAGCTGGATCAACGCCCACGCCTTCGCCAACATCGCGGCCATGGCGCTCTACGGGCAGGCCCTGCTACGGCGGCGCCGGCAGCCCCAGATCCTGGCCGACCCGGCGGCGCGGCGCGGCTACCTCTGGCTCCACGGGGCGGGTGCCGTGCTGCTGATCGTCGGCGGCTGGCTCGGCGGCCACCTGGTGTACGGCCTGGGGCTCGGACGCTGAGGACCCCCATCCGCGAACCATTTGCGCAGCATCAAGGCCACCACAATGCTCGGCACACTGATCTACTGGCTGCTCTACGTTGGACTCCACACGCTGCGGCTGGTGGGCTGGTTCCGCTGGTCGGTCGAGGGCATCGCCAACCTGCCACCCCGCAAGGCGGGCGGGATGATCGTCGCGATGAACCACATCCACTGGATGGACATCCCGGTGGTCGGAGCCATGCTCCCTTTTGACTACCGCCTCTCCTGGCTCGCCAAGAGCGAGATCTTCCAGAACCCGATCGCGGACCGCTTCTTTCGCACGATGAATGTGATCCCCATCCGGCGTGGCAAGCGCGATGTGGCCGCCCTGGAGACGGCGGTTGAGGCGCTGCGCGCCGGCGCCGTGCTGCTCGTCTACCCCGAGGGGCACCGGAGCCGCACCGGAGTGCTGCAACAGGGCCGGGGCGGTGCCGTGCGCATGGCGATGCAGGCGGGTGTCCCGATTGTGCCGATGGCGGTGGTGGGCACCGAGCATGGCCTCAAAGGAACGCTCACCCGGCGCCCGGTGCTGCTGCGGATCGGCGAACCCTACATGGTAGCGCCAACGCCCGATGGCAAGATCCCCCCGGACCGCATGGAGCAGCTGACGACCGATATGATGTTGCGTATTGCCGCCCTGCTCCCCCCCGAGCGGCGTGGCTCCTATGCTCAGCTGCCAGCCCCGGACGGCCAGCCTACGGTGCCGATGCGCGCATCTGCCGGGGGCTCACTGCATCCAGGCTGAGGTTCCCTCGAAAGCCGCTCCCCTTCGCTTGCGCGGGCGTGCCACAAGCGCGCCGGGGTGTCGTTAGTGGGCGAGGGAGGCGCCAGAGCGCTCCCGGCGCCCCGCCCTGGACGCCCGCCGGCGCGGGCGTGCCACAAGTGCGCCAGGGTGTCGTTCCCGCGAAAGCGGGACCCCAGCGCACGCGGGACCCCAGCGCCCTTGCTGCCCCGGGGCAGGTCTGGCCTCCCGCCCTGGACGCCCGCCGGCGCGGGCGTGCCACAAGTGCGCCAGGGTGTCGTTCCCGCGCACGCGGGACCCCAGCGCACGTGGGACCCCAGCGTCCTTGCTGACCCGGGGGCAGACCCGGCGTGGGTGGTAGCGGAGCCCGCCAGGGGGTAACAACCCACCGGGTGAGGCGCTTTCAGGGGACTGGCTCCAGGAACGGAGTGCCCTCGGGCGAGCGTTCGGCCACCCAGCCGCTAACTTCCCCGGCCTCCACCCGCCACCAGGTGTAGCCGTCGGCCTCGACCGGACCCTCGCGGATCGTCACCTCGCTCCCCTCAGGAATACGGGCGACGATCGGGCTCAGCCCGGGCGTCTCACGGGCGCGCAGCGGCGCGCCGCCGAGATTGGCGATGCGCGCCCGCCCGCCGATGCCGAGGGCTGGCGCAGCCGTCGGAGCCAGGGTGGCCGTCGGGGCCGTCGTGGGGGTTGGTGGGATGGCCCTGGTGGGCTGTGGCGAGGAGACTGCGGCCACGACTGGCTCATCCGGTGTGACGCGGCTGCGCCCCAGGAGCCAGAATCCTCCCCCAAAGGCTACGAGCAGCACCAGGGCAAGGGGGGCCAGCCTGAGCAAGCGGCGCCCGCCCGGACCGGCGCGCATGCTGCGGCGTGTATCGTCGTAGCCCCGCCGGTAGTAGTAGTAGTGCTGGTAGTAGAAGGGATTGAGGTCATCTTGCTCGGCATCCTGGGCGCCACGATCATACATCTCGCTGTTGCTCGGCATATCCGGGGGTTCGCCGGCATCATGCGGGGAGTGACGCCGGCACAGGTGAGAACAGCGACAGAGCAGTTTATGTGAGGGCCAGATCTTCGCGACCGATCTCGCGCAGCAGCTTGGGATACATCGTGTACACGGGCTCGACGGCGGGCAGGAGCTTGAGGATCTTCGGGATAGGGCCTTTGGCGATGATCTGGCGTCGGGTGAGCGCGGCCATCAGATTCACCTTGCCGTGCCAGAACTGGTGGGCAACATCGGCCTTCATGCTCATCTCGACATCGGGCTTGAGGCTCGTCTCACCCCAAGTGACATCGCAGTAGGCGCCGGGCTGCGTGGGCGGGTGGGCGGCGTCGATCGTGACGATGCCCTTCGGGTCGTCGTAGCGGAACTGGATGACGATCTTGCCTTCGCAGATCCGCGGCGCGATCTGGGCGTCGCTCTTCACGCGATCGTAGAGCTGCCCCAGGATCTGCTGCAGCTCGGCTTCGTCTTTGAAGTAGGCCATGGCCTTCTCCCTGCGTCGTGTAGCTCGTAGGGCGATTATACGGGCAAATTCGCCCCCGCGCAAGGTGCTGCCTGACGCGCTGCGTTACTATGCCGGAGCCGGGCCGAAGCGCCCCTGGCGCTCGCGCAGGCCGTTCAGCCAGTCGGCGCCGCGCAGGGCCCTCCGCCCCGCTGGCTGAAGTTCCAGCAGTTCCAGAGCGCCTGAGCCGGTAGCGACGAGGGGGCCTCCGGAGGGCCCGCGCCCGAGCAGCGTGCCCGGCGCCTCGGATTCGGCCCGATCGGGGTGCACCGCCGCAGCCAGGAGGCGCAGGCTCTGGCCGTGCCAGGTCGTAAAGGCGCCTGGCCAGGGATCGTAGGCTCGCAGCATGCGCTCGATATGCAGCGCCGGCGCGCTCCAGTCCACCTGTCCATCCTCCTTCCTCAGCAGCCGGGTGAGTGTCGCCTGGCTGTGATCCTGTGGGCGGGGGATCAGCGCGCCGGCCGCGTAAGGGGCCAGCACCTCGACCAGCAGGCGTGCCCCGAGGTGGAAGAGTTCGTGGGTGAAGGGGCCGGCCCGTGCATCGGGTGGCAGTGGCACCACAGCCTGGGCGAGGATCGGACCGCTGTCCATACCGGGATCGAGCCGCATAATGCTGACGCCCGTTTCGGTATCGCCGGCGAGAATCGCGCCCGCAACCGGGGTGGGCCCACGGTGGAGTGGGAGCAGCGAGGGGTGAATATTCAGGTAGCCGAGTGGCGGGATCGCCAGGACGTTCTTGCGCAAGATCTCGCCGTAGGCGGCGACAACCCCTACGTCGGGCTGTAGCGCGGCCAGTTGCTCTACCACAACCGGATCGCGCAGGGTCTCGGGCTGGAGCACTGGGAGCCCAAGGGCCTGGGCGGCGAGCTTGACGGGTGGCGGAGTGGGGCGTCGCTCGCGCCCCGCCGGCCGGTCAGGCTGGGTGATGACGGCGGCGATGGTGTGACCGGCGTCCACGAGGGCTTCGAGCGGGTAGACCGCGAAGGCAGGGCTCCCCAGAAAGATCATGCGCATGGGTGGCCTTTCGGCTGAGGTTTATCGCATGTGTGTGCCTGTTCAGCTCCGTGGCACCCACAGGCGCGGGGTTCAAAGGGCGGGTAGTCCGGCTCTGAACCGGAGGGCTGTCTGCCTGTAGACACAGGTGGGGGTTAAGCCCACACCAGGCCCCGGGGGCCAAAGGACGGAGCGCACAGCCTGGTCACACACATAGCCTACTGGCTTGCTGGTGGCCGAGGCACTATAGTATAATCGCACTCCATGGACGCTCTGCACTTCGATGGTACCCTACGCTTCGACCGTAGCTACCCCGCTCCACCGCTCGTTCCCGGTGAGGCCCTGATTCGCCCTCACCTGGCCGGCATCTGCAATACCGACATCGAGATCACCCGTGGCTACATGAGCTTCCGCGGCGTCCTCGGCCACGAGTTCGTCGGCACCGTGGTGGCCTGTGAGGACGGTGCGTGGGTGGGCCGGCGCGTGGTGGGCGAGATCAACGCCGCCTGTCTGCGCTGCGCCACCTGCACGCGCGGCGATTATACCCATTGCCCCAATCGCACGACCCTCGGGATCGACCGCCGCGACGGCTGTATGGCCGAGCTGTTCAGCCTGCCGGTGGCGTGCCTGCACCCCGTGCCCGACGCGGTGCCCGATGCGGCGGCCGTCTTTGTGGAGCCCCTCGCTGCCGCGCTCGAGATCCTGGAGCAGTGCCATGTGCGCCCGACCGACCGGGTGGCGGTGGTGGGCGATGGTAAGCTCGGCGCGATGATCGTTCAGGTGCTGCGGCTGCCCGGCTGCGCGGTGACGCTCGTGGGCCGCCACCCCGAGCGCTGGTCGCTCTACCAGCGCCAGGGCGTGCGCTGTCTGCACGCCGAGGAGCTCGATGAGCAGTTCGACGTGGTGGTGGACTGCACCGGCCAGCCCGCCGGTCTGGCCACGGCTCGCCGCCTGGTGCGGCCCCGTGGCCGCCTGGTGCTCAAGAGCACCTTCCACGCCCCTTCCGAGCTAAACCTGTCGCTGCTCGTCGTCGATGAGGTGACGCTGGTGGGCTCGCGCTGTGGCCCCTTCGGGCCGGCCCTGCGCCTGCTTGAGCGGGGTCTGGTGGAGACGGCGCCGCTGATCAGCGCTACCTATCCCCTGCGCGAGGCCCTGGAGGCTTTCGAGGCCGCCCGGGGGCGCCTCAAGGTACTTCTGCGGATCGCGGCGTGATGCGCGAGGGCTGCGCAGAAGCACGCCGCTCGCCCCATACGAGCAGCGTGATCCCATCTCCGACGCGCCCCATGCTGTTTCTACCGCTGCTCAAGCGCTAGGCGCGCACCGGGTGTCGTGACGAGGCGGCCCCGCTGGCGCGCGGCTACACCGCCTCGATCACCGTCGCGACGCCCTGGCCCACGCCGATGCACATCGTCGCGAGGCCATAGCGGCCACCTCGGCGACGCAGCTCGTGGACGAGCGTCACAAGGATCCGCGCGCCGCTCGCCCCGAGCGGGTGGCCGAGCGCGATCGCCCCGCCATTGACGTTGACGAGCTCCGGGTCGAGCCGGAGCTCGGCGATACAGGCGAGGGCCTGTGAGGCGAAGGCCTCGTTCAGCTCCACAAGGTCAAGCTGGTCGATCGTCAGGCCGGCCCGGGCGAGGGCCAGGCGCGTGGCTGGGACGGGGCCGAGGCCCATCACCGCCGGCTCCACCCCCACCGCCGCCGCGCTCACGATGCGGGCCAGCGGTCGGAGCCCGTGGCGCGCCAGGCCCGCATCGGTGGCCAGGAGCAGGGCCGCAGCGCCATCGTTCACCCCGCTGGAGTTACCCGCCGTCACGGTGCCGCCCTCGACGAATGCCGGTCGCAGGCCAGCCAGTGCCTCAAGCGTCGTCTCAGGGCGGGGGTGCTCATCAGCGGCGAAGATCGTGGGCGGCTGGCCCTTGCGGGCCGCTGGCACGCTCACGGGCACGAGCTCATCGGCGAAGCGACCGGCGGCCTGGGCCGCTGCCGCCCGTCGCTGGCTCTCCAGCGCGAAGGCATCCTGGGCCTCGCGGCGCACCCCGTGGCGCTCAGCCACAATCTCCGCCGTCACACCGAGGGCCATCGTGTGGCCCATGGCCTCCATCCGCGGGTTAGTGAAGCGCCAGCCGATCGTCGTATCATAGACCTGCGGCGGCGTCCGGTCGAAGGCGCCGCTGCTCTTGGCGAAGACGAAGGGGGCACGGGTCATGCTCTCGACGCCGCCGGCGATCAGCAGTTCGCCGTCGCCGAGGCGGGCCGCCCGCCAGGCCTGATTCACCGCCTCAAGCCCGCTCCCGCAGAGCCGGTTCACCGTCACGCCAGGCACGCTGACGGGCATCCCGGCGAGCAGCGCCGCCATCCGCGCAACGTCTCGGTTATCCTCGCCGGCCTGGTTCGTGCAGCCCAGGTAGACATCGGCGATGGCCGCCGGGTCAACCCCGGTCCGTTCGACGAGCGTGCGCAGCAGATCGGCGGCGAGGTCGTCGGGGCGCACGGCGCGCAGCGCCCCCCCGTAGCGGCCGATCGGTGTGCGCAGTGCGGCGGCGATATACACCTCGTTCATGGTCGGGGCCTCATCTCAGGCTGTTGTGCCAAGGATCTGCCGCATCGCGTCGCCCAGCGCGCTCACGGCGTCGCCCGGTACAGTGTGGCAGCGCCAGGCGACGTGGGCATCGGGCCGCACGAGGATGCAGCCATCTTCGTCTACCTCGCGCAGCCGCGCCCAGTCGTCGTAGGTGTCGAGCACCTCGCGACCGGGCCCGATCGTGTAGCAGACGATCGCCACCCCGGTCTCGGCGCTGACGCGCGTGGCCGCCTCGTGCCAGGCCTCGCCGCCCATGCCAGTGAAGAGCACAAAGCGCCCTTTACCGGCGAGATCCAGCGTGCTCACTTTCCTGCCGCCGTGCTCCAGCCAGCAGTGGGGCAGGCGGGCGCCGGGCCAGGTGGTCGGGTGATAGTATAACTCAGGATCGCGCTCGTAGTTCGGTATCTGCCTGGTCCGGCCTGCGCCCATGGAAGGCGTCGTCCATCAGGCGCCGGATGCCCTCGCGGGTGAGGGGGGCCGGGTTGGGGTAGGGGCTGCGGGTGGCAAGCTCGGCGGCCCGGTCCAGATCGGCCTCGACCATGCCGAGTGCCGCGAGCGAGGTAGGCGCGCCGAGGGCCACGGCCAGGTCAAAGATTCCGGCTGGCGCGGAGGGGGCGCCGAGGGCGCGGGCGGCACGGGCCAGCGCCTCGGGCGCGGCGGGTGCGTTATAGGCGGCCGCGTGGGGCAGGATCACGGTATGCACCTCGGCGTGCGGCAGGTTGAAGCTACCGCCGAGGGTGTGGCAGAGCTTGTGGTGCAGCCCCAGGGTGGCGGACGCGAGCGCGGAGCCGGCCAGCCAGGCGCCATAGAGCGCCCGGCCGCGCGCTTCCACGCTCTCTGGCTCGGCGATCACCGCAGGCAACCCGGCGGCCAGGGCGCGGATGCCCTCCTCGGCGATCAGCATGGTGATCGGGCTGGCGTCGAAGGCGTACAGGGCCTCGACACAGTGGGCCAGGGCGTTGATCCCACTCGGCCCGGCCACCCGGGGCGGCAGGCTCACGGTCAGCTCCGGATCGTAGATCACCGCCCGGGGCCGCACGCGCTCGTCGCGCCCGGTGGCCTTCACCCCCCCTTCGGTCTGCCCCCAGATCGGTGTCATCTCCGAGCCGGCGTAGGTGGTAGGCACGGCGATGATCGGTCTCCCGGTGGCGCGGGCGAGGGCCTTGGCGAGCCCGATCGCCGAGCCGCCGCCGATCGCCACATAACCATCCGCCCCCACCGCGCTGGCCGCGTCCAGGGCCGGGCCCACGCTCTCGCGCGGCACGTGCATCACCGCGCCAGCGTGGACAGCGGCGGCACGGGGGCCGAGGATGGCGGCGGCCCGCTCCGCCAGGGTGCGCTGGCCCGGCGAGGAGACAACCAGCAGGCGGTCGAGGCCGAGGCGAGCGGCCTCCTCGGCCAGGGCCGCCAGCGTGCCCGCACCAAAAACAACCCGCACCGCCGCGCTCTCGTGGACGAAGCTGCGCATAGCGCAATTTGCTCGGTTGCTGAACTATGAAACGGCGTTCCCTGCGGAGAGTTCAAGGGCGGATAGAACTGGTGGTGGGAAAGCAAACTGCGGTTCTGTGGCGGGGCCTGCGGCCCCGCCGATCTACACTATCAAGCCGGACGTGATACAAGCGGGGCCAGGTCAGCTGCCGAGCTCGGCGAGGGCCTCCTGGGCCGAGCGGTAGTCCGGGTCGATGGCGAGGGCAGACTCGTAGGCGGCCCGGGCCTCATCGAGGCGGCCAAGCTCTTGGAGGGCGCGGCCGAGGCCGTAGTGCGCCGATGCGTAGGTGCCGGCCTCGTCGTGGGCGATGGCGTTGCGGAAGTTGGCCTCGGCCTCGGCGTAGGCGCCGGTCCAGTAGAGGCTCCATCCGAGGCCGGCGTAGATCTCGTCGTTGCGGTCGTCGAGGGCGAGGGCCTGCTCAAAGGTAGCGATCGATTCGTCGTAGCGCTCCTGGTACTGCAGGATCCACCCGAGCCCACTGAGGGCGAAGGGGTAGCGGTCGTTGCGGGCGATGGCCTCGCGGTAGGCTCGCTCAGACTCGGCGTAGGCGGCTTTTTGCGCGTCGCTATTGTCCTCGCTGCCGAAGCCCTGGAAGAGCAGCGCCTCGCCCAGGTATGCCTGTACCTCGGCGCTATGGGGATTGCGGGCGGCGGCCTCGCGCAGGAGTTCTGCGGCGGCGGCGTAGGCCTCGGGGTCGGCGGCGGCGTCGAAGGCGAGCCGGCCCTTGCCGTAGTACCCCTCGAAATACCCCTCGTCGAGAGCGATGGCGGTATCGAAGGCCTCGGCGGCCGCCTCGCGATCATCCTCCTGGTAGTAGCTCCAGCCAATCCCGGCCTGCGCGGCGGCGTAGCCGGGGTCCAGTTCCAGGGCCTCGGCGTAGAGCTCGCGGGCCTCGGTGTAGTCACCCTCGATGCTCCGCAGGGCGGCAAGGTTGGCGTGGAAGAGGGGCATGGCGGGCTGCAGGTCGATCGCCCGCTCGTAGCTGTCGAGGCTCTGCTCCAGGTAGGCTTCGTTGCCGCTGAGCATGTACTCCTGGGCGAAGGTATAGCCGAGCGCGTTATAGGTGAGGGCTTGCAGCAGGGGCGTCTCATCGCCGAGCGCATCCTCAGCGATGCCGAGAGTGTCGAGTGCGGCGTCCATCTCAGGGGTGCTCCGCGCGGCGGCGGCGCGAGCGGCCTGGATGTTGGACTGGACGGCGTGGGCGAAGGCGAGGTCCGGGTCGGTGCTGAGCGCCGTGGCGATCTCCCGCTCGGCGGCCACGATGTCGCCCTGGGAGTGCAGCGCGTCGGCAAGGATGGCGTAGCCGAGTGCCACCTGGGAATCGCTGCTGGCGGTGGTGTCGATCAACTCGTTGGCGTACTCCTCAGCGCTCGCCCAGCGCCCACCGGCGCTGGCGGCGAGGGCAAGCCGCTCGATGGGCGCCGGGTCGCCTGGGGCCTGCTCTCGCGCCTGCTGATAGCTGGCGAGGGCCTCGGGCAGGCCGCCCGCCTCAGCCAGCGCGGCGTCACCGGCGTCGAGCAGGGCAGCCACCTCTTCATTCTGAGCTACGGCGGTGGGAGACGTGGAGGGGGTGGTTCTGCCCTGGCTGGCCCCCACTACCATCAGGGCCACACAGGCCAGGGCTGCCACGCCGAGGGCGATGCCGATCACTACCAGGTTGTTGGGGCTGCGGCGGGGCGCGGGGGTGGCGGG
>SFCB01000206.1 GCA_004367505.1 Chloroflexi bacterium OHK40 | reverse complement strand
GCCCACCACCGCCCCGGCGGCCACTGAGGCCCCCGCCGCCGGCGGCGAGACGGGGATGATGCCCGTGACAGGCAGCGTGACGCTCTGGCACGCGTATGGCACCGGCAGCGCCGAGGAGACGGCGATCAACACGTTGATCGAGAACGCTCGCGCGGCCTACCCCGAGGCCACGATCAATGTGCTGCAGATCCCCTTCGATCAGATCTTCAACAAGTTCAACACCGAAGTCAGCGCGGGCGGCGGCCCGGACATGTTCATCGCTCCCAACGACAGCCTGGGGAGTCAGGTGCGCCAGGGCCTCCTGGCCGACCTGACGGAGTACATCCCCGCCCTCGAGGCTGAGAACGTCTCCCCCACCGCGATCGAGGGCATGACCGTGGACGGCGTGCTCTACGCCATTCCCGAGTCGTTCAAGGCTGTGGCGCTCTACTACAACAAGTCGAAGGTTGCCACGCCCCCTACCACGACTGATGAGCTGCTGGCCGCAGTGCAGGGCGGCAACAAGCTGGTGCTGAACCAGAACGCCTACCACAACTTCGGTTGGCTGCCAGCCTTTGGCGGCACCCTGATGGACGACACTGGCAAGTGCGTAGCTGACCAGGCCGGTGGCACCGAGTGGCTCACCTATCTGAAGACCCTGAAGGGCGAGGCTAACGTTACCTTCTCCACCGATGGTGGCCAGGCCGACTCGCTCTTCAAGGACGGCCAAGCCGACATGATCATCAACGGCCCCTGGGCTCTCGGCGACTACCGCAACGCGCTGGGCGACGACCTGGCCGTGGCCCCGATGCCCGGCGCCACCAACCCCGCTGGCCCCCTCACGGGCGTTGATGGTTTCTACGTGAGCATCAACAGCCCCAACATCCCTGGTGCCGTGGCCCTGGCGATGTTCCTGACCTCGAAAGAGTCGATGCAGGTTTACGTGGACCAGGCCGGCCACGTGCCCGCCCGCACCGATATCGAGATCTCCGACCCGAATGTGGCGGGCTTCGCCGAGGCTTCGGCCACCGGCTTCCCCCGGCCGCAGGTGCCTGAGCTGGATAACTTCTGGGGCCCCTTCGGCGATGCCGTCACCAAGGTGCTCGACGGTGGCGCCGACCCGGCGGCCGCGATCACCGAGGCCTGCGCTACCATGAACACGGCCAACGGTAAGTAGGCACCTCACGCTGGCAGCGTACATCGGGCGGTGTGGGTGCTCTACTCACACCGCCCCGCTGTATCCGGCCCTGATCCAGAACTTCTGCTATAGTATTCGTACCGCTCGCTGCAACAACGCTGTGCGACACGTCTACCCAATGGAGGAGGCCGTATGGCTGCTACCAACCCGGGTGTAGCTACGGTAGAGACGAAGGCGGCGCGCTCCCCGACGTCGGATGCGTGGCGCCAGCTACGCACCCCGCTGGTCTATCTGATCCCGGCCATCCTGGTGATGGGGTTTCTCACCTTTTACCCCCTCGTCTACCAGGTGTATATGTCGTTTACCGACTATGGGGTCATTAAGGCTGAGGGGAAGCAGACACTCAACCGCTTCGGGCCCAACGGACAGCCCCCGCCTAACTACCGCCCCGCCCAGTTCGTGGGCCTCAAGAACTACACCGACATCCTCACCGGCAACCCCCAGTTTATCGCCCAGCTCGCGGCGGTCTCCGGTGGCCAGTTCAATTTCTGGCGCATGCTCGCCTTTAACCTCTGGTGGACTTTCTCCAACGTGGGGTTCCACGTGGCGCTCGGGATCCTGATCGCCGTGCTGCTGAACGTCGAGGGGTTATGGGGCCGGCGCATCTACCGCGCGATCTTCATTCTGCCGATGGTCGTGCCCAACCTGGTGATCGCGACCGTCTGGAAGAATATGTTCGATGACCAGTACGGCGCCATCAATCAGCTGATCGGCCTCTTTGTCGGCGGCCCGGTGAATATTCGCTGGTTCAATCAGATCGAGCCGCCCATCCCAGGCATCCCGCTCCCCTTGAGCTACTATGCCATGCTGATCGCCAATATCTGGCTCGGCTGGCCCTTTATGACGATCGTCGCCACGGGCGCGCTGCAGTCCATCCCCAAAGACATGTATGAGGCTGCCTCGATCGATGGCGCCACCGGGACGCAGCAGTTCTGGAACATTACCTTGCCGCTCCTGCGCCCGGCCATGGTGCCCGCCGCGATGGTTGGCTTTGTGATGACCTTCAACCTCTTCCACGTGATCTACTTTATGAGTGGCGGTGGCCCACTCGGACAGACGGAGATCCTGGTGACGCAGGCCTTCAAGCTGCTGAACGTCTACCAGCTCTACGGGGTGGCGGCGGCCTTCTCGGTGCTGATCGCCGCGGTGCTCATCCCGATCTTCCTGATCACGAACCGGATCTCGCGCGCGACGGAGAGCTACGATGTCTAGCGTTGCCACAACCCCGCCCACCCGGCCCGCCCGCCGGGGCAGCACCGCTGCTGGCCGCCAGCTCACCTGGTGGCAGCAGCTGGTCTTCCAGGCCCTCTGCCTGTTCGTGGCCGCCACGGTGCTCTTTCCCATTCTCTGGATCGTGAGTATGTCGCTCGACCCGCGCAACATCTCGCGGCCCACCGAGCTGCGGCTCATCCCGCCTGGCGCCTCGCTCGACGCCTATCGCGCTGTGCTTGACCGGCCTACGGCCAATCCCGTCACCTTCATCGAGCTGGCGCGGAACAGCTTCCTGCTCGCCGCCGGTGTCTCGGCCTTTGCCCTGCTGATCGGGGTGAGCGCGGCCTATGCCTTCTCGCGCTTTAAGTTCCCCGGCCGCCAGTTTATGATGATCTCAGTGCTCGCGATCACCGTGCTACCGGCTGTCGCGACGATCGCGCCACTCTTCGCGTTGCTCAACAGTGTGCGCCTCAGCGGGACACTGCTCGCCATCACCCTGCTGATCGCCGGTGTGCTCGTGATCGCTCTGGTGACGATGGCGGTGCTGCCTGCCATCCGCTTTGGCACGGCCACGGTCGGCACCTACGCCCTCGGCGCCGTCGGGGTGATCATCGGCGCCCTGGTGCTCCTCTCCGGGCTCAACGCCTTCGGGGGCGAGATCTTCATTCTCCGCAACTCGCTGCTCGGCGTGGGGGTGGCGATGATCTCGGGCGCGTTGCCATTTGCGATCTGGAACCTGAAGGGCTACCTCGATACCATCCCCAAGGAGCTTGAGGAGGCCGCGATCATCGATGGCGCGACTGCCAATCAGATCTTCTTCCAGATCGTGCTGCCCCTGGCCGTTCCGGCGCTCGCCGTCACCGGCTTCCTGGGCTTCATCGGCGGCTGGACGGAGTTCTTCCTCTCGTGGCAGTTCCTGACCGACCCGGCCGATTTTACGCTGGCGATGGCGCTCTGGAATATGACCGGCCAGTACGCGAGTTCGGTGCCCTGGTCGCGCTTCGCGGCGATGTCGGTGATGGTCTCGTTGCCCGTGGCGATCGTCTACCTGGCGCTGCAGCGCTATATCGTGGGCGGCCTGACGCTCGGTGGCGTGAAGGGGTAGCGAGCACGTACCCCGAATCGCAATGGCGGCCGGGCGAACGCCCGACCGCCATTCAACGTCTGCCGAGTGTGCTGGTGGCGCATGGCCCCATCGTGACGGGCTGTACTCCCACCCGTGCAAGCGAGTCGAGCCGGCGCAGGCCGGCTTCGCAGGGGAGTAGCCTGCGGCTTGAGCCGCTGGGCAGGCGAGATGCCCCCGCGCCGCCGCGATGCCGCCGTGGGCTGCTCGCCCAACGGGCTGGTTTCCACGCATCGCTGCGCTGATCGCACAACCATTACGCCAGTGGTCTGGCAACCTGGTCGTGATGGATCATCATCGTGCGGGGAGGGCTTTGCCCTCCCACGCCCCCGCCGCATCCATCAAAATCTCGGTGTTAGACCACTCACGCATTGCTCGGAACGGTTGTGCCGGCTGCGAAGGGCCGGAGCCGTTACTGCAAGATCGCCTCGCCCTCGGTGACCGCAATGCGACGCGAGCGTGCGGCCTCGGCTTTGGGCAGGCGTAGTGTCAGGACGCCATTCGTGTAGGTGGCCTGAGCTGCCGCGCCGTCAATCGGGAAGGCAAAGCTGATGCTGCGCTCGAAGCGACCCTCCGGCAACTCTCGCAAGCGCTCGTGCGAACCCTCGGCCGGCTTCGGCCACCGGAGCTCGCCGCCGATCGTCAGCGTGCGCGCGTCGAGCTGAATCTCGATCGTCTCCGGCGTCAGGCCCGGCACCAGGGCCGTCAGGGTGTAGCCCTCGGCATCCTCGGTCACGTTCAGTGGCACATTCAGGCGGCGCAGCGTATCCAGTTCGGTCCCGCGCGGTCGCAGGGTGCGGGCCGGGGCCCGGCGCATGATCAGCATTGGCATGGGTGGTGCTCCCTGGTGGTGTATAATCAAGGGCTCAGACAAACTCAATGGTTGTCGATCGCCTTCCCGGGCACGAGTGTAGCTCCCAACTATTGGATGTGCGCTAGCACAGTGTAAGAAGCGCACAAGAGCCTCCTGATTGTCGGTCAACCTATGGCAGCCCCCCCCTCGGCGGATGCGTCGCCCCCGGCTGGCGATGAGATGTCCGCACTCCGTGTGCGAGTGGCCGAGCTGGAGCGCGCCCTCACCGGGCGTTCGCTGCTTGTTGGTGTTGTCCGGCGTCTAGCCGGGGTGTCCAGCCTTGGCGAGCGGGCGCGCCTGCTCGCCGAGACGATTGTCCCCGCCCTCGCCGATACCTGTGTACTCTATGCGCTGTGGGAGCCACGCCCGGCTCCGCTCGCACGGCACCGTTCCATCCCGGGCGACTCCGGGGAGGACCAGGCCCTCGACCGTGTGGTGCGCGAACAGCTCAACCTGGCGGATCCGAACTTTGCCGGCCTCTCCCTTGGCGTGCCGCTGCTGCTCTCCGGTGCCGAGGGTGGCCCCGGCGGCGCCGAAGTCGCGGCGCTGCACCGCCGCTACGGCATCACCGCCCACGCCCTCGTGCCCGCGCTGGCCAGGGGCCGGGTGATCGCCCTGCTCAATCTCATCTGCGGGCCCTCCGGGCGCCGCTATACGGCCCACGACCTGGAGTTGCTGGCCGATCTGGCGTTGCTCGCCGGGCTGCTGCTCGACCACGCCCGGCTCCAGCACGCCCTTGATGGCGTGCAGCAAGAGCTGCGGCGTGTGGTCAGGGAACGCGACGAGCGTGAGGCTGTCTTCCGGGCAGTCGCCGATCACACCGAGCTCGGGATCACTGTCACCGATGCCCACGGCGCGCTGCTCTATGCCAACCCGGCCTTTGAACAGTTGCTGGGCTACTCGCTCGCGGAGCTCCAGCAGATCGGCGTTGGCTCCCGCGCCCGTGCCGACGAACTGGCCGAGGAGCACCGGCTGATCGAGGAGCTCTTCGCTGGCGCTCGCGAGTACTACCAGTTCGTGAAGCAGCTGCGCCGGCGCGACGGAAGCGAGGCGCCCGTTCAGGTGACCGGGTTACTCGTGCGCGATGCCGAGGGTGTGCCGCTGCGGGGCGTCGCCCTCGTGCGCGATCTGAGTGCCGAGCGAGAGGCCGAGGAGCGCCAACGCTGGCTTGTGGCGATCCTCGAAGCCATGCCCGACCCCGTGGGCTATATGTCGCTCGATGGGACGGTGCACTACCTTAACCGGGCCTACCGCGCGCTGCGTCGGCTCCCCGACGATATTGCTCCCGAGACCATTTCTTTCCGGGAGTGGCAGCCGGCGTGGATGCGGGAGCAGGCGCTCAACATCGGCGTCCCCGCCGCCATCCAGCACGGGATCTGGCAGGGCGAGGGCGTCATCTACGATGCCGAGGGCCGCGAGGTGCCGGTGCGCCAGACGATCATCGCCCTGCGCGACCGTTCCGGTGCGGTGGCGCGCCTGGCGACCATCCTCCACGACGTGAGCGACGAGCGCCAGGCGGCCCAGGAGCGGCTGGCGCTTGAGCGCAAGCTGCTCGACGCCCAGCACCTCGAAAGCCTTGGCCTGATGGCCGGCGGGATCGCCCACGACTTCAACAACATCCTCACCAGTGTGCTCGGCCACGCCGAACTCGCCTTGCTCAGCGCCTCCCCGGATGAGGCCGCGCGCCAGAGCCTCCATCACGTTGTCGCCGGCTCCCTCCGTGCCGCCGAGCTCACCCGCCAGATCCTCGCCTACGCCGGTAAGGGCCGCTTCCTCGTGCAGCCTCAGGACCTGAACCAGATCGTTACCGACACCGGCGAGTTGCTACGCAGCACCCTCGCCGTCCCCGAGCGGCTCAGCTTGAGCCTCGCAACCGGCCTGCCACCCGTCGCCGGCGACGCGGCCCAGCTACGCCAGATGCTCGCGGGCCTGATCGCGAATGCCGATGAGGCCCTGGGGCCTGAACGGCCTGATGGCCACATCAGCGTCGAGACGGCTGAAGAGCAGCTCAGCGCCGAGGATCTTGACGCCCTGCTGCTCGGTGCTGGCCGGCGACCGGGGCGCTATGTGCGCCTCAGCGTCGTCGATAACGGCCCTGGTATGGATGACGAGACCATCCGGCGTGCCTTCGACCCATTCTTTTCTACCAAGTTTATGGGCCGTGGCCTTGGCCTCGCCGCCGTCCACGGGATTGTACGCGCCCATAGTGGTGCGCTGCGTGTCGAGAGCGCGCCTGGCCAGGGAACGCGCTTCCAGATCTGGTTGCCCGCCACGAGCGATGCGCCACCTGAATAGCGCCCGGACCCCTGATAGGCTTGTGCCAAACGACGTCTGGATGTGGGCGATCTGGCACGACGCAGCGCCAGTCGTGGTATGCTACCTGAGTACCCGCAATACGCCGTGCGATAGGGTTGCAGACGAGCAGATGGAACGGACACCAGCGCACGAACCCGGCGCCATCTCCAAAGCTCCATACCCCCACAGAGAGCGCTGGAGCGCGGGAGACTGCGGAGGTGAGCCGTACGCCACTCTGGTGAGCAGAAGCGCGATGAGCCCCGGGAGCGCCCATGGCCCCTAAGCACCGTGGTTGGGACCCTTCGCTGTGGGTCAGCCTCAGGCCCTTTGGCATAGGCGAGCAGCGCCCGAACAACTACCTCGAGCTCTGGAAGGCCGCTGTCGAGAATCGTGATCGGCTGCCCTATGCCTGGCGCATTCTGAACCAGGGCGTCTGCGATGGTTGCGCCCTCGGCACCACGGGCCTCAGCGACTGGACGCTCAATGGCGTGCATCTCTGCAACATTCGCCTGCGCCTGCTGCGCCTGAATACTGCCCCGCCCTTTGACCCGCGTCGCCTCGCCGATGTCGCGCCGCTTGCTGCAATGTCCAGCGCCGAATTGCGCGCGCTGGGCCGTCTCCCGACCCCGCTGATCCGCCGCCGGGGGGAGCCTGGCTTCACGCCGCTTAGCTGGGATGACGCGCTGGAGCTTGTGGCTCAGCGCATTCGCGCCAGTACCCCCGGGCGGGTCGGGTTCTACCTCACCAGCCGTGGTATGCCCAACGAGAGCTACTACGTGGCCCAGAAGGCCGTGCGGGCGATGGGCAGCAATAACATCGATAATGCCGCCCGGCTCTGCCACGCGCCCAGCACGGTGGCGCTGAAGGCCAGCCTTGGCGTGGGTGCCACCACCTGCTCCTACAGCGACTGGATCGAGTCGGATCTGATCGTCTTTGTTGGCTCGAACGTGGCCAACAACCAGCCAGTCGCGACCAAGTATCTCTACCACGCCCGGCGCGATGGCGCCCGCATCGTGTGTGTGAACAGCTATCGTGAGCCGGGGATGGAGCGCTACTGGATCCCCAGTATCCCCGACAGCGCCCTCTTCGGCACCAGGCTCGCTGAGGAGTTCTTCCTCGTCAATGTTGGCGGCGATGTGGCCTTCCTCAGCGGTGTGCTCAAGCAGATCCTCGCCGAGGGCTGGTACGACGCCGACTTCATCGCGCGCTATACCACCGGCTTCGATGCGCTACGGGCCGGGATCGAGGCCATGGACTGGGAGACGCTGGAGGCGGAGGCCGGGGCGAGCCGCGCCGAAATGCGGCGCCTCGCCGAGCTGATCCGCGATGCTGAGCGGGCTGTCTTCGTCTGGAGCATGGGTGTCACCCAGCATGCCAATGGCGAAGACGCCGTGCGCGCGATCATCAACCTCGCCCTCAGCAAGGGCTACGTGGGCCGCCCCGGCTGTGGGGTGATGCCGATTCGTGGCCACTCCGGGGTGCAGGGCGGCGCCGAGATGGGCGCCTACGCGACGGTCTTCCCCGGCGGCATTCCGATCACCGCTGAGGCTGCCGACCGCCTGGCCGAGCTCTGGGGCTTCCGGCCGCCCACCGAGCCGGGTATGACCACGCCCCGAATGATCGATGCTGCCCTTCGGGGCGAGCTCGACGTGTTGTTCGCCGCCGGTGGCAACTTCGTCGAAGTGCTCCCCGACCCGGAGCGAGCCCGTGCTGCCCTGGCCCGGGTGCCCCTGCGCGTGCATATGGACATCGTGCTTAGCAGCCAGATGCTCGTAGATCCCGCCGATGCCGTGTTGCTCCTCCCCGCGACCACTCGCTATGAGATTCCCGGCGGGGTTACCGAGACGAGCACCGAGCGGCGGGTGATCTTCAGTCCCGAGATCCCTGGCCCCCGCGTGCGCGACGCCCGGAGCGAGGCGGCTGTCTTTGCCGAACTTGCGGCCCGCGTGCGCCCCGAGCTCGCGGCCTGTGTGCGCGTGGGCAGCATGGCCGCCGTCCGTGAAGAGATCGCGCGGGTGATCCCTTTCTACGACGGCATCCAGCGCCTGCGTAAGCAGGGCGACCAGTTTCAATACGGTGGCGCGCATCTTTGCGCCGGCTGGCGTTTCCCCACGCCGGATGGCAAGGCCCGCTTCGCCCAGCCGCCCCTGCGCCGCGATGCCCCACCCGACGGGCTCTTTCGCCTCACCACGCGCCGGGGCAAGCAGTTCAACTCGATCATCCACGAGCGCCGCGACGCACTCACCGGCGCCGAGCGTGATGCCGTGCTGATCAGCCGGTTCGACGCCGAGCGACTCGGCCTGCGCGATGGCGACCCCTTGCGCCTGGTGAACGAGCGCGGCGAGTTGCGCGGTCGGGCTATGATTGCCCCGGTACGCCCCGGCAATCTTCAGGCCCACTGGCCTGAGGCCAACCATCTGCTCGACCCCGACCTGCGCTCGCCGGTGGCCCAGATCCCGGACTACAATGCGCTCGTGCGTGTCGAGAAGCTCACCTGATCCGCCCCCGAACGTGCTGGTTATGGCCCATCCACTCATCGACCCTCCGAGCCGCGTTGACGCGCGTGGCATCAGCGGCCCGGGAGCAGCGGGAGCGGCATCCCATGGCAAACCAAACCGGTGGCAAGCGCCGCGCCCAGGTCTGGACGTTCGAGGACGGACGGCTCCGCCCGCGCCGCGATGATCTGGCGGTCGAGGAGCCGCTCGAGATCCGCCTGAAGGCCAGCGGCCAGAGTCGACGTGTGGCCGTGACGATGCGTACGCCCGGCAGCGACTTTGAGCTCGCCGCTGGCTTTCTCTTCGCCGAGGGAGTGATCGCCGGGCGCGAGGCGCTGGACCGGATCGTCTACTGCGTGGATGAGGATCAGGATGGTGAGCAGCGCTTCAACATTGTGAGCGTAGAGCTACGCGCCACCGCGTTGCCCGACCTCACGGGCCTTGAGCGCCACTTCACCATAGGCAGCGCCTGCGGTGTCTGCGGTCGCGCCGGCCTCGATGCGCTGCGCGCCCGTGGCTGCGCCCCCCTCGCCGGAGGTCCTACCCTGCGCCCCGAACTGATCGCCGCGCTCCCTGGCCGCCTGCGCGACGCCCAGGGCCTCTTTGGCGCGACGGGCGGGCTCCACGCCGCCGCGCTCTTCGACGCCAGCGGCGTGTTGCTGGCCGCCCGCGAGGATGTGGGCCGCCACAACGCGGTGGACAAGCTCGTCGGCTGGGCACTGCTTCAGGGACGCCTGCCGCTCGCCGATGTCGCCCTGCTGGTGAGCGGCCGTGCTTCCTACGAGATCGTCCAGAAAGCCCTCGCCGCCGGCATCCCCATCGTTTGCGCCGTCTCCGCGCCGAGCAGCCTGGCCGTGAGCCTCGCTCGATCCTTCGGCCTGACCCTGGTGGGCTTTCTACGCGGCGAGCGCTTCAATGTCTACGCGGGGGTCGAGCGAGTCACACCACCGTCTCCAGACTGATCGTGGGCAGGGCGGCCCATCACCACGAAGGGTTGCCGGCCGTAGAGACTGAGGAAGCGCGATACCTCGCGGAAGCCCGCCCTCGTGTAGAGCCGGATCGCTCGCTGGTTCGAACTCGCCACCGTGAGCCGTAACTGCGTCGGCTGGAACTGGGCCACGCCGAAGGCCAGCACCGCCCCCAGGTAGCGCATCCCGTCGCCCCGGCCTGTCAGATCGGGCCGGACGCCGATGCCAATGTCGAGGGCCGGCGCGTGGTAGTCGCCCCCTGGCACCCGGGCTTCCTCCCCGAAGCAGCAGAAGGCGAGCAGTTCGCCCGACCCGTCGCGGATCTGGAAATAGCCGCGCTCGGCGCGGCTGAGGAACGCCGCCACCACTGCGGGGTCGTCCAGCATCGTATAGCCTTCGTACGGTGGGGGGTAGCGCCAGCCGGTGATCGCGCGGGCCGTGGCCCGGTCCATGGGCGTGACGGTCAGGTTAGCCATTGCACTCCTGAGGGGTGAGGCAGTGTCAACTGCTCTCGTGATGATACACGTGCGGCGGCAGCCGTGCGGGCTCGCCGAAACAGACGAAGAGGGGCAGAGAACCATCGTTCTCTGCCCCTCGCTGCCGGCTGCCCGTCGAATTAGCCGACGTTGACGGTGATCTTGCGCGGCTTGACCTCCTCGGCCTTGGGGATGCTAAGGTGCAGCACGCCATTCTCGAGCCGGGCGGTCACGGCGTCAGCGCGGATGGTAGACGGCAGGGTGATGCTGCGGCTGAAGCGGCCGTAGCGGCGCTCGACGCGGTGGTAGTTCCGCTCCTTCGACTCCTCGCTCTGCTTCACCTCGCCGCTGATCGTGAGCACGCCGTTCTCGATGTTCACGTTCAGATCCTCGGCCTTCATCCCGGGCACTGCCACCTCAACCAGATAGGCCTCGGGGGTCTCGCTCAGGTCCAGAGCGGGCACGAAGCCAGCGCCACGGGCGGGCGCGCTCGGCACGAAGCTCTCATCAAACAGCCGGCTTACCGCCTCACGCAGCGTAACAGCCTCCTGGAACGGGTCCCAGCGAGTCAGTGTCGTCATAGCTTTCCCTCCTTCCATTCCTTCCTCTATCGCTTCTCGCGCAGCTGGATCGTTGTCCGTGTCGTCTCTGCGATACGCCAGTACTATAGCGCGGCACTGTTAGAGGGGCGTCGAAGCGCCATTAGAGGAGCGTTGGAGGGCTAATGGGGACTATGGCCCCGGTGGAAACTGCCCTGCGCCGTTCACCGTTCCGGCCTCGATATGCGGGATGCCGCTATCGACGAGCACGTTCCCGTAGATGTCGGTAACGCGGAAGGTGTACGGCCCCGGACCCATGCCACTCGGCTGCACAAAGTAGTTATAGCGCTCACGGTTAACCGTGATCCACTGGCCACCCGCGTCACGGTACTCAAGCTTCGCGATCGGGTTGCGGTGGTTCCGCACCTGCACGGCCGTCCACCACTGGTTGCTGCCTTCCTTAAAGCGGTAGGCAATCGGCCCGCTCAGTTCCGGGCTGATGATATACCAGCTGATCGGCACGCGGCCCTGGATGCGCTCGGCGATCTGGTCAAAGGCCTGCGGACTCAAGTCGATGTCGCCTGGTTTGCACTCGGGGCAGCGATCGACGATCCGCACCGTAATCGTGCCCTTCGGGCCGGTCAGCGCAACGTAGGCGCCGCAGAGGTCGGCGTTGCCGTACTGCTGCTCGTTCATCGCGCCCACCATCAGATCGTGCGGCGTCGGATCAAACATACAATTGCCACCGCCATCGGCCTCCAGGTAGTAGGTACCTTCGCCAGTGTAGGTGGGGTTCTGCGCCCCGGGCGTAGGCGAGGGCTGAGCGGGCGGGCTGGTGGGCTGCGCCGGCGGTGTGATCAGTAGTGGCAGGTGAACGCGCTGGTTCTGCTGGGCCATCACCACCGCAGCCATACCGATCGTGATAGTGAGCGTAAGGGCGAGCGCAAGGCGCTGAAGAGTTGGCACGGGGAGGACCTCCATTTTAACAAAATTTTAACCACTCGAATACAAAAACGCAGCGACCACGTACATTCGCACATCCCGTACGGAACATCGCGATCCCCTCGTCGCCGGGCGACCACCCGTCGCTGGGGGGATCACGCCGTCGCCGGGGGGCGACCACCCGTCGCCGGGGGCGTCACGCCGTCGCCGGGGCGATCAACCCGTCGCCGGGGGCATCGTG
>SFCB01000050.1 GCA_004367505.1 Chloroflexi bacterium OHK40 | reverse complement strand
GTCCCGGTGAGACGCCCCGGTGGGGCGTCTGTACGGGGTGTCCCGGTGAGACGCCCCGGTGGGGCGTCTGTACGGGGTGTCTTTACCCTGCACGATCAGGGTAGTGGGCCACAAGCGTAGATAGAGACTATCTGGCCTGTCCCCTGTCCCCTAGCTATCACGAAATGTCAACTCCAGGCCACCGAGCGAGATCACATCGCCATCGCGAAGGGCCGTTTCGGAAATACGCTCGCCATTCACAAAGGTCCCATTCGTACTGCCGAGGTCTGTGAGCCAGAACCGGCGCTGACGATAGCGCATCTGGGCGTGGTGACGCGAAACGCGGGTGTCCTCGAGGATGATATCGTTGCCCAGACCGCGCCCCAGGGCCACAGCCGTACTTTCCAGCGGGATGGGCTGAGGCCCGGTCGGAGTTTGCAGCAAAAGAAGCGCATGGCCTTTCCGGGCCGGCTGAGCCTGGCGGGCCGGGGCCATCACCTGGGTAGTCTCCGCGCTGCCCTGGTTCGTCATCTCGGCCACCACCTGGATACTGCGCCGGGCGACGGCCGGATCCTCGGCGAGCACCACCTGGGGATGCTCGAGCATGCTGAAGTTGCGCTCCTGGGCCAGCTCACTGAGATAGGTAGCCATCTCCTGTTCGAGCTGGGCCCGCACCGGCTGGAAGGCAGCGAAGTCGGCCGGATTGAGGTAGGCCCGGTAGAAGCTGGGCACGATCACCCGCTTCACACTGATCGACTGCTGGCTCTCCATGGCCCGCTCCAGGCGCCGCGCGATCTCCACCGGCTGCACGGGGCTCCGGAAGAGTCGCGCCACCGACCCCTCCACCATCTGCTCCATCAGCTGCTCAAAACGGCTCAGGGCCGACATGAGATCGTCCTCCTTGCGCACGCCGGTGCAGACACGGGGAGCCGAACGACGATGATCGTGCGGCGCCCCGTACCACGGTCGCGCGCAGCACCCACCCGATTGACCCTGGTGGTGTACATGCGGTTCCCGCTCACGGCTGCGCTTTCACCGGCTCACCCAGGTAGACCGGCTCCAGGTGGACCAGGTCATCGTGCTTGCCAGCCACGAAGCGGCGCCAGGCGAGCTCGGCGAGGAAGGCGGGGCGCCGCACGGAGGCGGCCGCCTCGGGGACGATCGCCCGCTCGCCCAGGCCCCGCCGCAACTCGGCCAGAGCTGCAGCGTCGACATCACCGCAGAACAGCGCGCGCCCACTGATCTCGGCTACGAGGGCCGCGAGGGTAACGTTCCGGTCCGGCTCCTGGCGCACCGGGCCAGCCCGAAACGCAGCAGTGGCGAAGCGCTCACGCCCGAGCCGGATCAGCGGGTAGATCGGTAGACCGGGACGCCCATGCTGGTAGGCCAGGGCCTCGAGGGTGTTCACGCCGAGCAGCGGTAGCCCGCCAGCCAGCGCCATGCCCTTTGCCACACTCACGCCCACCCGCAGGCCGCTCCAGCTACCCGGGCCGAGGGCCACTGCTACTGCCCGCAGATCGTCCCGCGCCGCGCCGATGTGCCGCAGCAACAGATCGAGCTGCGGCAGCAACTGGGCCGTGTGGTTGCGCCCCGACTCCCAGACGCACTCCGCCCGCACGCCCTCCGCATGATAGAGGGCCAGCCCGGTGAGCGACGTAGAGGTGTCGATCGCAAGCAACATAGCCCCACCTTCAAGCCCTCTCCCCTGTCCCCACGCCGGTCAGGGGGCCGTCCCTTTAAATGCCGTGATCAGCTCGACGAAACGCGGACCGTGGGGCACCAGCCGGATCTGCCGCTTCGTCTCGCTGAGGTGCTCGATAAACACCGCCAGATGCGCATCTGGCGTGATCGCTGCGGCCCGCTCGGGCCACTCGATCAGACAGACCCCATCACCCGACCAGAGCTCCTCCAAGCCGATCGTGGCCAACTCACCTACCTCGGCGATTCGGTAGAGATCCACGTGGTAGATCGGCATCCCGCGCCAGGCCCCGCCGGCCCGGTACTCATTCACCAGCACGAAGCTCGGACTCGTCACCAGGTCATCGGAGCCGAGACCCCGCACCACACCTTTGACCAGATGGGTCTTTCCTGCGCCGAAAGTTCCGATCAGCAATAGCAGATCGCCCGGACGTAGCAACTCGCCCAGGCGCTGGCCCACCCGCTCCGTCTGAGCGGGGCCATGGCTGATAAAATCAAGCTCGTTGGCGGCCTGGGCCGCCCGCAGCCGTCGCTCGCTCATCGGGGATATTGTAGCACGGCACAGCGTTGCAGGAGCCGGGCGACCGTGGTAGGATACCTGCGCCGTCTCGCCCTGGGACACCAGGATGTCCGTAACCCGCCGACCGGCCGTAATCAACCACCCGGATCGTACAGCGTAAAGACGCCCCATCGGGGCGGCTCACCGGCATCGCAACCACCCGGATCGTACGGCGTAGAGACGCCCCAGCGGGGCGGCTCTACGGGAGATCGTACGACGTAACGACGCCCCAGCGGGGCGGCTCACCGGCATCGCAACCACCCGGATCGTACGGCGTAACGACGCCCCAGCGGGGCGGCTCACCGGCATCGCAACCACCCGGATCGTACGGCGTAGAGCCGCCCCAGCGGGGCGT
>SFCB01000276.1 GCA_004367505.1 Chloroflexi bacterium OHK40 | reverse complement strand
CGTCTGCTCGTTGATCGTGCCGCTCATGCTGGTAGCTCCAATAGACAGCGATAGCTGCCCATATCCTACCAGCCTTTGCAGGAACATACGTCACACCCGTCGCCCGGCTCGGGCACGGCGCCAAGGCCATAGCAGGCGCATGCGCGCAGCCAGGGATCGTGGCCAGCCTCGACACCGGCGGCCAGGGCCCGCAGCCGCTGGCGGGGCTCCTGGCGCTGTTGGGGGGCGATCTGTGCGAGCAGGCGCAGCCGCTCGGCAGGTTCGAGATCGTCGAGCAGCGGCAGCACACGGGCCTTCACGTCGGTGGAGAGCATGCTGTCGAGCAACTCAAGGGCGTAGGCCCGCTGGGCCGGCGCGCCGAGTTCCAGCGCGATCCGGGCACGCTCGACCCGCTCCAGGTCGTAGAGCAGGGCCAGAAGCATCAGCACACGGGCGCGGGCCTGGCCCACCGCGTGGTCCAACCCGCGCGCCAGCAGGTCGGACGCAGGCAGACCAGCGCAGTCGGCACGGGCGGCGAGGGCCCAGGCCGCGCCGGCGGCCTCGGCCCCGATCTGGGTGTGGGCGCGCCGGGCGGCAGCGCCAGCGAGGCGGTGGCGCGCGGCAACAAGGGCGGCGAGGCTCTGGGAGCGTCGCTCACCCGAGGGCGCGTCGATGCCCGCTTCGAGCAGGGCCACGGCCTCGGGGCCACCCACCCGCCCGCAGACCCGCAGCAAGCGCCCTACCGCCGCCGGTGGCAGATCGCCAGCAGCAATCCGAGCGCGGGCTTCGGCGATGGCCGCAGGACCGGCGGCCACCAGCGCCTCCTCGGCGCTAGCCCGCAACTCGGCGCTGGCAAGCGCCTGCGCGACCAGCGGCAAGAGGCGTGGGTGGGCCATCTGGCCGACCGCCAGCAAGGCCGCCCGGCGCACCTCCACCGCCGGGTCGTGGAGCAGCGGCCAGAGGGGCTGGTAGAAGTTGCGAATGCCGGCGGCGCCAAGCACCTCGGCGGCGAGGGCACGGTCGGCAGCGCCAGGCGCGGCGGCGAGGTCGATCAGCCGCCGGCCTACCGCGAGCACGCCCTCGATCCCGCCCGCGCGCAGCAGTCCGACCATCGCGCCGCGCGCCACCGCCGGGCTCGGGTCGTCCAGGAGCGCGGCCAACTCCTCGAACACGTCCCCCTCGGCGATGGCGGCCATCGCCCGCAGCGCCACCTCTCGCACCGCGAGGTCCGGGTCGCCGTGGGCGCGCTCGCGCACCAGGGCCAGGGCAGCCGGCGGACGCAGGCGCTCCAGGTGGGTGAGAGCGGCGCGGCGTAGCTCGGGGGCCTGGTGGCCGAGCAGCGGCGCCAGCTGGGGCATGAGCAGATCGTCGCCGGCCCGGGCGAGCAGGTCGAGCGCGTAGAGCGCCTCGGCCGGGTGCGGGCTGGCAAGCGCCCGTAGCACGACCGCCCGGGTCGAGCCATCGTGGGGCGCGAAGAACGCACCATCGACCCGGCCACGGGCCAGGGCCGCGCTGAGGGCGGCGCTATAGGCCGCGCCAAAACGTCGCCCGACGAGCAGCCAGACGCCGAGGATGGCGCAGAGCGCAAGAGTGAGGCCCGGCACGCCCAGCCCGGCGGCCCCGGCGAGCAGCAGGAGCAGGCCGGCCACCCCCGCCGCCAGCGGCTCGACCACGCTCTCGATCAGCGTCTGGGCGCGCATGCGCTGGCCAGGCGCGAGGGGCTGGTACATAATCAACGAGACCGGCTGGTCCACGGCATCCTTGAGCACCTCGCTCAGCAGCTTGGTGAGCGCCACAAGCCAGAAGACGGCGGGCCCCAGGCCGAGAGCCGCAGCCAGAAGCACCAGGGCGGCACCGAGGGCCACGGCCACCGGGAGAGCGAGGAGCACGGCGGTAATCCCGAAGCGCCGGAACAGGCGCGCGCTGAGCAGGCCCTTGCCGAGGAGCGTCAGGGCGCCGACGGCGGCGTAGAAGACACCAAGGAAACTTGCGAGGCGATCCTCTCCCGTGAGCGCCGCGTCGAGCTGGCGGTAGAAGAGATTGTCGAGGAAGAAGTAGGCGCAGAGCGACAGCGCCGCGAAGGCGACCATCAGGCCCACATAGCGGCTACGCAGGAGCTCGCTCGTGGCCACCGGGGCCTCGACCGGCGCCGCACCAGGCGTGGCCGGGGGCGCCTCACGGAGCACGGCCCGGAGCACCAGCAAGGCGACGCCGAAGCCGCCCGCCGCCAGGAGCAGCAGGTTGGCGGTGCCGACGAGCGAGACGGCCAGCGGCACCAGCAGGCCACCGAGGATCCCGGCGAGCACCTCGCCCGATCCCACCAGACCGAAGAGGCGCTTGCCCTGGCGAATGGTGAAGAGCCGCCCGAGCAGCGCGCCGAACGCCAGACCGGCGAGCACCCAGAGCACCTCACCCCAGATCGCCAGGGCCGCCACCACGACAGGCTGTCCCGGCACCGCGAGGCCCAGCCGCAGCGCTACCAGCGACAGTGCCATGACCGTGAGGTTGGCGCCCAGGAGCACACCGAAGGGGAGCCGGGCCTCAAGCTGCCCGTAGGCCAGGCCCACCAGCGTGCTGACGATGGCAAAGCCGATATAGACCAGCGGCATCGCCGCCGCGCCGAAGGTGACGACAAAAAGCGAGTTAGCCACCGCCTCGGTAAAGGTGAGTGGCACCCCAAGGCAGAAGGAGTGCAGGAGCAGCAGCGCCACCATCCGCCCCTCGCCGGGCTGCATGTTGAGGGTAGTGGCTAGCAGACGCTGCCAGGGCATGAGGAGGCTCGCGCGTTATCCATCGGCGGTGGGCCTTGATAGTACCACATCAGGCCGAGGAACGTTGGGGCAGGGGAGCGTAGAGGGGACAGGAGACAGAGGAATAGGGCGACCACGACGCCCGGCCAATGGCCCGGCGGTGGTATCATAGCCTCTATGAGTGCCCCACGCCCCCTCGACGACCGCCCAATGCGCGTCGCCATGCTCGCCCGGGTGGTTTTTCCACTTCATGGTTACGGCGGCATCGAGCGCCACGTCTTTCATCTCGTCACTCACCTGACTCGCCTTGGCGCCGCCGTTACCCTCTACGTCCAGGAGGTGGATCAGGCCCGGCATACTGCGGACGACGAGGCCGCCCGCGCGGTCACGGCGGATCTGCACGCGGTGCGCTACCTGCGCTACGACTACACCTCCCCGGTGCTGCCGCCTAACGGCGTGGTTGGTCGGCAGATCAATTACCCCTGGTACAGCTGGCAGCTCGGGCGGGCCGCCGCCGCCGATGCCCGCCGCGGCATGTACGATGTCGTCCACAGCCAGGGTCTCTGCGCCGTCGGCTACGGCTTCATCCGCGCGCGGGATTCGCTCCTGCGCCGGGTGCCCTTCGTGGCCAATCCCCACGGCATGGAGGAGTTCCGCACCCCCGATCGCCGCAAGTGGCTCGCCTACGCTCCCTTCCGCGCGCTCTACGCCTATGGCCACCGGATGGCCGACCGCGCCATCGCCACCGATGCCTGTACCCGTGGCGATCTCCCCCGTTTCCTCGGCATCGACGAACGGCGCGTCGTCGTCATCCCCTCCGCCATCGACGTTGCTGAATGCCTCGGCCACGTGTGCCCCGATCTCCGCGCGCTCCTGCGAGGCCGCCTCGGCCTTGATGCGGCCGACCTGACCCTGCTGAGCGTGGGCCGCCTGGAGCGCAACAAGGGCTTCCACGTGCTGATCGAGGCTCTCGCGCGCCTGCGCGATACGATGCCCCCCCGCTGGCGCTGGCTCCTCGTTGGCAACGGCAAAGAGCGCGCCACCCTTGAGGCCCAGGCCCGCCAGGCCGGCATCGCCGACCACGTGACCTTCGTGGGCCGCCTGGACGACAATGAGCTCCACAGCCTCTACGAAGAGGTGGACCTGGTGATCCACCCGACGCTGTACGAGGGCAGTAGCCTGGTTACCCTGGAGGGCATGGTCCACCGCAAGCCCATGGTCGCCTCGGCTGCCGGCGGCATCCCCGATAAGGTCTTCGACGAGCGCAACGGCTACCTCGTGCGCCCCGGCGATGTCGCCGACCTCACCGCAAAGCTGCGCATGGCCCTCGCCCGGCGCGCACAGTGGCCCACCTGGGGCGCGGAGAGCGAGCGGATCGTGCGCACCACCTTCGACTGGCCGATTGTCGCGCGGCAGACGCTGGCGCTCTACCGGGAACTGCTCGCCAGCGCCACCCCCGCCCCAACAGGGCCATAGTACAGCCTGTCGAAGGCCCCCCGGTGTTTCCCCATACCCCATTCGGGGGTCATAGCATTCCTCAAAGAACAGGTGCGCCGTCTGCGGAGGGCTAACGCGCGTCAGAGCGCCGTCCACAGCGTGACGTGGGCGCTCGTCCGCCGGGTGCGATTGACACGCTCGCTCTCCGTGCAGTACGATCTGCGCGCTCCCATCGTCCATCAACCCTGCGGCTGGAGGCAGCACCATGCGGCTCAACTATGGCAGAACCTTCCTGATCGGCTGCGCCTTCCTCGGCACCCAGGCCCTCTTCGCGATCTACAACGCCTACATGCCGCTCTTCCTCCAGGCCGGTCGCGACGACTTCCGGCTCAGCGCGCCGCTCCCCGGCGGCTTTGCCCTCGGCGCCGGCATCACCGGCTTCATGATGTCGCTGGAGAACCTGGCCGCCCTGCTGATCCTACCGGTGATCGGGGCCCTCTCCGACCATACCGCGAGCCGGCTTGGCCGCCGCAAGCCCTTCCTGCTGGCCGGCGCGCCCGTAACCGCCCTGGCCTTTATGGCTCTGCCGCTGCTGCTCGGCCAGCCGCTCTGGCTCTTCCTGCTCGTCACCCTCGTCTTCGTGGTGGGTGTGGACGTCATTCGCACGCCGACGATCGCCCTGATGCCCGATGTGACGCCCTCGCCCCTGCGCTCGCAGGCCAACGGCGTGATCAACCTGATGGGCGGCCTCGGCGCGGTGCTCGCCTTCCTGGTGGGCGGCCTGCTCTTCCGCGTGAGCCCGGCGGCGCCCTTCTTCTTCGGTGGCGCCGCCCTGTTGCTCGGCTGCGCCCTGGTGATCGCCTTCGTGCCGATGCCCTCGACTGCCAACGCGCCCCGCCCGCCCGGCGGCCTCGGTGGCGCTGTCCGCGCCGCCCTCAGCGCCCAGGATGGCGGATTGCTCGCCAATCTCCGCAGCGTGGCCCGCGAGGGGGGCGGCTCGGCGCTCTATTTGCTTGCCGCGATCCTCTTCCTCTTCCTCAACTTCAGCTCGCTGACCGTCTTCTTCACCTCCTTCGCCACCGATACGCTCGGCGTGCCGCGTGGCACCGAGTCGTTGCTGCTGGCCTGGTTCTCGCTCTCGATTGTGGCCTTCGCCCTGCCCGCCGGCCACCTGGCTGCCCGCCTTGGCCGCCGCCGCACCATGGCCCTCGGCGCGGCCACCATGGGGCTCGCCCTGGTGACCATCGGCCTCTCCTCCAACCTGCCGCTCATTCGCGGGCTGCTCGTGCTCGCCGGCGCCGGCTGGTCCATGATCGTCGTCAACGCCCTGCCCATGGTGCTCGACTGCGCCCCCCGCGATGGGATCGAGCGCCTGGGCGCCTACACCGGCATCTACTTCATCGCAACGCAGACTGCCGAGGTACTGGGCCCTACCCTGCTCGGTACGCTGATCGACCTCACCGGGCGCAACTTTCGCTTCATCTTCGCCTACGCCGCCGTCGCGCTACTGCTCGGTACCATCCTCCTCTGGCGCGTGCGCCTCGGCGAAGCGCATACCCCGGCGCCAGCACCGGCTACCTCCTTGTCCAGATGATCAGCGGCGAAGGCCACAACTGGCCTTCGCCGTCAGTCACAACCTCTGTGGCGACTGGTCGCGAGCCCGCCGAAGCGATCCAATCGCGGGTGGACGCGCAACCCCGCCACTTACCCCTTGTGAGCGCCCTCAAGCGGGCGACCGCGCGGCTCGCCTCAGCCCCGCACGCGCCGCCCGGTGACGAGGCGGCTGATCGCCACCACGATAATCGCGCCAATCACCGAGACGACCAGGGTGGTCAGGTTGAGGCCCGTGACCAGGTTGACGCCGAGAAAGATCGAGGTGAGCCAGCCGCCGACGAGCGATCCGACAATCCCGAGCGCAACGTTGACGATCCAGCTATAGCCGGCGCCGCGCATGACCAGCCCGGTGATCCACCCCGCGAGCGCCCCGATGATCAGCGTAGTGAACAGCCCCATCGCACCCTCCTGATAAGCTCTCTTCCACTCGAGATTCCCGGGCGTAGGGACAGGGCTCCTGACAGCCGGGAGGCTTGTCGCGCGTGCCAACCGCCCGACTCGCATTGGTCTGACTCCGTGCGGCACAGCCACCGGACGCCGCACGCGATGCCCCAGCCGACGCCCACCGTGGTGCGGGTCGCGTTAGCGCCTGCCCTTCTCGATCAGGTTCTTCACGCGCTGGAGCGTGTCCTTGACAGCGATACTATCCAATGGGTTGCCGCCCGCCACGAACTCGCCGACAAATCCGCCCGGCGCGTCGTACTCCCGCCGGTAGATCAGCTTCGTATCGTTGCCGCCAAGGCCAAAAAAGCCGCCCGTGCGGTCAATATCGAAGGTGTGGGTCGTCGGGCGCCCATCGTCCTGCGTGACAACCCGGATCACACCCTTGGCCTCGTCCACGTGCGTGATCGTCGCCGAGCCGCTCTCGTTGCCATCCTGCCAGGTGAAGCTCTCGCCAGGACGAACCGCCGCCAGATTCACGGCGCCCTTCACCCCCGGAAACCAGAGCCCCCAGGTGCCAGGGTTCGTCAGCGCCGCCCACACCGTGTCCATCGGAGCATCGATCGAGATATGCTGCTCGAACGTGGCCATCGCAGACTCCTCCTCCTGCTACGGGATGGCGTCGCACAGCGACGCGCATCAAGCGAGGCTCTCGGCCAGCCCAGGCGCGCCGAGAGTGCCCGACTCCTACGCCGGACCCTGGCAGTGGTGCGTGTGGAAGACGTTTGTATTGTAGCACGGCCCGGTCATTCGCCGGGCGGAACCGCAGCAGCCCGGCGAGCGTCTTGATGGCAACGGCCTCTCAGCAGATTCTCACACTGGAGTACCCCATGCGGCTCACCCATCTCATCCTCGTCCTGGCGGCCGCCCTCCTCATGGCGGCCTGCGGCGGCGCCCAGTCCGCTACCGCGCCGATGGAAGCCTTCCCTACGACCGCCCCCGCCGCCACCATGGCCCCCGCCGCCGAGGCGCCAGCGGCGGCCTCCATCGAGGAGGCCCGCAGCGACATGGCCGGCGGCACCGCCGCCCAGCCTGCCCAGCCCCCCTCACAGCGCCTGGTGATCAAGAACGCCACCATCTCCGTGCAGGTCGAGTCGGTGGCTGCGGCCGAGGCGAGCCTCCGCGCTCGCGCCGAGCAACTGGGCGGCTACGTGGTGAGCGTGCAGACTACAGGAAGTGACGAATATCAGTCTTCGTTGGTCACCTTCCGCGTCCCGGCTGCCCGCTTCGAGGAGGCGCTGGCCGGGGTAGAGGGCCTGGCCCGCAAGGTGCTGGCCCGCAGCGTCAGTGGCGACGATGTGACCGAAGAGTTCGTGGATCTCGAGTCGCGCCTGCGCAACCTGGAGGCCACCCGCGACCGGCTGCTCGATCTGCTCACCAGGGCCACCAGGGTGGAAGACGCCCTGCAGGTGAACCAGGCCCTCACCGACGTGCAAGGCCAGATCGAGCAGATCCGTGGGCGCATGCAGTACCTCACCCAGAGCGCGGCCTTCTCCACGATCACCGCCGACCTGCAGCCAGTTCCGCCCCCGCCTACGATCATCGAAGAGGATAGCTGGCAGCCTCTCCGGGTGGCCCGCGAAGCCCTGGGCGACCTGGTGCGTTTCGGGCAGGGGCTGCTGAGCCTCGCAATCGTGCTGCTCGTCTGGATCCCCGTCTGGCTGCCTTTGCTGCTCTTCGCCCGCTGGGGCTGGCGCCGTGCCGCCAATGGCCTGCGCCGCCGCACCCCGACAGCCTGACTCTGGTCGCGCTGTGGCGCGCGGGTATGGCGCACGACGCCCATCCCGCGCCACAGCTCCACTGCCCCCTTGACGCCTGCCCACCTTCCTGGTTAGAATTCTCCTGCTACCGCACCAGCGTTCTCGCAGCTACCTTCCCCGGGCGCCGCACCCTGGCCTCCACCTGCAGGTCCCTGGCCGACGCGCCTATGTTGCAGCCTCCTGCCGATCAGCCCCTGAGTACCGGAGCGATCACCCTGCTGGTGGTCGCCGTGCTTGCCATAGGCCTCCCGCTACTGCTCCAGCAGCGCTCCAGCGCCGAGCGGCTGCGCCGGCGCATCGAGACGCTCCGCGCCGCGATCGAGCGCAATCTGGTGGCCTGCGACCAGGCGCTCCACGGCATGCGCGCCTATGCCCAGCGCTTCTCAGCGGCCGACCCGCCACCCTTCGACGGGATCGCCCTCCGCATCCATAGCCTGCTCGACACGACCCAGCAAGCCTACGACCAGCAGCGGGCCGGTGCGATGGCTCTGCTCGTCCCCACCGACCTGCCCCCAACCGGGCTGCGCTCCGCCGCGCTCCGCGATACGATGCACCGCGCTACCACGCTCCTGGCTGAATCAACCAGGCTTGCCAACAGCTCCAGCGAGCTCGATCGGCTCACCACGGAGCTGCGCGCGACGCCCCGACGCCTCGCCGAGCGGCGCGAGATCGTCCTTGCCCGCTACCGCCGCGCCTTGCAGGCCGCCGACGACCTGCTGGCCCGTGGTGTTGAGCTCGACGCGCGCCACCCGGCCGTCGCCACCCTGATGGAGGCCAGCCCCGCCCTCGATACGCTCCCCACGGAGCTGCCCCTCGACAACCCGGCGGACCTGGCCGCACACAAGCCGCGCCTCAGCGCCATGTGGCAGGCCCTCGACGAGCTCGACCAGCGGCTCCACGAAGCCTGCGCCACCCTCGAAGCCTGGCGCGCCGACGATCGCGCCGCTGCCACCGCCCTCGCCGGTGCCCAGCTAACCCTCGACCGCGTCGGGGAGTTGCAGCGCGAGCTCGCCACCGCGCGCCCCTACCCGGTTGCCTGGGGAGCCTCCACCGTGGCGCTAAACACCCTCGTGGCTCAGGCCGAGCAGCTCAGCGCGCCCACAGCGCGCCGGCCCGCCGCGCTGGCCGCCACCCTGATCGCCGCACGCCAACTCGACGAGCGCGCCGCCCGCCTCTTCCGCGTGACCCTGGAGGTCGAGCAGCTGCGCCGTGATTGGCTCGCCTTCCTGGACGGCGAAGGGCGTCTGCTCACGATTCCCCGAGGCTGGATCCGCCGCGCCGAGAGCCTCCAGCAACGCAGCGCCCAGCTCCCCCGCGACGATCGCGCCCCGTCTGTTGACCTGGTGGTCGAGGGCGAACGCCTCGCCGCCGAGCAGGAGCGGCTGGTGCCCCCCGAGCTCGACACCCCCATCCCCGAGGACGACTTCGCCACTCGCATGGTCCCCATGCGCCAACTCCTCAACGAGCGCGCCGCCTTCCAGCGCGAACTCGATCGCCGCAGCGAAGCGCTCGCCCGGCTCAAGGTCCTCGAGCCCGCCTACCGTGACGAGCTGCGCACGCTGATCATCCAGAACAACGGCACCTTCGAAGAGCTCGGCCGGACGATGCACGAGCTCGAACACCGTCCCTCACGACCGGTGGTCTGGCAGCGCTCACGGGCCGAGTACCAGCGCCTGCTCGAACGCCACGACCAGGCCGCCTACGGTCGCGATGATCTCCCCCTGGACAAACTGGCCGCCGATGTCGCCACCGAGCGCGCCGTCGCGGAGGGGCTCGCCACCCTCATCACCCGGGTGCGGCTCATCCGCGAGCTGCGCGATTACTACGCGCGCCTGGAGGCCGAAGAGGGCGATCTGGGCCGCCGCCCGCCCATCTGGCGCGACCGCGCCGCGAACCTTCAGCAGCAGGCCGCGCGCTACACCGCCCAGAGCTGGCCTCCAGCTCTGGGCGTGGCCCAGCTCGCCGAGGACGGCGACCGGCTTGCTGGCCGCTTCCAGGACAGCCGCCACCTCTGGGCGCTCGATCGGCTCGCCGAAGACGAGCTCCCCGAGCAGATCCAACGGCTCGACACCCTCATCCACGACTACAAGGTGCTGAAGGCCCGCATGGATCGCCTTGAGGCGCTCCTGCGCCAGCTCAGCGCCACCCCGGCCAATCACTGACCCTCGCCCCTGGCTCGGTATCGCAACACCCTGTTCCACAACGGCCCGGCGAGCAAACGCGCCTCACCATAGTGTCTCCGAGCAGCGGGGCCTCCAGCCCGTACCCACGCGGAATGCGCGCGCTCCCGGCGACCTTCAGCGTTTGCCAGCCCCGGGCGAGCGCTCCCGCAGCCTGCCCAGAGGCCCTGGTTGCACGCTCGCCCGTTCTGACGTACCATGCGCGGGCCGCGCCGGGGGCTCAGGCTCGCAGACTCGCCACGCCATCTCCCCGGCACACCGGAGCGTGTGCCAGTCCCTGCAGAGAGGCCGCCAATGGCAAAAACTACCCGGATCGTGATTGTCAACGACCACCCAGAGTTCCTCGAGCTGATGGCCCAGTTCCTCGGCGAGGAGCAGTTCGAGGTCATCACCTTTCCCAAGCACCAGGGGGCCTTCCAGCATATCAAGGAGCTCAAGCCCGACCTGGTGATCTGCGATTTATTGTTCGACAATATGCCCGCCGGCTGGGCATTGCTCGATATGCTCCACCTCGACCCGGAGACCCACCAGATCCCGCTGATCCTCTGCACGGTCGCCACCCGCGAGGTGCAGGAAGTCGTCCCCTCGCTTGACGCGAAGGGCATCATCTGGCTTGAAAAGCCCTTCACCCTCGATCAACTGCTCGCCAAGATCAACGCAGCCATGGGTCGCCGAGGCGGGAAAGCGTAGGCCAGCCCCGGCCGCTCAGAATAACCGCTGCTGGCGCGGCGCGGCGCCTGGCTGGGGCGGCTGCTGACCCTTCAGCGCCCAATCCAGCAACTCCGCTACGCCAAGCTCGTCTGCCCACTGGCGGAGGTAGGTCACGTCGAGCGCGTCATCCTGCACCCGCAGGATGGCCTGCACGTCGCGCCACTGCCGGTCGGACGGGGCCAGCTTGTACCATTCCAGCTTCGCCAGCACGGTATCCTCAGCACTCGCCACGCGCAGCGTTCCGCCGTCGTCACCTGGGATCTCAACGAACTGCGCCCGCTGAAACTGGGCAACCTCGAAGGGGCGGCCAGAGGAGAGGTACACGTCGATCTGGAAGCCGGTGACCTTATCGTAGGCGCAGAAGTTCGCCCGCTGCGCCGCGTCGGCCCGCGCTTCAGGCAGGCGCACAAGTGCATCGGTGATGTCGCTTGGCAGAAACGTAAAGTCCTCACGCAGCGCGTCCACGAGCGCGCGCGCATCAGCAGGAGCGAGATTCAGCACCACGTCAATATCGCGGGTCGTGCGGTACTCGCCGTGGACGACGGCGGCCACCGAGCCGACGATCACGTAGGGGATGGCGTGTACGTCGAGCGTGGCCCCAACACGCAGGGCCAGGGCAAGCGGGTCAACCGGCGTTGGCATGAGCGGGAGTCCTTTGAGCAGCGCCGCACCGTGCTCGTACTGCTCTAGCGTAAGCCGCTGGAGGGCGAGCCGGTAGCCTCGCTCCTGGGAGCCAGCGTCCGGCCTTCGCCGCTGGATACCCGCCAGTGCGAGCCGGTCGGCCATACGGTTCATGTCGCGGGCCAGCTCCAGTTTTCGCGCAGCCGACAGCGTGCGGAGGATCGCTATGACCTCTACTTCAACGTGTAGGGGCGTATCACTGGCAAGCTGGAGAGCCATTGATGTCTGAGCCTCGCATGGTGAGATTATTCGGCGTCGTTCGTGGAGTCGGATGACATGCTCCCAAGAATCTGGTCCGCGCGAAGTGGCAGGCTGTTTTCAGCGCGGGAACGCCGAGTATAGGAGCCCGGTCAAGATGAGTTCTCACGGCGGCTGTACCTTTACCGCGTCCTGGAGGGCTTGACAAGCCCTTTGGCAGCTCGACGGTGTCTTGACTCGACACACAGCCCTACACATCCAGATCCGTCACCTCGGAGGCGTGCGTCTGGATGAAGCGGCGCCGGGGGGGCACCAGATCGCCCATGAGCATGGTGAACGTCTCATCAGCGCGCTGGGCATCCTCGATGTTCACCTGCAAGATCACGCGGTTGGCGGGATTGAGGGTCGTCTCCCAGAGCTGCTCGGCATTCATCTCACCGAGGCCCTTATAGCGCTGGATCTCCACCTTCGTGCCGGCGGGGAGTCTGGCGATGTACGCGTCGCGCTCGGCGTCGGAGTAGGTATAGACCTGCTCGCGGCCGTGCTTGATGCGGTACAGTGGCGGCTGGGCGATGAAGAGGTGGCCGTTGGTGATCAACTGGCGCATGTGGCGGAAGAAGAAGGTGAGCAGCAGCGTACGGATGTGACTCCCGTCCACATCGGCGTCGGCCATCAGGATGATGCGATGGTAGCGCAGCTTCTCCGGGGAGAACTGCTCGCCGATCGCGGTCCCGATCGCGGTGATCAGCGCCTTGACCTCGGCGTTGGAGAGCATCTTATCGAGGCGGCTCTTCTCCACATTGAGGATCTTCCCGCGCAGGGGCAGAATGGCCTGAAAGCGCCGGTCACGGCCCTGCTTGGCGGTGCCACCGGCGCTGTCGCCCTCAACGATATAGAGCTCGCAGCGGGCCGGGTTGGTATCGGAGCAGTCGGCGAGCTTCCCCGGCAGCGAGAAGCCCTCCATCGCGCTCTTGCGGGCCGTCTCCTTCACCTTCTGGACGGCGAGGCGGGTGCGAGCGGCGGAGATCACCTTCTCGATGATCCGGCGCGCCTCGGAGGGGTTCTCATCGAGCCAGGCGGCGAAACTATCGCCGAGCACCGTTGCCACCGCGCCGGCGGCCTCGGGGCTCACCAACTTCTCCTTCGTCTGCGAGCTGAAGAGCGGGTCCTTTAGCTTCACGCTGATCACCGCCGTCAGGCCCTCGCGCACATCGTCGCCGGTGAGGTTGGCCTCATTCTCCTTGAGCAGGTTCTTGGCGCGGGCGTAGTTGTTAATAATGCGCGTCAGCGCCGTGCGGAACCCCGAGAGGTGGGCGCCGCCATCGGTGTTGTTGATATTGTTGGCGAAGGCGTAGATCGAGTCGGTATCGTAGGTGTCGGTGTACTGCATGGCCACCTCAACGGCCACGTCGTTCACCGTGCGCTCGGCATAGAAGGGCTGCTTGTGCAGCACCGTCTTGTCACGGTTCAGGTGCCGCACGTAGGAGACGATCCCGCCCTCGAAGTAGAAGTTCACCTCCTGGCCATCGCGCTCGTCTACGAAGCGAATGTGCAGCCCCTTCGTCAGGTAGGCCGTCTCGCGGAAGCGCTGGGCTACAACCTTAAAGTTATAGTCGATCCCCTCTTTGAAGATCGTCACGTCGGGCAGGAAGTGGATCGTCGTCCCGGTGCCCTCGGCCGGGCCCACGGCGCGCACCTCCGCCTTTGGCTTCCCCGTCTCGTACTCCTGCACCCAGAGCTTGCCGTGACGCCGCACCTCGGCGCGCATCCAGGCCGAGAGCGCGTTCACCACCGAGAGGCCTACCCCGTGCAGCCCCGAGGAGACTTTGTAGCCCCCATCGCCAAACTTGCCGCCGGCATGCAGCTCGGTGGCCGCGAGTTGCAGCGCCGAGACCTTATGCTTCGGGTGGATGTCCACCGGAATACCGCGCCCATTGTCCGTCACCCGCACCGAACCGTCGGCGCAGATCGTCACACTGATCGTGGTGGCATACCCCGCCAGGGCCTCGTCGACCGAGTTATCCACCACCTCTTTGATCATATGGTGCAAGCCATTGATGTCGGTGGGGCCAATATACATACCCGGGCGCTTGCGCACCGCATCGAGCCCCTCAAGCACCGTAATCTGGCTCGCGTCGTAGCTCTGTGGCTCAGTCGTCATAATCTCGTCGTCCTTCATGCACTCCTCGATCTTCTGCGCGCCCTTTATGGCCCTTCCGCGCGTCTTTCGCGCTTACCCCTTCGCGGCCACCGCCCGGTAGAACTCCAGCCGGGCCGCGCTCAGGCCGCTACCCACGTAGGCGCTACCAAGAATGGCCAGCACGAGCCCGCCGGGGCTCACTGCTAGCCGCTGCCAGATGATGCCCAGCCCGCTTACGATGACAAAGCTCAGCAGCAGGAGCCCCAGGGTGGCCCCGAGCTCCCGACGCACCATGTGGACACTGTTGTAGATCGCCCGCAGCGGCCCCGCCCGGCTGATCAGAATGGCCTCCGGGGCAAAGCCGGTGTAAACGTAAGCCCAGAACAGCACGATGTACCACAGCAACAGCACGAGCATGGCCGCCCCCGGTAGCGCAGCGATCACGATCGCTGAGATCGCCAGGAAGGGGAGCGCCAGCACCAGCACCACCCCCACCAGCGCCAGCAGAGAGAGGCCGATGTGGGCCGCCACCTGCCCCGCCCGCCGGAGCAGCGCGAGCGGGGCGAGCAACTCGCCCCGCACCGCGTCGCCGAGGATGGTGAGAAAGAGGCTGCTGGCCAGGAGCGCCAGCGCGTTGATGATGACAACCGCCGCCAGGAGTTGCAGCGGCCCCCCCAGCCCGAGCGCCGGACTGCGCGCCGCCTCGGGCGCGAGCACCGGGATGTAGTTTAGCCAGGCCAGGGCTACCCGTACGTCGCGCTCCAGGAGCCCCTGCAGCGCCTGGCTGCCCGCCTCCTCGCCGCCGATGAGCTCGCCCGCCGCATCGACGAGTGGCTGCAGCTCGCCCGCCAGGGCCCCCAGCCCTACCGGCGCGCCAAGCCAGAGGTAGGTGCTCAGCCCCGCCGGGATGCAGACAACCCAGAGCCGCCGGTGAAGGGCGCGATAGCCCGCGCTCAGGGTGTCGATGAGACTGAGGTTCTGGGGCTTCGCAATGCTCAACCTGGCCTCCTCAAAACCATTGTATTATACCACATCCAGGCCGTTTCCGAAAGTCGGATCAGCACGCCCGTTCGTCACCCCTCGCTCTTGACAGCACCCCCATGGCTCGCTATAGTTGGTGTATTATTTACACTAATCGCCGCCCCCACCCCACGGGCAGGCCCCACAGCCGGGAGCCACCTCCTGGAGGGGATGGCCCACGGCACCAGCCCTGACGCCGGGCTGCGCCGGGGGGCGGCGCGCGCCGACGTTGCATTACCGGGAGCGAAACCATGCGCGCAGACCACCAGCGCACGGCCGAGGGCATCCTCTTCACCGACCAGTATCAGCTGACCATGGCTCAGCTCTACTTTCGCGTCGGGCTCCACGAACGCCAGGCCCAGTTCGACCACTTCTTCCGCAGCTACCCCGACTATGGTCTCCACCAGGCCGGCTATTGTATAAGCGCCGGCCTCGAGTGGCTGCTCGACTGGATGCGCGAGGCCCGCTTCCGCGAGGAAGATCTGGCCTACCTCCGCGCCCAGCGCACTCGTGAGGGCAGGCAGCGCTTCGGCGACGATTTCCTCGCCTACCTGCGAACCCACGGGAGCTTCGAGGCGATCAGCCTCCGCGCCATCCCCGAGGGTCGCGTCGTTCACCCCGGTGTCCCCCTCTCCATCGTGCGCGGCCCCCTCGCTATGGCCCAGATCCTCGAAACGGCCCTGCTCAACCAGCTCAACTACCAGACCCTGATCGCCACCAAGGCCGCCCGCATCCGCGAGGCCAGCCGCGCCGCGCTGGTGCTCGAGTTCGGGCTCCGCCGTGGCCAGGAGCGCGGCGCCAACGCCGGCACCCGCGCCGCGCTGATCGGCGGCGCGGACTTTACCTCCAACGTTGGCCTCTCCAGTACCCTCGGCCTCCCCCCGCGCGGCACCCACGCCCACGCCCTCGTACAGGTCTTCCTGGCTCTCGGCCATACCGAGCTCGACGCCTTCCGCGCCTATGCCGAGCTCTACCCCGATGATTGCCTGCTCCTCGTCGACACGGTCGATACGCTGGAGAGTGGTGTCCCCAATGCGATCCGCGTTTTTGAGGAACTGCGCGCCCGTGGCCACCGCCCCGTCGGGATCAGGCTCGACTCCGGCGATCTGGCCTACCTCGCTATCCAGTCGTCGCTGATGCTCGATCAGGCCGGGTTCCCCGATGCGACGATCGTGCTCTCCAACGACCTCGATGAGCTGGTGATCTGGCAGATCCAGACCCAGATCGCCGCCGAGGCTCCACGCTACGGCGCCGACGCCGACACGGTGATCCGTCGCCTGGTGTACGGCGTCGGCACTCGCCTCGTTACCTCCCACGGCGAAGGCGCCCTCGGCGGCGTCTACAAACTCGTCGCCATCCAGGAGGGCCCGGAGTGGCGCCCGGCGATCAAGATCGCCGACTCCCCCGCGAAGCTCACCAACCCGGGCCTCAAGCAGGCCTGGCGCCTCTATGACACCCGGGGTAACGCCACCGCCGACCTGGTGGCCCTCGAGCACGAGCGCCCCGCCGAGGCTGAGCGGATCACCCTGCGCCACCCCAGCGACCACGCCCGCCAGCGTACCCTGGAGCGCTCAGCGCTCACGGGGATCGAGCCGCTGCTGGTGGAGGTGCTTCGCGAGGGCCACCTTGTCTACGAATTGCCGGATCTGGAGCAGATGCGCGCCCAGCGCCAGGCCGATGTTGATCGCCTTGATGCCGGCGTGCGCCGGATCGTCAACCCTCACATTTACCACGTCTCGCTTTCCGCCGAGCTCTGGGCGATGAAGCAGGAGCTACTCGCCCGGATCCAGGCCGAGTCCTGAGCCCAACACGTCTTGTCGCGGGGCGTTCCCCGCAGTGGTCTGGCACGCCCCGGGTGCCCCGAGGTGCCGAAACACGAGGAGGATATGGTGCCGAATGGTGTGGCTCGCCCCGCCAACGATCGGCTGCGCGGGGGCGGTCGCTTGTGAGCGCCGCCCGCCTGACGCTGGTGGTTCCGCCCGCCGATGCGGGGGTGCCCGTCCTTGAACTGGCCGAGCGCCTCGCTGGCGCGGCTGGCCGGAAGGCCGTGGAGCGAGGCGGAGCCTGGCTCGACCGCCAGCGCGCAAGCCAGCCCGGCGCGCCTGTGATGGCTGGCGCCACCCTGACGATCTGTCTGCCGCCCGCCGGTGGCTACCCCGAGCTGGAGCTTCGGCCCGCCGCTATCGCCTATGAGGATGAGTGGCTGGTGGCGCTCCATAAGGAGGCCGGCTGGTATGTGGGCGCAACCCCGTGGGACGCCCACGGGAACGTGCTGGCGGCCCTGCGGCGGCGGCTGGCCGCCCGCGATGGCATCGCCCCGCCGCTGCACCTCGCCCACCAGCTCGACCGCGACACGAGCGGTGTGCTGCTCGTGAGCAAGAGCCCGGCAGCCAACCGTGCCTTACAGGCCGCCTTTGCCGGGAGCAGCGTGACAAAGTGCTACCGCTGCCTTTGCGCCGGCGTGCCACCCTGGAGCGAGCTGGAGCTACGCACCGGCCACGGACGCGCCGCCGGGGGGCGCTGGCGCATCTACCCGGCGGACCAGATCGGGCAGCCACTCCCCGCCGGGGGCGGCCGGGTGCGCGAGGCCCGTGGGCGCTTTGTGCTCGAGCAGGCGCTCACCGGTGCTGCGCTGCTCCGTGTGGCGCCCCGGACCGGTCGCACCCACCAGATCCGCCTCCACCTTGCGCACCTGGGCTTCCCGCTCCTCGGCGACACGCGCTACGGTGGGCCCGAGCGCTATGGCGCGATCAAACTCCCCGGCCACCTGCTCCACGCCGCTACACTGCGGCTGGATCACCCGATCACCGGCGCGCCCCTGGAGCTGAGCAGCCCGCTCCCGGCCATCTTCGAGCGCATCCTCGGCACGCGCTAAAGGCCAGGGCATCGCGGATGCCCTGGCTCTGGCCTGCTGGCGCTACCCGGCCCTCGGCCTACCGCAGACCCCAGGCAATAATGAAGATCATCGTGGTGATCTCGATGGCCCGCAGCGAGTCGGGGAGGACACCACGCCAGAACTCGTCCTGGCCAAGCCACCACCAGATCCGGTTCAACCCGGTGCGAACGCGCTCGTCTTCCCAGCGTCGCAGTTGTTCAACGCACGCCAGGCGAAACAGGCGGCGCGTATGGATCACAATCGTTGAAGCCCAGACCCCGGCCAGCATCAGGTGCAGCAGCAGCGCCATGAGGCCCCCTCCTCAATGGTGGTGATGTAGCGCCCCGGCCCGACACGCCGGGGCGGCCCTGGTGGAACGCTCTACTTCTAAGTATGCACCCATTCGGCCCACCCTCGCAAGGGCGCCGGAGCTCCTCTCAGGGTTGTCTCAGCGGTACCGCCTCCGGGTAGGAGCCGCTACTCCCGTGGGGGCGAGAGCCGGAGGATGCGCCGCCGGATTGCGAGCGCGATCAGGAGTGAGAGCGGGGTGATCATGGTCAGGCATACGAGCGCCACGAAGAGCCCACGACCCTCGCCGAGGATCGCTACCTCGTCGTAGACGATGATCTCTTCGCGGTAGGGTTCGTCGCTGGGGGCCTGGCTCAGGATGAGATCGCCGCTGATCGCCGCCGGGTTGAGCGCTTCGCCCCGCACATGGGTGAGATAAGGTGCCGCGCCCAGGAGCGGGGCCAGCCCGGCCGGGGGCACCGGATCGAGCTGCGCCACCGGCCCGGCGTAGGCGGTCGCCAGCGGCGGCGCCGCTACCCGGTAGGGCGCCAGCACGAACAGATCGACCGCGATCGGCTGGTCGGCGAGCGCGCCGAGACGCATCGGGTAGACGATCTGGTCGGACTCGTAGCTGATGCGGAGTGGGTCGAGTGAGCCGTTGGGCGCGCTCGCGGCAAGCTTGACGGCTACAAAGCCCCAGCCCTCCGCCACGTAAGCGGCAAGGATGGGCTCGGCGGCGGGTGGCAGTCCGTAGCCATGCTCCGTGAGCCACGCCTGGAGCGCGCCGGGATCGTTGGCGGCGAGGCGCGCCACCGTGTAGCCACCCAGGGTCTGCTCACCGAGCACGGCCACCCCGCCCGCCGGCGCCCCGACTCTGTCGGGCGCCGGCGCCCACACAAAGCGGCGTTCCCGCCGCACCAGCGGCCTGGTGGCCTGCTTCAGGTATGGAAAGAGCTCGCCGCCACCGGCGGGCTGATCGACGGCCTCGGGAAGCCCCGGCACCGGAAAGACCACCCCGGCGTCGGGCGCGGCGTCGCGCAGGTCGACGGTGGCGATGAGTTGCTGCCGCCGCCCTTCGACGATTAGCAGGGCCTGCTCGTAGCTAATGCGCGCCTCCAGCGGCAGGCCACAGGCGCGGGCAAGCGCGGGCGCGAGCGCGAGCAGGGCCGCCAGCAGCATCCCGAAACGCCGGATCGATGGCATACCATTCCCGTTGCTGAGCAGCGACCGACACCGATCGCTATTCTACGCGATAGCGGGGTGTAAGCCTGCCGTAATTTACGACGCTAGGCATCTCAGCTTCCTATCAGTACTATATCACCACAGCGGCGACCGGCTGCCCGGCCTTTTCCCCGCCGGCGCCAGGGGGGAACCAGCCCAGCAATCAGCCACCGCACCGATCAGGGCCTGCCAGGCGGCACGGCCGGGCCTTGCTGTTCCTTGCGTGGAGGACGGCTACACAGGCCCGCTTCGAACGCTCCAGGTGTTGAAGGTGGGACGCGCCAGACGGCGCGCTCCGTGCAAGCCACTGTGCTACCGAGGAGGGAACACCGGCCATGACTCTGACAAACAGCAGGCGGCTTTTCGCCATCGGCGTCGCCCTGGCCATCGCGGCCGTGATCGGCGCCTTCAGCTTCCAGGCGGCGGCCCAGAGCTACAATGGGGGCGCGGAAGTCTTCGTGCTCAGTAGCGAGGGCCTGGCTCCCTGCGCCCGCAGCGGCGGCCAGGCCCCTGTGGTCTTCCAAACAAAGGAGTTCGGCATCGCGCCGCGCCAGTTCTGGGACAACGAGGCGATCTATCTGAGCCTGGTCTTCCCCGACGGGCGGATCTTTAGCGCGCTCTCCGCTGGTGGCCTCGATGGGCTGGTGGATATGCCGCCGAACTTCCCGTGGGAGGCCGTGACGAGCAACGGAGGCGACTATTACACGACCCTGACGGCCTCGGCGGCCTGGCCCTACGGCTGCTATGAAGTGACGGCCTGGGGCGCGTCGAGCAATCGCCTCGGCAAGGGCTATTTCGTTCTACGGGCCCTGCCGATGGGCCAGAGCAACCCTGGCCGCGCGAGCCTGCGGGTGGAAGATAATACCACCGGCGATCCCAGCGGCCTGCACAACTCCACGGCCAATATCTTTGGGCGCGGCTTTCGCGCCAACGAGATCGTCGATGTGTGGATCACCTTCCCCGACGGCTCGGTGCTTGGCTACCCCTCACAGTTCACGAGCGATGTTGGTAGCTTCAGCACGAGCTTCCACTTCGATCCGCTCTTCCCCACGGGCACCTACCACTTCACCGCAAGGGGGCGCGACAGTGGCTACCAGGTGATCGCCAGCTTCAACCTGGCATCCCAGTCCTCCACCCCCAACGGCTGGGCCCAGCTCGTAGTACTCTGGCGCCACAAAAGCGGCATCACCGCCACCCAGGACGAGCAATTCGAGATCGCCGGCCAGTTCTTCGAGCCGTACGAGGCCGTGAGCGTATGGGCCACTCTCCCCGACAACTCAGTGCGGCCACTGCCCCTGCAGGTGACGAACGAGTTCGGCGAGTTCTTCGCCCTGGTGCAGTTGGATGGACGGTTGCCCACGGGAACCTACAAGTTCACCGCCGAGGGCCAGCGCAGCGGGCGCCTGGTGATCTCCAACGATGTGCTACTCGTCACCCCGGGCGACCCGGTGATCAGCGAACTGGTGCCAATCGTTGATCCGCCGCCGCCGGTGGTGGTGGACAACAACAGCGACCTGATCGGAACCCAGGGGGGCGTGGTCTACCCGGGCACACCGATCTATGACAGCCCGGCGGTCGAGTTTGTGCCCGACGCCCAGTTTCCCGAAGATGCACGTGGTCCCCAGGCGCCAGACTTCTAAATGGCATCCCGGTGCGCCTTCGGTCCCTCGTAGCGGCAGCACGCTGCGTCCCTGCGCGTGCAAGCGAACGAGTGTGGTGGTTCCACGGAGCGCACGAACCGTCGCGGTCGCATCAAGCCGGGGTGTGCAGGCACCCCGGCTGTTTGTGTAGGCTGCACGGCACCCCCACCGCCCGCGCCCTGGAGCCGAGGGCGTGAACACCCGCGCAGGCGGGCGTCCAGGGTGGGACGCCCGCACGCCTGCCCCCGCGCAAGTTGGGGGGCTGGGTTCCCGCGTGCGCTGGGTTCCCGCTTTCGCGGGAATGACACCCAGACGGACTCCACGCCGGAACCTTCCTGGTGTCTGCCACCTCCGCACCTATGGACAGGACCGGGATACGTGCGGTTGATATATATTGTCGTCCCATCCCCGCGTCTGTGTGCAAGATACCGTGCCACACCTACCAGACGCCCAACGCTTGACGCTGGGCCGCTAGCGCGGTATACTACCTTCACAGTAGTTTGAATACGAACTACTATGACAGCACTCAGGAGATGGCGCAGCCATGAACCTGCTGGAGCAGCTTGCGGCCCTGGGCCTCACGGAATACGAGGCGAAGGTGTACCTGGCCCTACTGAGCGAGCATCCCGCCACGGGCTACCAGCTCAGCAAGAGCTCGGGCGTGCCGCGCTCGATGGTGTACGAGGCCCTCGGGCGGCTGGAGGCGCGGGGCGCCGCGCTGAAGTCGGAAGACGAGAAGGCCACCCTCTACCGCCCGGTTTCGCCGGCCGTCCTGCTGGACCGGTACGAGCGTGAGGCACGCGAGCGGGCGGCGAGCCTGCGGGCCGAGCTGCTGCCGCTCTACAACCAGGAAGAGTCGGGGCGACTCTGGAACTTCAGTGGCCGCCGGGAGGCGCTAGCCTACGCCGGCGAGCTGATCGACGGCGTCACCCGCGAGCTGATGCTCGTACTCACTGATGCCGACGTTGCCGCGCTGCGCGCCCGGCTCGAAGCAGCCCATCACCGTGGCATTTCCCTCGGCGTCATCCTCACCGGCGACGCGGTGTTCGAGCTCGGCCAGGTGGTGCGGCACCCCAAGCGGGAGACCGAGCTGCACCGCATGGTGGAGACGCTGATCGTCGTCGCCGACGAGCGCGAATTCTTGATCGCCAGCGGCCACCAGCTCACGTCGGCCACGGTCACGACCAACCCGAATATGGTGCTGATCGCCCGCCAGTTTATCTGGATGGAGCTCTTCGCGCAACGCATCTTCGCTCATCTCGGGCCCGATCTGCTGGCGCAACTCTCGCCAGAAGATCGGCAGGTGCTGCACTAGCGCGAAACGCAGAGCCGGAAAGTATTGCTATGTCAACCTTTCACCACACACGGGCCGATGGCGAGCGGCGCTGGCGGCTCCACGTTGATGATCGGGTCATCGAGCCGCTCTTTGTTGCCCTGACCTTGGCCGGAATCATCGCGGGCAGCCTGATGGAGCGGGTGGGTGCGGCCCCCGGCCTGCTTCTGGCCGTCCAGGTGGCCACCTACGTCTTCGGCAGCTTCTACGCCGTGCGCGCGATCGTCGCCGCTCTGCGCGAGCGCACCGTAGAGGTAGACCTGCTAATGGTGCTCGCGGCGCTCGGGGCGGCCTACGTCGGCGCGTGGGCCGAGGGAGCCATTCTGCTCTTCCTCTTTTCGCTCTCCAACCTGCTCCAGAGCTACGCCATGGAACGCACCCGCCGGGCGATCAGCGCGCTGCTCGAGCTGCGGCCCGAGACCGTGCGGGTGCGGCGCGGCGACGCTTTGATCGAGCTGCCGGTCGAGGCGGTGCAGGTGGGCGACGTCGTGGCGCTGCACCCTGGGGACCGGGTGCCGCTGGACGGGGTCATTCTGCGCGGCAGTGGCAGTTTCGACGAATCAGCCCTTACTGGGGAGAGCATGCCGGTGCAGAAAGGTGAAGGCGCCACTGTACTTGCCGGCACGCTCAACCAGAACGGCGCGCTGGATGTGCTGGTCTCCCGGCCGGCCAGCGAGAGCACCCTGGCCCGGATCATCGGCATGGTGAGCGAAGCCCAGGCCCGGAAGGCGCGCACCCAGAGCTTTCTCGACCGGGCCGAGCAGTACTACGCCGTGGGGGTGATCGGCGCGGTGGCGCTCTTTATCACGCTCGGGCCACTGTTCTTCGGCGTACCCTTCGCCGAGAACTTCTACCGGGGCATGGTGCTGCTCACCGTTGCCTCGCCGTGCGCCCTGGTGATCAGCGTGCCGGCAGCGCTCTTGAGCGCGATCGCCAACGCGGCGCGGCGTGGCGTACTCTTCAAGGGCGGAGCCCACCTCGAGGAGCTGAGCCGGGTACGAGTGGTGGCCTTCGACAAGACGGGCACGCTCACCTATGGCCGCCCGGAGGTAACCGATGTGGTGCCCCTCCCGGGGGTTGGCGAGGCTGAACTGCTGGCCGCCGTGGCCTGCGCCGAGCAGCCGAGCGAGCACCCGATCGCCCGCGCCATCCTCACCTATGCCGCGTCTCGAGGCCTGACGCCCGAGGAGCCAGAGCAGTTCGAGGCGATCACCGGCATGGGCGTGCGCGCCCGCCGGGAGGGCGAGGAGATCGTGGTGGGCTCCGCGCGCTTGATGGAGCACGTCGGCCACCCGGCACCGCCAGCCCTGCTCGCCGAGGCCGAGCGCCTGGCTGATGAGGGCCGGGGCACGGTGCTGCTCGCCCGCCGTGGCGAGCGCTGGCTCGGGCTTGTGGCGGTGATGGACCGCGAGCGAGCCGACGCGGCAGCCCAGATCGCGGCCCTGCGTGCCGCCGGCATCGCGCGGGTGGTGATGCTTACCGGCGACAGCCCACGTGTGGCCGAGGCTATGGCCCGCCGTCTGGGGGTGGACGAGGTCTACGCGGGCCTGCTGCCCGAAGACAAGCTGCGCCTCGTGGGTGAACTGGAGCGCCGCTACGGCCCGGTGGCCATGGTCGGCGACGGTGTGAACGACGCCCCGGCCCTCGCGGCGGCGACGAGCGGCGTCGCCATGGGCGCCGCAGGCACCGACGCGGCCCTGGAGACCGCCGACATCGTGCTCATGTCGGACGACCTCGGGGCGATCGGCTACGCCGTCGGGTTAAGTAAGCGCACCCAGCGGATCGTCTGGCAGAATATCGCCTTCGCGATGGCAGTCGTCGTTGTGCTGGTGATCTCCACGCTCACGGTTGGCGTGCCGCTGCCGATCGGCGTGGTGGGCCACGAGGGGAGCACGATCCTGGTGGTACTGAACGGGCTGCGCCTGCTGGCCTACCGGGGCTAGGCCAGCGCTCCCTTCCGGCCCGGCGCGGCCCCTGGTTACGGGCCTGGCCCATCGTTTGGACCGTTTGCCCCCGCGTACGCAGGGGTGGCATACCCAGAGCCACACCTCCACGGTGCTCGTGGGCGACACACGGACATCTGCTACAATCGGCCCGTGGCTACACGGGCATCCCTGATCATCGCGGGCCTCGCCGTGCTCGCGCTGTGGCTGGCGCTGCTGGCCGCGCCGCCGCTCCGCCTCGATGTGGGCGCGGGCGGCGATGGGCGCTTCCTGGCCGGCTTCTACGATGCTGAACAGGGCGACGGGGCGAGCTTTCGCTGGAGTGGCCCCGATGCCCGGCTGATGCTCCATGGCGCGCCGCTCGGCCCCGCCCGGCTCGAGATGCGGCTGAGCGGCGAGCGTCTGGCCGCTGAAGGCACGCCACTGGTGGCGCTCGTGGGCGAGCGGGTGACGCTCGCCGCCTTTGAGGTGACCCCCGGCTGGCGCCGCTACCAACTGCTCCTGCCCCCGGGGGCCGCCGCCGGCCTCGCCGGTACCCGCCCACTCGACCTGCGCACCGCTGTCAGCCAGCCCGGCGCCGCTACCGACGGCCGCGACTACCGCGCCCTTGGTTTGCCCCTCGACCGCCTCACCCTCACGCCCCTCACCGCCGACGCAGGGGGAACGCTCCTGCGCGCCCTCTGGCTGAGTTGGCCGATCGCGCTGCTCGGCGCACTGGCGGGTTGGACAGCCCCTCGGCCCGCCGTCCGAGCGCTCTGCGCCGCGCTCGCCCTACTGCTGGCCACCTGGGCCTGGCGCGATCCGCATGGCCTGGCCTGGGCCCTGCCACCGGCGCCATGGACCCTCGGCGCCACCACTGTGCTCGCCGGCTGGCGCTGGTGGGCAGGCCGCGACTCTCCCCCGGCCCTCGGCCCGCTCTGGGGCGCCACGGCCCTCGCCACCCTGGGCCTGGCCACCGGGCTGATGCACGCCCGAATTGCCACCGGGATCGCCGCTGCCCTGGCCGCCGCCGCCCTGCTGGTTCTCGCCCGGCTACCGAGCGGCCTCGGGGCCGCTCGCGCCGTCGTGCCCCTCCGCCCGGGCGTCCCGCTGCTCGCACTCGTGGCGATCCTCGGCCTGGCTCTTACCCTGCGCCTCTATCGCATCGACGACCTGCCCTTTGGGCTCTGGCGCGACGAGGCACGCCACGGTCTGGTGGCTCTACGCATCGCCGAGGACCCCGGCTACCGCCCGATCTTCGTGCGCGAGGAGCGGGTGGAGCTCCCCGGCCTGGGCCTCTACCCCTTTGCCGCCGCAATCAACATCTTTGGCGTTCATCTCTGGACCATGCGCCTGGTGACGGCACTGGCCGGCGCGCTCACGGTGCTGCCGCTCTACGGCGTGGCCGCCCGCCTCAGCGGACACCGCGCCGTAGGCCTGGTAGCAGCTCTGCTTCTCGCCGTCTCCAGCTGGCACATCAGCCTGAGCCGCTTCGCCTTTCCCACGGTGTTCGAGCCGCTCCTCAGCCTCAGCGCCTGGTGGCTACTACTCGTTGGCCTCGACCGGAGCCGGGCCGGCGGGGAGGCCCAGAGGGCCACGGCCCTCCCGGCGCTCAGATCGCTCGGGGCATGCCTGCTGGCGGGGGCACTGCTGGGGCTGGCCGCGCAGACCTACCACACCGGCCGGATCACACCCCTCGCGGCGCTGTGGCTGGCGCTACTGCTCCTGCTACGCGAACCACGCGCCTGGCGCGGCTGGATGGCCGGGGCGAGCGCCGCCGCGCTGGGCCTGACCCTCACCGTCGCGCCGCTCGCCGCCTACGCCATCACCCGCCCCGGCGACTTCAACGAGCGGGTGGGGGCGGTATTTCTGCTCGGCGAGGAGGCACTGCGGGCCCAGGCCCCCCTGGCCGCCCTGGACGCAAACCTCGGCCGCCACCTGCGGATGTTCACCGTGGAGGGCGACGCGAATGGCCGACACCACGCCCCCTTCCGGCCGCTGCTCGACGTGATCAGCGGCGTGGGCTTGCTCGCAGGAGTCGCCGCCCTGCTGCGCCGCCCGGACCCATGGCCCGCTCGATTCCTGCTCGGCGCCCTCGGCATCGGCCTCCTCCCGGGGCTCCTCGCGGTGGATGCGCCCCACGCCATGCGTAGCTCCGGCGCCCTGGCTCCCGCCTGTATTATCGCGGCTACAGGCTGGGCCGAGCTCTGGCGCATCCTCGCCCCTAGCCGGCCGACCCTGGCCTGGCGGCTTGCGCCGCTCATCCTCGTGGGTGGCCTGATCGGGCTCAACGCTGGCCTCTACTTCGTGGTGATGCCACGCGACCCGCAGGTATTCGGGGGCTTCTACCCTGTGCAGAGCTGGATGGGCATCTACGCCGGCCGTCAGGATGGCGATGGGCGGATCTACGTGCCCCGGACGGTGCGCGATCACCCGAGCTTCCGTTTCCTCGCGGCCGGGCGGCCTGTCGGCGTCTTCGAGGGGGGCAGCGCCGAGCCACCACCCGCGCCGGGCGACCGCTTCCTGCTCACCGGCTACTTCGCCACCGAGGAGGCCGCCGCCCTTGACGCGAGCCTTGCATCCACGCCCGAGGCGACCGGCCCCCCCTTTCCTGATGGGCGTGGGCCGACCTACTACGTCGTGCGCGCCCGCTGACGGCGGGCCGGGGTACTGCTCCCGCTACGGGCACCCGGCCGCCTCCCACTCCTCGATCACACGGCGGTTGAGCGGAACGTTGTGCAGCATCCCCTGGCGAATGGCCGGGTCGGTGATGGAGGTGGCGCGCTCCATAAGCAGGGTGTAGGCGGCGCCGATCACCCGGCACGCTTCGTCCTGAGCGCCCACCGCTCGCAGCACGTTGTAGCAACTCAGATAGACGAGCAGCGGAAACTCCATCCCCTCGGCGCCCTCCCGATCCAGATGGGCCAGGCAGATACGGGCGTGGGCAAGGGCGACGGGGTGATCGCCACGGGCCAGGCTCACCCGGGCCAGCCCTGCCAGTTCCTCGATCGCGGCGGCAGGCGCGCCAACCTCCTCGCGGATGACCAGAGCGGCGCGGTAGGCCTCCCCGGCGGTCGCCAGATCGCCGGTGCGCTCCGCCAGGTAGGCCTGGTAGCTCCGGGCATAGGCCTCGCCCTCACGGTCGCCGGATGCCAGAGCAGAGGCGAGCGCCCCCCGATAGTACTCACCGGCGGCGTCGGGGGCTTCGTCGAGCAGCAGCCAGCCCAGGTTGAGCGAGGTGAAGAGCGCGTTGCGCGTGTCGCCGATGGCCGTCTGGATCGCCAGGGCTTCCTCAAAGCAACGGCGAGCCTCGGCGTAGCCACCGATATCGCGCCAGACCATCCCCAGATCATTCAAGTCGGCGGCCACGCGGCGGCGCTCACCGATGGCGCGGAAGGCCGCCACCGAGCGGCTCAGGCTCTCAAGGGCGGCGCCGTAGCGCCCGCGTGCCAGATCGCCGTAGCCCATCTGGCCGAGCACCAGCGCCTCGGTGCTGCGGTCGCCCACGCGGCGGGCGGCGGCTAGAGCCTGCTCCCAGTAGCCCCACGCGGCATCGGCCTCACCCAGCTTAAGGCTCACCTCGCCCAGATTGCTGAGGGTGAAGCACTCGCTGGCATCGTGGGCAGCGCGGCGGATGCTGAGCACCTGGTGGAAGAGCTCGCGGGCAGCCTCGTACTCGCCCTGGTAGTAGTGCAGGTTGCCGAGCTTGCTGAGGTTGTTGGCCTCACCACGGCGATAGCCGAGGGCACGATACATCGTCAGGGCAGCCTCGAAGCACGCGCGGGCATCGCTCAGAGCGCCCTGGAACTCGTAGATCTCGCCGCGCAGCGTGAGGCTCCGCGCGGCGCTGGCCTGGTCGCCGGCCTCACGGGCGAGGGCCTCGGCGCTCGCGAGCTGGGCCAGAGCCTGCGGGTAGTCGCTGATATCTTTGTAGTAGGTCGCCCAGCCATTCGCCACCCGGGCCTGCTGTACGGGGTCACCCCCATTGACCAGCCACTCGATCTGGCTCAAGTCGTCGTGCTGGGCCTCACGCTGGCCGGTACGCTCGTGGATCTGCAGGCGCAGCCAGAGCAACTCCAGGCGCTCGCTACCGGTCTGGGCGAGCTGCAGGGCCCGCTCGATGTAGCTGAGGGCGGCGTCGTTGGCGTACTCTGCGGCGAAGCGCTGGCCGGCCAGGCGCGCGTAGCGCAGTTCACGGGCGTGGTCGCCCGCGTGGCGCCAGTGGTGCACCAGCTGCGGTAGGATGGCCCCCTGATCTTCGACAGGCCGGGCCTCGTACCAGGCTGCGGCACGGGCGTGCAGGTCACGTCGCTGGGTTGGCAAGAGGGTGCTGTAGGTCATCTCCTGGAGCACCGTCTGGCGGAAGCGGTGGGTCACCCAGGCCTTGTCGGCGGAGGCGATGATCAGCTCGCGGGCCACCAGCCGATCGAGCCGGCCAGCAACAACCTCGGCGCCAACCGGCTCAGGGTAGACCTCGCAGAGGGCCTCGGCACTGAAGGAGGGGCCGATCACGGCGGCCACCTTGAGCGTCAGCTGCTCCTCGACGGGGAGATGGTCGATGCGGCTGAGCACGAGGCTCTGGAGGGTAGAGGGGAGCTGGAGCTCGGCGGCGTCGCCGCGCAGTACACCGAGATCGCCCTCCACTACCACCACGCCCTGCTCGCGCAGGCTGAGGGCCAACTCCTCGGTGATGAGCGGGTTGCCGGCGGCCCGCTCGGCGATCAGGCGGGCGAGATCGGCCGAGAGGCGGGCGACACCCAGGCGTGAGGCGCCGAGTGTCGCCGTCTGCTCGGGCGAGAGCGGGCCAAGGGTGATCACGGCATTGCCCGCCGCGGCCCGCAACTCATCCGCGAAGGGCCCGGCCGGCTCCTCGTCGGCGGCACGGCGCACACAGACCAGCAGCAGGCCGGTGTCGGCGAGCGAGCGGGCGGTGAGCACGGCGAGCTGCCAGGAGAGCGCGTCGAGCCAGTGGGCATCCTCCAGAACGAGCACCAGGGGCTGTTCGGCGGCCCAGAGGCGCAGCAACTCCAGCAGCAGCGAGCGCAGACCAGCCTGGCGCTGCTCCGGCTCCAGCCCGCTGGTGAGCTCCGTCTCTGGCAGGCCAAGGGCGAGAATATCGTTGAGCAGCGGCGCCCGCTCCAACAGTGGCGGCGCGATCTGCCCGAGGCGAGCGCGCACGATCGCGCGCCGGTCTTCCGGACCACCGGCCTCGTCGAGATCGAAGTAGCTGCCGAAGATCTCGCGCCAGGCATTGTAGGGCTGGTCACGGGCAAGCGACTCGGCGGTGCCGAGCAGGCCCACAATACCGCGCTCGCGCATGAGCCGGGCGAGCTCCTGAACCATCCGGCTCTTGCCGATCCCCTCCTCGCCCTCGATGAACAGCACCTGGCTGCGGCCAGCGGCCACCACGGCGAGGCTCTGCTCGAGCTGCCGCACCTCGGCCTCGCGGCCCACCAGGGGCTGCTCGGCGCCACGACGCACCGAGCGGGCCATCTCGGCGCTCGCGAGGCCCTGGGGCCGGTAGACGCGCACCGGCGCCGCGCGGCCCTTCACGGCGATGGCGGGCAGGACATCCCAGCGCACCTCGGCCCGGGCCGCAGCGTAGGTGCTATAGTCGCAGAGCACGCCACCCGGGCCAGCCCGCTGCATCAGGCGAGCGGCCAGGTTCACGGCGTCGCCCATCACGGTATACTCGCGGCGGGTGCGGCTGCCTACCGGGCCAGCGAAGACCTGGTCGGTCGTGACGCCGACAGCCATGCGCAGGCCGAGCAACTCCGCCGCCCGTTGCAAGTCCAGGGCGCAGCGCACAGCTCGCAGCGGATCGTCGGCGTGGGCCATGGGCGGCGCGCCAAAGAGCAGAATCCCGATCACGCCCTTGTCGTCCACCTGAAATTTATTCAGGCTCCCTTCGTAGCGGTACGTCACCTCCTGCAGGGCGCGCATGCAGGCGTGGAAGTAGCCCACCGAGTCATCACCGGTGTCCTCCAGGCCACCTACCCCGATGAAGACCACGCTCATGCGGCGCAGTTCGGCCAGCCAGCGCTCCTCCACGGCGGAAAGGCGCGCGGTAATCGCCCGCGGGATGTGCAGGCGCAGGGCCTCCAGGGTCGCCGTGTCGGCGTGGCTCCAGTCCAGGTCGGCCGGGGCGATAATCCGGCGCGGGGCGCCGGGCCCGGGGCTCACCGCCAGCAGCGCGCGGGCCTCGGGGCTGAACACGATCTCGCCACGACGGGCGGCCTGCTCGCCCTCGGCCACCTGCCGGAGTGGGGCCCCGGCGATGATGTACTGCCAGCGGCTGAAGACCCCGCCGATCGACATGGCCAGCACCTTACCGGCGCCGATGGCGATCTTCATGGCCAGCACGTGGTCGCCGGTACTGGTGGCCAGCGTGGCGAACTCATCCATGGCGGCCTGCATGTGCCGGGCGGCTTCGCCAGCACGGGCCACCGCCTGTGGTAGCTGGGCCTCCTGATCGGCGGGAAAGATCGCCATCAGGGCATCGCCGCTGAACTGGACCACCTCACCACCGGCGGCCTCCAGCAGGCCGATCATCCGGCTGAAGTAGCGATTGAGCAGCGTCGTGAGCTCCTCAACGCCGCTGGCCCCTCGCCCCGCCAGAGCCTCGGTGAGCGCGGTGAAGCCGGAAACATCGGCGAGCAGCACGGCGGCCGGGAAGCGCTCGTGGCGCGGCGCCTCAAGGGGCCGTGGGTCTGCATGAATCGCCCGCGCCACTGCGGGCGGAAGGTAGCTCACCAGGGTGCGGATCTGCGCCGGGTTTGGCTGCTGCAAGGTCATGGGCGGTCCCAGGATCACCGGGTTCAGGTCGGACTCTTAGTGTAGCAGATCGCGGGCCTGCTTGGGTGAGAAGCGCGTTTGAAAGCAGGGATGCCGCACCGTCGCCCGATTCCCCTCATCCCCGGCCCCGCTCCCACAAGGGTTGAAGGGCAGACAGCACGCGCGTTCGCGTGGCGATTTTCCGCATCCTGACGGGCTGCGTCCCCCCGCTCCCGCGCGGGAGCGGGGGCCAGGGGCCTGCACTGCGGCCCAACGCGGCGCATCCCGTTTCAGGCCGCCAGTTCTGTCCGCCCCTGAACCCACAAGGGGAGCGGGGAGAAGCCGCATCGGGAAGCCTTCCGCCCCCCCGGCTCCCGTTCTGCGAGCGGGGGTTAGGGCCCTGCCCCCACGCACGCGAGGGCCCTGCCCCCGCGCAAGCGGGGGTGAGGGCCAGCAGCGCGTCCCAACGCCGTGAACCACGATCCAGACGTTCCGTCCACCCCTGAACCTGATCCCTGGCCTACCTGCGCAGTAACGGCAGATGGAGCAGCGCCGTCTCGTCCAGGGGCGCGCCGAGGGTCGGGAAGAGCTCCTGCGCGTTAAGGTTCATCAGGGTGGAGCCCGCCGCGCCGACGGGCATGGAGGCGAGCTTGCCGCCACGGGGCAGGCTCGGAATGCCCGTGCGCGTCGCGTCGACCAGCTCGTCCCAGCTGCCGGTGCGGAAGCTCGTCTGGCGGTAGTAGTCCAGGTAGTTGCGGGTCAGCGTCGCCTGATTGCCCACATCGACCCCGGTGGGGAAGTAGATCGAGAGCCCGGCGGCATTGCTCAGGTTGTGCGTGCCGCCGCCCACCAGGTCGGCCCGGCCACTGCGGGCTACGCTGGCGATCACCAGGCCGTTCGGGTCGCCCACCGGGAGCAGGGCGGCGAGCAGATTGCTGGCAGCGTCCCGGATACGCGCATTGGAGCTGTCGCTGAGCAGCGTGGCAAGGTGCCGCAGGTCGATCAGGGCGTCCTCGCCCTGGCTGGTGAAGCCCCACAGTTCCGGCGCCGATGAGTCGTAGAGCTGCACGGCGGCCCGGGCGTTGCCCACGTCGGCCAGATCGAGGCTGGCGGTGATCGCGCTCGCCAGCTCGTTCACCTCATCGCGCAGGCCAGCGAGCTGCCGCAGGTCGTAGGCGGCCATGGCGATCGAAAGGTTGCGGTTGTAGCGCTGGTTGTAAAGGCTGAGCTCGTCGTTGTAGGCCTCCACCAGCGCGGCGGCCACTACGCGCGGGTCCTGGCTGCTGGCAGCGGCGGCGCCGAGCTGCGCCGTCACGTCCACCAGGGCGGCGATGTTAGGGCTGCCGGCCATCACGTCGGCGAAACGGCTGGCGATCGTGGCCGTCTCGTAGTTGCCCATCAGGCAGGAGTAGTAGACGAGCAGATCGAGCTTATCGTCGTCGAGGTTGGCCAGTTCGTAGGCCTGCTCCAGCTCGTGGGGGCGCAGGGCATCGTCGGGGAGGCTGGTGCGGTCGCCCGCCACGCCGGTCACGGCGTTGCCATGGCCCATGATGATCAGTGCGGTGCGGTCGGCGGGGTAGCGCGCCAGGCTATCGCTGATGAAGTCGGCAAGCACCTGGGGGCTGCCGGTGTTCTGCTCGCCGAGCTGCTGGCAGGCGTCGGCCAGGCGCAGGGTGCCCGGGGCGAAGAAGCAGCGCTGGGTGCCACGGAACTCGGGCTCCAGGCTACTCACGGGCGGATCGCCCTCCAGCGTCTCGTAGAAGTCGAACTGCACCACGATGTTCAGCTCGGGGTAGCTGTCGGGCAGCTGGAGCAGGTTGGTAAGCACATTGATCAGGCTGCGGGTGTTGCCGGATGGCGTGGTGAGCTGCGGGTCGTCGCCGGCCAGGTAGAACATCAGCGTCCAACTGTCGTCGTCCTCAGCGGGGTCGCCGGGCATCTCGCCGCCCTCAGGCGGCGAGGGCGCCGGGATGTCCACGGCCTCCACAAAGGTGACGAAGCGGCTATAGCGGCTGGCACCCAGGCCGTCGAAGGCAGGGCTCACGGGGTCGTAGCCGGGGCCGGCCACCATCACGTACCAGCCGACCGTCTTGCCCAACTCGAAGGAGAAGCCGGGGATACCTGTCAGATCTGCGGCCTTCACCGCGATGGAGCCACCCTCGATCGGGCTGGTGGTGCACACCTCGGCGAAGCTGGTCGGATCGTAAAAGCAGAGGAAGTAGCCCTGCTCGCCATCCTCCAGTGCCGTATCGCCATTGAAGCTACGGGGCGTCCAGCTGAAGCTGACCGTGCCGGCCACCTCGGCGTAGTGCTCCGGGCCACCGAGGAAGATGTCGGAAAGATCGAAGTAGCCGCCCCAGCCGTAGTAGTAGCCGCCGGTGCGCGTATCGCTGAAGCTGGTGACGAGCGGGCCGGCGTAGTAGGCCATGCGCTGGCCGCCATCGGCCGGCGGCTCCCGCTCATAGCCGCTGTTCAGGTAGAGCACCTGGTAGGAGCCCCCCGGCGGCAGGCTGGGCAGGCCCCGGAAGCGATAGTAGCCGCTCTCAAACGGGTTCGTCACCCGCACCAGTTGCGGCGTGGCGCCGGGCCCCTCCCGGTAGAGCAGGCCCAGGCTGGCCGTGGTGATCGAGACGTTGCCCTGGCCCGCCAGCGGCAGGCCCTGCACCGCCACAAAGCCCTCGATCGCCCGGTCGGGCGGCTGCGCTGTTGGGCAGACCGTCACCTGCGGGTTGTCGATGATCGCGTTCTCGTAGGGCGGCAGCCGGTCACCGTCCTGATCAAAGACGAGGGCAACACGCTGGCCCTTGATGCTGTTGAAGAGCGCGTCATCATTGGGATCGTTCGGATCCTGGGCAAAGAAGAAGGGGACGCGGTACCACGTGTTGGGTTGCGGGACCACGTCGATCCGCTGCACAACGATGCCCTGAACGAACTGATCGCCCGGCACTTCGTCGATCAGGAAGCCATTATCGTCGATGCGATAGAGCTCAACGTAGCCGAAATCGACGCTATCGAAGCCGACATTTCCGCCATCATCGGGGTAGTACAGGTTAAATTCGATCAGGAAGCCCCTCACCATCCGTGGGAAAGTAGAAATCCTGGCCGAACCAATCCTCATCGCGGCCGGGGCGGCCATCGGACTGAGCCTCGTCGGCGTCCTCCATGGTGAGCGCGTAGGGGTAGGAGAAGTAGGTGTTCGTCTCGACGTAGACCACCGGCTGGATGACCGTCCAGTTATAGATGTTGAAGAAGCCGGTATCGGGGTCCTGGTAGCCGTCGATCTGCGCGTTGCGGATCATGGCCTGGCAGGCGCCGCTGAGGGTGGTCGGGCGCAGGGTCGGGTCGCTCTTGGCGGGGCCGAAGGTGATCCGGGCCGCTTGCTCGGGGGTGAGGCCCTGAGGCCGCACGGCGTTGGGTGGCGAGATCTGCGTCTCGAGCTCGACCACGTCCGGCTCCGGGCTTCCCCCTCCCTGGGGAAGCGCGACGAGGGGCACGCCCTCGGGCCCACTGGCGGCCTGGGCGCTGGCCGGCGCATCGCCCGGGGCGGTACCGACGACCTGGGCACGGGCAGCGGACAGCGCGGGCGGAGCGGCGTCGGCACGAGAGGGCATCAGCCGGAAGCCAGTCCCCTCCTGGGCCACGGCGAACGGGGTGGCGCCGGGGAGACCGCACAGGAGCAGCGCGAAGAGCAGAACGAGGGTCGCCGGTCCACCGGTGGGCATCGAACGTGGCCTACGCATGAGTACCTCCCCCCAATCCAGATAGTGCGCGCAAGGCGCAATAGCAGCACAGCGGGCACCGGGTACACGACAGCCAGACCATGGCTGAAGCGGGCAGCAGCGAGCTGCGCCTACGGGGAACTGTCGTAGAAAACAGGGAGGCGCCGTCTATTATACTGTTCGTCGCCAGGTCCATTCATTGAAATCTGGTTTCAGTTTGCTTACGAGCACAGAAAAAGGAATAGAGGCATGCCTGGCGTAGACGTTCGATCGCCAGCCATCCCGTGCCGCGCCAGCTTTGACGCCCACCAGGGCTGATGCTACAATGCCGCCGCATGGGCACCAGAGAGGGCAGATGGACATCCTGAACGGGAAGCGGATCGTACTCGGTGTGTGCGGCAGCATCGCCGCCTACAAGGTGGCGCAGCTCGCCCGCGATCTCACCCTGGCCGGCGCCGTGGTGGACGTGGTGCTCACCGAGGCCGCTGAGCGCTTCGTGGGTGCCGCCACCTTCCAGGCCCTCACCGGTCGCCCCGTCCTCGGCGACATGTGGTCGCTCCCCGAGGACGGCGTGGTGGGCCACGTGAGCCTGGGCCTCGCCGCCGACGCGGTTGTTGTGGCTCCGGCGACGGCCAACACGATCGCCCGGATCGCCGCCGGCCTCAGCGACGATCTGCTCACCACCACGCTCCTCGCCACCAGCGCCCCGGTGCTCCTGGCCCCCGCCATGAACCCCCAGATG
>SFCB01000195.1 GCA_004367505.1 Chloroflexi bacterium OHK40 | reverse complement strand
GCGGCCAGCGCATTTGTCACGCCCGCGCAGGCGGGCGTCCAGGGAGGGGCGCCGGCGAATCCCCCGGGCGCCGGGTGCCCGCGTGCGCCGGGTGCCCGCTTTCGCTGGGTTCCCGCTTGCGCGAGGTTCCCGCTTGCGCGGGAACGACACCTCGGCGCATTTTGTCACACCCGCGCAGGCGGGCGTCCAGGGAGCGACCACGGCGAGTCTGCCTCCACCCTGGCCCCCGCGCAAGCTGGGGGCCTGCCCCCGCGCAAACGGGGGAGAGGATAGGCGGGGCCACGATAGGCAACCCGCTAGAGCACGTCCTCGGCGCCATTGGCGGCCACGGCCTCGGGGCCACGCCCGGCCTCCTCGGCCTGGGAGGCGTACTCGCGGGCCCAGAACTGGATCCCATCCCAGTCGCGCAGGGCGGCGGCGTGGACACTATCGGGGCGCCAGCCCCCCCGCAGGTAGTCGGCGTCGATCAGCGCCGGGTGCATGCTACGGAAGGGCGTCACCGAGGTGGTGTCCGTCTTGCCCCAGAGCTCCTCCTCGCCGGGGCCAAGGGGAAGCGCGATCTCGTGGAAGCAGACGACCTCCGGGTGGCGCGCTCGGTCAACCAGACTGTCGGCGGCCTCGCAGACACGCCCGTGGTCGATCAGCGCCTTGAGCAGTTCGTCGGTCATCCGGGAGCGTACGGAGAGTTGTACGAGCCGCAACGACCCGGCCTGCACCAGCAGATCCAGGTAGCCCCGAATGGCCAGCTTGCTGCGCTCGTGCTCTCCCCAGCGCAGACCGATCCCGGCCTCAGCCGTCGCGTCGGCGTTCTTGCCTGCCAGCGAGGCGGCCACCGTCGGCGCCACCGGGCCACTGGTGACGGGGTAGAGCCGTACGGTTTCCCCGAGGCCCCAGTGCCGGATGATCTCCGCCCCGCCGGGGCGCTGGTGCTTGATCTCGATCTGGGTGACCCTGGCAGCACTGAGGGCCGTGTCGATCTCCGAGTCCTTCCCGACTTCGATGTGGAAGCCGACGTAGGGGGCGAAGCGCCCGCTACTGCCTACCTGGCGGGCCATGCTTTTGCCGTTTGCGTACTGCAGGGTGATGACGTCCTGGGCCTGGCGCACGCGGTTGCGGCCGATCATGCTGGTGCTCCTTAGCTGTGCTCGTGCTTCTTCGTGGATCCTTCGATGCTCCTGAGCACCCGCGCGGCCGGTAGGACCCCGCCGGTGTCAACCGGGCACTCCCGCACGACCCTCCGCTACGATACAGGCCGTCGCTGGCTGCCAGCCGGCCCTCCCTCGATCACGGCCAGAGCCGGGCTGAACGCGATTGGTGCCCCCGGCCTCGTGCCCGGGCGCGCTCGCATCGCCATGCCGGGCCGTGGTTGCTCCCGAGGCCAGCGTGGCTACTGGACGTAGCACCCGGGATCGCCGCGCAACCCCCTCCGCAGAATGGTTCGAGGGCGGACAGCCCGCCTGGTCGGACGTGTGGTTCACGGCGTTGGGCCGCACTTCTGGCTCTCCCCCTATTTACGCGGGGCAGGCTGCCAAACCTCCGCTCCGGGAGCAGCGCGTGTAGCCCATCAGGATAAGACAAACCGCCGATCGAATCCGGGTTCTGTCCGCTACGGGCCTGGGAGAAGGGTTGGATAGCCCTTCAGGATGAGGCAAACCGCTAGTCGTAGTATTGACCTGTCCGCCCCTGAACGGAGAAGGGGGAGGCGCGGATGCCGATCCGGCGCTTCGCGAGGCGTTGCACGCATGAGTATAGCACATATGTTCTTGTTTGTCCAGTGGTACAATGGGAGCAACAGCTTCGTGCGCCACCAGGAAACGCCTCGGACGCGGACCGCGAGATACGCGCGTGACCGTGGCCAAGCGCACCTCCTTTCGCCAACCCTGGCGCGGCACGAACGAGCGAGGAGCCCGGCCCATATGAGCGACGACCCCCGCCAGGCGCTGCTGCAGCGTGCCGAGGAGCAGCGCGTCGCCTTCGTGAACCTCCAGTTCACCGATGTCCTCGGCATGGTCAAGACGGTGACGATCCCCAGCGCCGAACTGCCCGACGCGCTGGACCACGGCGTCTGGTTCGATGGCTCGGCGATCGAGGGCTTCGCCCGGATCGTTGAGAGCGATATGTACCTCGTGCCCGATCTGGCGACCTACGCGCTGATCCCATGGGATCAGCACGAGGGCCTGGCAACGGCACGGCTGATCTGCAATATCGTGACCCCTGACGGGAAGCCCTTCGGCGGTGACCCGCGCTTTGTGCTGGCAAGTGTTGCCCAGCAGGCCGCCAGCCTGGGGTTCGGCTTCAACGTGGCGCCGGAGCTCGAGTTCTTCCTCTTCAAGACGAGTCCGGAGCGTGATGTTCTGCCCCTGCCGCACGATAATGCAGGCTATTTCGATGTCTCGACCGATCAGGCGACGCTGATCCGCCGCCAGATGGTGCGGGCCCTGCACGGGCTGGGGATCAGTGTGGAGGCCGCGCACCACGAGGTGGCCGCCGGCCAGCACGAGATCGACCTGCGCTACGATGAGGCGCTGCGCGCGGCCGACCACACCGTGACGGCCCGGGTGACCCTGAAGGCTATCGCGCAGATCAATGGGCTCTACGCGACCTTCATGCCCAAGCCCTTCGCCCATGTTAACGGCAGCGGGATGCACGTCCACCAGAGCCTGGTGGACCTGGTGACGGGGCAGAACGCCTTCGCCGACCCGGATGATCCGTACGGGCTCTCGGCTACGGCCCGCCACTTCATCGCCGGGCTGCTGGCTCACGCCCGGGGTATGTGCGCGCTGCTGGCGCCCCTGGTGAACTCCTACAAGCGCCTGGTGCCCGGGTTCGAGGCCCCCGTCTATATCTCCTGGGGCCGCACGAACCGCTCGGCCCTCGTGCGTGTGCCGCGCATTACGGGTGGCCGCCACCAGAGTACGCGGGTTGAACTGCGCTGCCCCGATCCGTCCTGTAACCCTTACCTGGCCTACGCGGCGATGCTCGCTGCGGGACTGGACGGCATCCGCCGTAAGCTGCCGCTGCGCGAGGCCGCCGAGGAGGATCTCTTTCACGTCGATCCGCGTGCCCGGGGGCTCACGATGCTCCCGTCATCGCTGGGGGCGGCGCTCGATGCCCTGCGCGAGGATGAGGTGATCCAGCAGGCGATTGGCCCCTATGCGCTTGAGCGCTTCCTCGACGCCAAGCAGCAGGAGTGGGAGAGCTACCGCGCCTATGTCTCGGCCTGGGAGGTAGAGCGCTATCTGTCGATCTTCTAGCGCCATTGCCAGCGTGGTTGCGCCGCCTGCGGAGGGCTTGGGTGCCTCAGAACGCCATCCAGGGGTAGTTTTCTGGGGCCCGGTTCGCGCTCTCACGGCAGGCCGCCATTCGCCGCGCTGATCCGGTAGCTGTCGCTGAGGCGGTGCGCGAGGGTGGCGCCCCTACGCTGGCATGAACCAGAGTTCGTGCTCTTCACGCTCGGCGCTGTGCCAGTAGCGCAGCACCTGCTCCGCCATGTCGAGTTCGTAGCGTCCATCGGAGACATGCACGATGCAGCCGTCCGGGTACTGGAGCTGTGGCACGAAGATCTCGGTCGGCGCGGTTACGGCCGGGTCGTGACGGAAGCGATAGCGAAAACGCCGGCTCGCCACGTCGAAGCTCATGGCAAGGGGCGTGCCGGCGGTCGCTCGCCCGTAGGGCCGCACCACCGCCCGTAGCGCCCGCCCACCCTCCGGGCCGCCATGCTCCCGGCTGAAGATCGAGAGGTCCTCGCCGTTCCACTGGTCGCCACGGGCGATGCTGTGGTCGGCGGTGTAGTTCCAGAGCGTCCCGCTCGCAAGCGCATCATCGAGGACCCGGAAGCTGCGGGCCATGGCGGCCTCTGCCACACGCAGATCGCCCGTGCGATAGGCCAGCCTGCCGTTCAGGTCGAAGGGGATGCCAAACTCGCCAATCAGGGTCGGGGCGCCCATCTGCTCGGCGCCGTGGCGCACGTGGGCCCGTAGCTCGCCCGCAAAGTGGCGGCCAACGTTCCCGATACCGACCACCAGTCCCCGCCGTGTCAGGTCGGCCGCCAGGCCAGGGAGGTAGCGCTTCAGGTAGAGGGTGAGCAGATCGTACCAGTGGGGCGCATAGACAATCGCGGGCGCGTCGTCGGGGCCCCATGCCGGCCCAACGGCGCCGAACTCGGGCTCGACGAAGATCAGCGCGCCGGGGTGAACTTCGCGCAGGGCAGCGGCTGCCCGGTTCACGAAGGGCCGCCAGTAGTCGCGCCCGAACGCTACGCGCCGCCCGCGCACATAGCTGAAGTGGTGCGGCCGCAGCAGCTTCGGCTCCCCATCGGCGCCAACATCCCATACGCCTGCCTGGCGCCATACACACTCCCGTCCTGGCAGCCACGCCCGCATTCCGGCCAGGTTCAGGGTACGGCGACCGATGCGCCGCGGGTGCAGCCCCGAGGCCCAGAGCTCTACGTCACGCTGGTAACCCGCACCCAGGAGCATCATCTCGAAGGGGCTCGGCCGCTCGCCCTGTGGAATGGGCGAGGCAGGCAGGTGCAGCCGGGCGTTGCCGATGAAGCCGGGCATCGGCTCATTCATCACGTCGTAGCCAAGCACGTGCGCGAAGCCCTGCAGCCGAGCCGCGACCTGCCGCAGCGCCCCGAGGTAATGGCGCTGCAGGTAGCCTTGCACTGGCTCACCCGCCACGGTCAGCCCAGGGGCGAAGTCGTCGCCGCCAAAGAAGAGCGTGAACATCGTGGCGGCGGCAAGTTTCCAGCCGTTGGTTGGCCAGATCATGCGTGGGAAGGGATCGCCGTAGGTCGCGTGGACGATCGCGGCGCCGGTTTCCTGAAAGCGCGTGATGTCGAGCCCGACGGCTTCGTAGGTCCAGCCGGGCGCGCCATCGCCACCCGAGTGCCGCCCCCACACGTCCTGATGGAAGTCGACAAAGAGCGTCAGGCCGTGCTCGCCGGCCCGGCGGACGATCGCCGTCAGATAGTCGAGGTAGGCTTCGTCGTACTGGCCGGGCCCGGCGTGCTCCACGGCTTCCCAGGTGACGATCAGGCGCACGACGGTGAGGCCCCAGCCCCGCAGGCGCGCGAAATGCTCGTCGGCCTCGTCGAGGGGGAAGGGCCGGCCGACGAACGAGACGTTGCGGTGGTCGAAGAAGCCGTCGCGGCGATAGGTGGCGCCGTCGGGGGTGCGGGGCACTTTGCTGGAGCCGCCGAGGTTCACGCCACGGAGGATGAGAGTCCGGCCCTGGGCATCGATCAGCCGGGGGCCAACAAGCGTGAGGGTCATCGGGAGGTTCTGCTCAAGCCGGAGGGGCCTGGGGCTTCACATAGCGGATCTCGACGTGATCGGCATCGCCGAGGGCACGGTAGAGCGTCTCGATCAGTTCCCGGTCGGCGCCACGTTCGGCCAGGAACTGCAGGGTGGGCTGGTCGAGAAAGTAGGTCGTGTCGTGCTCGTGCTCTTCCTCAAGCTGGTCGATGAGGAACTGGAGTTGGTGGTGGCTGATCGCGCCGAGGTACACGCCGGTGGCATCGTTATAGAGCGGTACCTCGTCGGCAAGGGGCGGCGGCGCCACGGTCAGGCCGCTGCGGGCGGCAGCAATGATCTGGCGCCGCTCCTCGGGGGTGAAGCGCCTGGGCTCGGCCGTATCGGCGAGGAGCGTATCCACCACCACCCGAGCGGCATCCGGCCGGCCGAGGCGGGCCGTCGCCTTGCGCATGCGCTCCAGGCGCCCGGGCTCTTCCAGGATGCGCGCCACTTTGTAGCCGATCGTCCCGAGGTTGTTGCAGCGCGCTGCGGCACAATTCTCGAGCAGGTGATCACTGTTGCGCTCCTCCTGGCCGGGGATGGGGGCAACGATCAGCATGGGCAGGCCGGCAGCCATACACTCGGCCGAGGTAAGCCCACCGGGCTTCCCGATAAAGAGCGAGGCCACGCGCATGAGCGCGGGCATCTCGGGGGTGAAGCCGAGCACCCGGAAGCGCTCGCTGTGCGCGGTGGTGAGCGCCACAACATCCTCGCGCAGGGCTTCGTTGCGCCCGCAGACGACCACCGTCTGCATCGGGATGGTGAGGCCCAGGAGCTGCGCGACGATCTCGCGGGCGGGGCCGCCGCCCAGTGCGCCAGCCGAGACGAGCAGCGTCGGCAGCTCGTCGCGCAGGCCGAAGCGCTCGCGCACGGCCGCTACGTCCAGCGGGGCGCTGAGCGCGGGCGTCACCGGAATCCCGGAGACGGTGATCCGCTCACGGTCGATCCCGAGCACGGCGAGCTGCTCACGGGCCTCCTCGATGGCCACGAAATAGCGGTTGAAGGCGTGGCTCAACCACATGCCCTGGAAGTCGTAGTCGGTGGTAACAATCGCCAGCCGGCCCTCGATCTTGTCGGCGGTGAGCAACTGGGCCGCAATGCCGGCGGGCATAAAGTGAGTGCAGACGGTAATGTCGGGGTCGAAGTCTTCGATGAAGCGGGCCAGTGGCTGGGCATTCAGGTCGTTCCAGAGGCGGTTGAGGCCGATCTCGTTCTTGAAGGGCTCGTCGTTGAAGTCATAGAGCCAGCCGACGGCCCAGGGGTTGCCTTTGACCATCGCGAAGTAGGCGTCGGCGGCGGTCGCCTGGTAGAGGCGTGAGGTGAGCTTGAGGGCGTCCTGGTTGACAACCTCGACATCGGGCCGCTCACGAAAGACCTGCTCGAGCGCGGCGGCAGCCGATTTGTGGCCCGTTCCGACGCTCGCGGAGAGAATGAGCACCCTGGTGGCCATAGAAACGTCCTTGCGCTGGATCTATACCGCAGGCGGATGCACCGCCGTCCGTTCCCCACGCCCCGCCTGTGCGGGAGCGGAGCCCTCCCCACGCGCGTGAGAACCCGCTCCTCCCGGGCGAAGGGTGCCTCCGCAGCAGGACGCCTCCGGCTCTCCCGATCCCGCTTTGGGAGTGAGTGCTGAGGAATGCGGGCTTGTGGCGGTGTCGGACGTTACACGAGCCCTGTTCCACACCGCCCGGCGGCAGTATAGCATGCGCCATCGGGGTATAATGCGCGCATGCTTCGGCGTGGGTCGGCGGCAGCCAGGAGTACAAGCCTACCCTCGCGTAGCCGGGAGCCTGGACGGCAAAGCCAAATCTGGCGTCCCCCGCTTTCGCGGGGGCGGAGCCCCGCCCCGCGCAGGTGAGGACCCGCTCCTGCGCGAACGGGTGGAACTCAGTCCGTCAGAATACAGACACCGACGACAGACGCGCGTCGTGGCACCTCCGTTGGCGAACCTCCCAGGGCAGGGCGCCCGGCGCCCGCACCCTGTTTCACTCGACACACTCGCCCCCTCGCGTGAGCAGGGGCGAGCGGGCTGGGGAGGATGGCTCTGGTTATGCCAGGGGACCACCCTGAAGACAGGATTTACAGGAGAAGCGTGATGGCACGGGTTGGCATCTACGGGGCGAGCGGCTACACCGGATTCGAGCTGATCAAGATCCTTACGCGCCACCCCGGCGTCGAGATCGCCTTTGCGACGGCCCGCTCAGCCGCCGGGCAGCGCCTGAGCGACATCTTCCCGACGCTGATCGATCAGCAGCTCGTGAGCGCGGATGAGGCGAACCTGGCGGGGGTGGACTTGATCTTCACCTGCCTGCCCCATGGGGCGGCCGAGCTGTTGCCAATCGTCCAGCAGGCCCTGGAGCGTGGCGTGAAGGTCGTCGACTTCTCAGACACCTTCCGCCTGCGCGACCCCGACGATTACCAGCGACGGCGCGGCAAGCCCCACCCGGCACCCGAGCTCCTGAGCACTGCCGTCTACGGTCTGCCCGAGCTCCACCGCGACGCGATCCGGCGGGCGCGGCTCGTTGCCAATACCGGCTGCTACCCCCTCACTGCCATCCTCCCGCTCTGGCCGCTGGAGCGGGCAGGGCTCATCGCCGACCGCACCGTGATCGTGGACAGCAAGTCGGGTGTGTCGGGTGCCGGACGCTCGCTCAGCCTGAAGACCCACTTCGGCGAGACGCACGAGACCTTCAGCGCCTACACTATTGGCCGCAGCCACCGCCACCTCGGCGAGATGGAGCAGGAAACGGGGCTGCACATCATCTTTTCGCCGCACCTGCTGCCGGTGTTTCGCGGCATCCTCTCGACGATCTACGTCACCCTCCGGCCAGGCGTGAGTCTGGAGGAGGCCCGGGCAGCCTACGGGGTCTATGCTGGCGAGCCATTCGTGCGGCTCTTGCCGCCGGGCCGGCTACCCGAACTGCGACTGGTACAGAACAGCATGCACCTCGCGATTGGCCTGCAGCCAGTGGAGCCGGAGCACGGGCGCTACATTATCGTCGCAGCGCTGGACAACCTGCTGAAAGGCGCCTCAGGTCAAGCAGTGCAGAACATGAACCTGATGCTGGGGTTTGAAGAAACGACCGCGCTCCAGTAGCCAAAAAAACCGGGGACCGAGAACCAGGTAATCCTGCTCCTCGGTCCCCGGTGTTCGGTTCCCGGTCCCCGGTTCTAGACGAGGGCCTTCTCCGTCTCGCGATCGAAGATGTGCATCTTGTCCATATCGAGAACGATATCAAGGCTATGACCGGTACGAGCGCTGGTGCGCGGGTCGAGGCGGCCGATGAACTCCTTACCGCCATTCTCGACGTAGGCGTACACCTCGGAGCCCATGGCCTCGGTCAGGTTCACCTGAGCGATCAGCTTCCCGGAGTCGTCCACGCCGCGCGGCACGTAGTGGGCGTCGTGCACATCCTCGGGGCGAATGCCGAAGTAAACATCCTTGCCCGCGTAGCTGCCGATGTGGTCAAGCTTGCTCTGGGGCACCGGCACCACGAAGTCCTTCCCGATCACCACCGCAAGGCCACCATTCACCCGATCGAGTCTTGCCTCGAAGAAGTTCATAGCCGGGCTACCGATGAAGCCGGCGACGAACATGTTGGCCGGGTGATCATAGAGATTCTGGGGCGTATCGAGCTGCTGCAGAATGCCGTCGCGCATCACGGCAATCCGCGAGCCCATCGTCATCGCCTCCGTCTGGTCGTGGGTCACGTAGATGAAGGTCGTCTTCAGGCGCTGGTGCAGCTTGGAGATCTCAGCGCGGGTTTGCACGCGCAGCTTGGCGTCAAGGTTGGAGAGCGGCTCGTCCATCAGGAAGACGGCCGGGTCACGCACGATGGCACGGCCAAGGGCGACACGCTGGCGCTGGCCGCCGGAGAGGGCCTTGGGCTTACGATCGAGCAGGTGGCCGATCGAGAGCATCTCTGCGGCCTCCTTCACACGCTTATCGATCTCCGGCTTGGGCACCTTCCGCAACTTGAGGCCGAAGGCCATATTGTCATACACGCTCATGTGCGGGTAGAGCGCGTAGCTCTGGAACACCATGGCAATATCGCGATCTTTCGGAGGCACATCGTTCACTACGCGGTCGCCGATGATGATATTGCCGTCGGTAATCTCCTCCAGGCCGGCGAGACAGCGCAGCGCGGTGGATTTACCACAACCCGAGGGGCCGACGAGCACGAGGAACTCGCCGTCGTTGATGTCGATATTGAGGTCCTTCAGAACGGTAACCTCGCCGAAGCGCTTCCAGACGTGCTCGAACTTGATCCCGGCCATGGTACCTCCTTGATCTCAGTGCCTTCATTGGTTCTCTAGTTCGCCGATGAGGGTTGCGGCGGGCCGATATGGTTCCACGTATCGTGCCCGGAGCGCGTGCGATGTACCGTACCAGTGCGTGTACGCCGCAGGAACCACCACGGCGCGGCATCCTGGCTCTCCGGGCTACCGTTCTGGCGGGGCAGTACTGCGTCGAACGATCAACTGGAGCGCGAGAGTGGTGGGCTCGGGCAATGGCTCGCGCTCAACCAGGGCAACCAGGCGCCGGGCGAGCTCGGCGCCGAGGGCCCGGCGCGGGGCCCGCAGGGTCGTGAGTGGCGGGTGGCTATGGGCCGCCAGTGGTAAGTCGCCGCAGCCGACGATCGAGAGCTCGCGCCCAGCCTCCAGACCAGCGTCTCGCAGGGCGTGCATCGCGCCGAAGGCGAGAGCATCACTCGCGGCGATCACTGCGCTGGGGCGCTCCGGCGCAGCGAGGAGTTCCTGCATCGCGGCGATGCCATCGTCCTCGGCTGTTCCAGCCTCAACGATGAGCACCGGGTCGGGCTCCAGACCCACGGCGCCCAGGGCATCAGCAAAGCCCTGGTAGAAGGGCTCGCTGTCCAGCCGGTCGGAGGGCAAGGCGATCATGCCGATACGCCGGTGACCCAGGGCGAGCAGATGGCGGGTTGCATCAACTGCGCCGTGGTACATGGCGAACCCCACTAGCCTGGCCTCGCCAGCCCGTCCCGACGCGCCCGCGCCGACGAAGGGCACGCCTGCGGCGGCCAGCCGTGCCGGGCGCTCATCGTCGGTACGCAAGTCCAGCAGGATGATCCCATCCACCCGCCCGCTGGCCGCGAGCCGGGTTTCAAGCTCATCCTCCTGCTGACCGGACGCCACCGACGCTAGCAGCAGGTAGTAGCCTCGCCCGGCTGCACACTCCGCGGCTCCAGCTACCAGCTCGGCCAGGGCCGGATCACCCAGCCCGGCAGCCGAGACAGGAAGGACAAGGCCGAGAGTTCGCGAGCGGGTTCGCAGGCTGCGGGCGGCGTGGTTGGGCTGATAGCTCAACGCCTCGACCGCCTCGAGCACGCGACGCCGCGTCGCGGCAGTGACCGAGCCCGTCCCGTTCAGCACGTAGGAGACGGTGGCCGTCGAGACGCCCGCCCGCTCCGCTACCTGCTTGATCGTCGCCACGGGGTGCTCCGCTCTGCCACTTAATTGATTAAGTACTTAATCGGTTAAGCGGGAGTATAGCAGGCAGCGATGCAGATGTCAAGCTCCTTTGCACGCGCCCGGACTATCTCCTCTATAATGCTGCCGTTGTCAGCGCCGCATCGCCCGTTGCTCGGCGCGTAGCATAAGGGCCACAAGTATGTCCACTCAGAGCGGCAACCACCAGGGCGGGCACCGCCTGGTGGCCATTGGCGGCGGCGGCGGCGTGAGCCAGGTGCTGCTCGGCGCTCGCCCCTACTTTGGCTCGCTCACCGCAGTAATCGCCGTTACCGATACGGGGCGTAGCACCGGCACCGCGCGGGCCGTAGCGGCGATGCCCGCCCCCGGCGATGTGCGCAATACGCTCTCCGCACTCGCCCGCGACCCGGATTCGCTCCTGGCCCGGCTCATGCAGCATCGCCTCCGCTCGCCCGAGGTGCCCTTGCTCGACGGCATGGCCTTTGGGAACTTGCTGATCGCCGCGCTGACCCAGATGACCGGCGACTTCGCCGAGGCGGTGGAGGCGGCCAACCTGATGCTCGGCTGCACCGCGCGTATTTTGCCCGTTTCGACGGTCAACACGCACCTCTGCGCCGACCTGGAGGACGGCAGCACGGCCGAGAACGAGCTGGCCGTGCGGGCGCTGAACAAAGCGCCGATCAGTCGCCTCTACCTCTCCACCCCCAACGCCCCCGCCTATCCACCCGTCCTCCAGGCGATCGCCCAGGCCGATGTGGTGGTGATCGGGCCCGGCAGCTTCTTCACCTCAGTGCTCGCCACCCTGCTCTTCGACCGCATGGCGGAGGCGCTGCGCCAGACGAGCGCGACCGTTGTGTTCGTCTGTAATACGACTACCCAGCCCGGCCAGACCGACGGCTTTACGATCTACGACCACGTGCGCCGGATCGTCGATTTGCTCGGCCCCGACACCCTCGACATCGCCTTGATCAACCGTAGTGATACGATCCCGGCCTCGCAGGTTGCGCAGTACGCCGCCGAGGGTCTGCATCTGCTCCGCCCCTCCGACGATGAGCTGCTCAAGATTGCCGAGCTCGGGGTCACGCCGCTGGTGCGGAACTTTGCCGAGATCAGCGAGGGGAAACGGACCCTCTGGAATAAGCAGGACACCATCCGCCACGACCCGACCTTGCTCGGCCTGGCACTCTGGAAGATTGCGCTCGACCGAAGCGCCTGAGGCGCCTCAAGGGCACTATCGGACCACGCGGTGGACGTTCACCGAGAGTCGGACCGACACTTCTCGCGATTCGTTGTTCGGGAGCCTGTCGGGCCGCAGCGCGCAGCGGCCCAACGGCGGCACGGCGCGTGTGACCAGAGGGTTACCCGGGCGCGATTTGGAGCTGCGGGTGGCGCCGCCGGAAGGCCTCGGCCGCGTAGGCCAGGATGCCACGGCAGAAGGTGGCCTGGAGCGTGAGCGTCTCATCGAGGACGATCAGATCGGCATCATAGCCGGCGCGCAACAGGCCCTTGCGATGGGCGAGCCCGGCAGCGCGGGCCGGGTTGGCGCTCAATGCGGCCAGGGCATCGGATAAAGGCAGGGCCAGCATTCCAACCAGGTTGCGCAGGGCGCGATCCATCGTCAGCACGCTGCCGGTGAGGGTGCCGTCGGCAAGCCTGGCCACGCCATCCACAACGCGCGCGGGCTGGCCGCCGAAGCTAAAGACGGCGTCGCGCAGACCGGCACAGGAGAGCGCATCGGTGACGACGATGACGCGATCCGGGCCCAGGGCGCGCAGCAGCAGGCGCAGCGCGGCCGGGTGTACGTGAACGCCGTCGGCGATTAGCTCGCCGCTCACCCGCGCGTCTTCGACGATCGCTCCAAGCGGCCCGGGCTCGCGGTGATGGAGCGGGCGCATCGCATTGAAGCAGTGGGTGGCGTGGGTGAGACCGAGCGGGATGGCCGCCCGGGTCTGCTCGTAGGTGGCGTCGGTATGGCCCAGGCTCACCGTCACCCCGGCGGCAACGAGCCGGCGAATCATGGCCTTGGCGCCCGGCAACTCCGGGGCCACGGTGATGATGCGCAGGTGGCTGCCAGCCAGCTCCAGCAGTCGCTCGGTCTCCGCCGGATCAGGCACGCGCAGCCACTCTGGCGCGTGGGCACCACGGCGAGCCACGTTGATATACGGCCCCTCGAGATGCATTCCAGCCAGTTCGGCGCCGGCAGCGGGCCCGGTGGCAGCAGCCAGGGCCGCCCGGATCTGGGTCTCGGGCAACCCGCCGGGCACGCCGACGATCCCGGCGAGAAAGGCTGTGACCCCAGTCGAGGGGGCCCAGGCCGCGTAGGCGCGGATCTCGTCGGGATGCTCGGTGTGCAGGCTGTAGCCGCCGCCGCCATGAGTGTGCACGTCTACGAAGCCAGGCGCCACGAGTGCCCCACCCAGGTCGAGCGCTGGAACCTCGTAGATGCCGCCGATCGCCGCGATCCGCCCGGCATCCACGAGCAGCGGGCCGGGCCGAGTGCCCGTTGCATCGATCAGGCGGCAATTGTTCAGGACGAAGCGCATCTTCAGCTCTCCGTGAGCAGCCGGCGGGCCAGTACGAGCGTGCCGAGGGCCGGGTCGTCAACGTACCGCAGCGGGCCCCAGCCTGGCCCCAGGCACTCGGCAAGCGCTGCGCGCAGCTCGGGGCTGGCGCCAAGCAGGCCACCGGCGAGAGCCACTGGAGGCTCGTGCAAGCCCAGCCGACGGGCGGCCACGCGCGCGGCGCGAGCCAGTTCGACGGCGGCCCCTTCGAGCAAATCGAGCGCGTCGCGATCGCCCTGCGCGGCCAGCGCCACTACCGGTCGCGTCAGGTCGGCGATTGCCGGACGCATAATCGCGGTGCGGTAGACGTGGCCCACCAGGTCGACAGGCGCGGCGAGGTTCCAGTGGCGCAGCACCGCGTCCAGCAAGGCGTGGGCCTCAGCCCGGCCATCGGCCGTCTGGGTGGCCAGGCGCAATGCACGGATGGCCAGATCGTAGCCGCTGCCCTCATCGCCAAGCAGATAGCCCCAGCCGCCCACCTGCACCGCGCGGCCCTGCCTGTCCCGCCCAACGCAGACCGAGCCGGTACCACTGATCAGGGCCACGCCCCAGCCCTCCGGGGTACCGGCTGCAAGCACCGGCTCGGCGTCGGTGACGATGGCGCTACGGCGCGCGATCGCCTCGTGCTCAATCCACGCGGCTATCCGGGTGTGGTCAGCCGGGCGGCCCACCCCGGCCAGGCCAAGGCAGGCTGCGGCGATCGGGGTGTCGGCGGCGATCCCGGCCGCATCGAACGCTGCGGCGATCGCCTGGCGGATGGCGGCGGTGGCCGCCGGGAAGCCAACCGACTGGAGGTTGCTCGATGGGGCGTAGCCGCGCCCGAGCACGGTGCCGTCGAGGCTGGCCAGGAGCGCGCGGGTGTTGCTTCCGCCACCATCGATACCAAGGAGGAGCTCGCTCATGGAATGCATGTCCCGCGCCGTGCCGTAGCCCTAACCCAACGGTCCACACCCACCGAGCGCGGGGCGAACGTGCCCGCCGCTCGCGGCGAGACGACGGCGGGCTTCGTCCCGGTCGATACCAGCAAGTACCATCACGATCGCCGTCTTCACATCACCGGCCACGGCCAGGGCGGCGCGGGCCTGCTCCTGCCCCAGCCCGGTGGCGCTGGCCACGATGCCCACCGCCCGCCGGCGCAACTTCTCGTTGAGCGGCTGGAGATCGACCATCAGGTTGCCGTAGGTTTTGCCGAGCAGCACCATCACGCAGGTGCTGAGCGTGTTGAGCACCAGTTTCTCGGCGGTGCCTGCCTTCATGCGGGTGGAGCCAGCGATCACCTCCGGCCCGACGATCGGCGCGATGATCAACTCGACGGCATCGCCGAGCGGCGAGGGGTGAGAGCACGCAACCCCGGCGGCGAAGGCGCCACGGCGCCTGGCCTCGGCTACGGCGCCAAGCACATAGGGCGTACGGCCACTGGCCGCAAGGCCCACCACCACGTCGGCACTACCAACCCCGGCGGCGGCAATATCGGCGGCGCCGCTTGCCGGGTCATCCTCGACGGCCTCGACGGCGCTCGTGAGGGCGCGTGGACCCCCGGCAATCAGGCCGAGCACCAGCTCGGGCGGAGTGCTGAAGGTCGGGGGACACTCAGCGGCGTCGAGCACACCGAGCCGGCCCGAGGTGCCCGCGCCGATGTAGATCAGCCTGCCGCCGCGCCGGATGCGCTCGGCCGTCAACTCAGCCAGGGTAGCGATCGCGCCGCCCACAGCCGCCACCGCTTCGGCTACCTTGCGATCCTCGGCATTGATCAGCGCCACGATCTCGGCGGCGCTCAGGCTATCGATCGCCCGGGTGGCGGGGTTATTGGCTTCGGTCAGCGGAGTGTACTCGGTCACACGGTTCTCCAGATCCACAGGGGTGCAGGGCGGCGCACACGAGCTACGCCAGCACCATCCGCTCTGGCGGCTGAGCTGGCGTGGCGGCAACACGGGCGATCAGGGCGCGGTAGTTGTCACCCGGGGTGATACTGCCGAGCACGGCGGGGGCGCGCGCCCCGGTGGCGGCGGGCAGGCTGGAGGGGTAGCCGTGCAGGCAGGCGTAGCCGAGGGCGGCGAAGGCCACAGCCTCCTTGGCATCGGCGTCGAGGCCGAGCTCATCGGCCACACGCACCCGGGCCTCGGGCAACGCGGCGGCGATCATGGCCCTGAGCGTGAGGTTACGGGCGCCGCCTCCGGCGAGCAGTACCTCGTCGACCGGACCGCAGAAGCGCTGGTAGCTCTCGGCGATGCTCCAGGCGGTCAGCGCGGTGAGCGTCGCCACGGTATCCTCCGGACGTAAGCCCCTGGCGGTGGCGCGCTCAACAAGTGCCCGGGCCTCGGCGGGGCCGAACAGCTCGCGGCCGGTCGAGCGTGGCGGCGGGCGGTCGAAGTAGGGATGAGCCATCAACTCGTCGAGCAACCCTTCGTCGATCCGGCCAGCAGCGGCCATCCGGCCGTCCTCATCGAAGGCGCGCGCACCACCGCTGAGATAGCGCACGGCCTCGTCGATCAGCACATTGCCGGGGCCGGTATCGAAGGCCCGGACGGGCTGGCCGGGCGCGAGGTAGGTCACGTTGCCGATCCCGCCAATGTTCTGTACCGCGCGTCGCAGCGTTGCGTGCGCGAAGAGCAGCGCGTCCAGATAAGGGACGAGCGGTGCGCCCTCTCCGCCACGGGCCATATCGGCCGGACGAAAGTCGCTGGCTACCGTACGCCCGGTGCGCGCCGCGATCACCGCAGGCGCCCCGATCTGCAGCGTGCTGCGCAGCTCACCTGGCGCCACCTGATGGTAGACGGTCTGGCCGTGGGAGGCAACCAGATCGACCTGGTCAGGCCGGAATCCGGCATCGGCGATCACCCGCATGGCGGCCTCGGCAAAGGCCTCGCCCAGCAGGAAGTTGACCGCGCAAACCTCAGCAGTGGAGCCCCGCGCCGGCGGCAACAACGTCCGCACCTGCTCCCGTAACTCCTCGGCGAAGGGCAGCATGGCGAAGGCGCGCACGGCCATGCGCAGCGTCCCCGGCGGATCCACCGGCTCAAGCTCCACCAGCGCCGCGTCGATCGCGTCCAGCGATGTGCCCGCCATCAGGCCAACGATGCGCATCGTTCGCTCTCAGTAGGGGACAGGGGACAATTCCACCGGCATCCGCTGCCGCGCCGACTCCTCGATCGCACAGAGGATGCGCGTAACGGCGACCCCATCGGCGCCGGTAGCCAGGGGCGGAGCGTCGCGGGTGAGCATGTCCACAAAGTAGGCGATGCTATCGAGCACAAAACCGGTCAGATGCTCGCCTGTGGGGGGCGCCAGCAGGTCGGGGAAGCTCGCCGTATCCGCGCTGTAGATCTCCAGTGTACGGTGATGGGAGCCATCGATATTGATCTGACCATGGCTACCGAGGATCTCCAGCTTCAGGTCCTTCACCGTAGCCTGGCTACGGGGCAAGATCCAGGCGTGCTCAAACACCGCCACTGCGCCGCCACGGAACTCCACCGTCGCCACGTGGAAATCGGCCGTATCCACGCCCAGTTCCCGCAACACCCCATCGCGGCGCACCGCATAGACCCTGGCGGGCTCGTCGTCAAGCATCCAGCGCACCACGTCCACCATGTGGCTGGCGAGGAACCAGAGCGCCGAGGACTGGCCGGCCCAGCGCAGCATCTCGGTGGGGACCAGCGTCGTATTGCTGAGGCGGGCATAGACATAGCTTGGCTGTCCGATGACCCCACGCTGGATCGCATCGCGGGCACTGACCATCGGCGGATTGACCCGGTTGTGGAAATCCACCATCAGGCGCACTCCAGCCTGCTCGGCAGCTGCCACAATCGCCTCGGCGTCTTCCACCGTGGTGGCGAGCGGCTTCTCCACGAGCAGATCCTTGCCGGCCCGAGCTGCGGCCACGGCCACCTCACGGTGCAGATGGTCGGGCAACGCGATCGACACCGCCCGCACCGCCGGATCGGCCAGCACCTGACGATAATCGCCGGTGGCATAGTGGGCGCCATAGCGCCCGGCTACCGCCTGCGCCCGCTCGGTGTTCAGATCACACACCGCCACAAACGTCACCCCGTGGTGGCGGCTATACGCCTGCGCGTGTCGCTCCCCAAACACCCCCGCCCCAATCAGCGCCACCCCAACCCGCTCCATACACACATCCCTTCGCGTTCGTCGCGCTCTGGCTCACCCCTTGACCGCTCCCATCCGCACCCCTTCGAGGAACTGCCGCTGGAAGACGAAGAAGAACGCGATCATCGGCAGAGCGGCCAGGGCGGCACCGGCGAAGATTACCCCGTAGTCGGTGGCGAACTCGCCCTGCAGGTTAGCCACGCCCACCGTGAGCGTATAGTTCTGCGGGCGGGTGAGCGCGATCAGCGGCCAGAGAAAGTCGTTCCAGTGGCGCACAAAAGTAAAGATCGCCAGCGCCCCCAGGGCCGGCCGCGCGAGCGGCAGGATCACGTTCCAGAAGACTTGCAGCTCACTGGCGCCGTCGATTCGGGCCGCCTCCTCCAGCTCCGAGGGCAACGTCTGGATGTACTGGCGCATCAGGAAGATCCCGAAAGCATTGGCGGTGCCCGGCAGAATCACCGCCAGGATGTTGTCGATCAGCCCGAGGCGATTGGTCACGATGAAGAGCGGGATCACCGTCACGTGGATGGGGATCATCAGCGTACTGAGCATCAGCCAGAACAGCACCTCGCGCCCGGGGAAACGCCGCTTGGCGAAGGCATAGCCGGCCATGCTATCGAAGATCACGTGCCAGACCGTGATCGCCAGCGCGATGACCAGGCTATTGAGCATCCAGTTGACGTAGTAGACGTTGCCATCCAGCAGCCGCCGGAAGTTGTCGAGGCTCCACGCCGGCCAGAGGATGGGCGTGAGCGGCGGGTTCGAGGTGATCGGCGTGAGCGCGTTCACGAAGAGCCAGTACATCGGGAAGAGCGCTATCACCGAGGTCACGACCAGCACCACCCACCCTGTCCAGGGGAGCCTGCTGCGCCTGCCGCCCGCCCGTCGCCTCATCGATGCCACTGCCATACGCGCGCCCCTCCTCCACACGTGCCCAGCTACCAGATTACCCCACGCCACCGGTCCAAACGCCCCGCCGGAAGGTCCCTAGTACTCCACATCGCTCTTGAGCGCCCGGAACTGCACCACGGCCAGCGCAGCGATCATCAGAAAGAGGATAAACGCCTGAGCCGAGGCCACACCGAAGTCCAGATCCTTGAAGCCGTTGTTATAAATCTGGGTCACGATCGTCTGGGTGCTATTGCCCACACCACTCGGCACCATCGCGTACACCCGCTCAAAGACCTCGAAGCTCGCGATCGTGTAGAGCACGACCAGGTAGAGGGTGGTGGAGCGGATCAACGGCACCGTGATCCGCCACCAGCGCATCATCGGGCCGGCGCCGTCGAGCTCGGCGGCCTCGTAGTATTCCGCAGGGATGCTCCCCATCGCCGCGCTGAAGAGCACCACCGCCGTGGCCGGCATCGTCAGTACCGCCGAGAGGGTGACACTGGTCAGAGCAATGTCGGGGTCGGAGAGCCAGCGCACCGGCTCCATCCCCGCCAGGCGCAGCAGATAGTTGGCGAAGCCCCACTGCGCATTGAAGATGTAGCGCCACGTCATGCCGATGATCAGCGCCGAGGTGACCGCCGGCAGGTAGTAGGCGGCCCGAAAAAAGGTCTTTAGCCGGTTGGAGAGCGGCTGGATCAGGCTCGCCAGCACCAGCCCGAAGAGGATGTTGGCGATCACCGTGAAGAAGCTGTAGATCAGCGTGTTCTGAATGGCGACGACAAAAACCCCACCCTGCTTGGTGAAGGCGTCGATATAGTTCTCCCAGAGCGGGTCTTGCCACTGCCCGCCACGGGCCAGGCTGAAGCGCTGAAACGAGATCACGAACGACCACAGCACCGGGATGAGGGTGAAGAGAGTGAAGGTGATCAGGCTGGGCACAACAAAGACGTAGCTCCAGCCGTGGCGGCGCGCGAAGCGGCGGAGCGATGCAGTGGCCCCGCGCTCCCGCTGAGGTGCAGCCTGAGGGTCGATCTTCTCAACGGTTGTCACGGGGCGACTCCTTTCCTCACACCGGGCGCTCCAGAGACCAGAGGCTCATCCGTCCTGCGCTCAGGACAGGGAACACGGGCCGCACCACTCACCAGCTAGCCCCTGTCCCCCGTCCCCTGTCCCCTACTCATCTGCCAGGAGCGCGTTCACCTCCGGCGCGATCGCGGTCATGGCCTCCTCGGCCGTCTGCTCGCCGAAGATCACGTTCTGCAGCGCGGGATGCACCAGGCGGGTAAACTCCGACCAGGGCCTGATGATCGGGGTGACGTACATATACTCCACAAAGGGCAGGAACTGGTCCAGCGGCGGGGCCACCTGCACCGAGGCGCGCGCGCCGGGCGCGAGGTAGAAGCCCACCGGGGCGGTATCGCTGGGAGGCACATCTTCCTGCACCGCCGCGCTGGTGAGGTAGCGGGCCAGGTCCATACCGGCCTGCTTGCGGGCGGTGTCATCGGTCTCCACCACCGCGATCAGGCCAACGGCGCCAACCGTGGTGGTGTAGCCGTTCACACTCGGAATGGGGTAGATCTCGAAGTTCACACCGTCGGCGCGGAACTGGGCCGCCGGGCCGGTGGCGTCCACGATCATGGCGATCTGGCCGGTGGTGAAGCCACCCTTCACATCGGCGTCGGCCATGGCCCCGAAGTCGGGAGGCGTGACCTTATGCACCAGGGCAAGGTCGGCGTAGCGCTGGATGGCGGCGGTGGCCTCAGGGGTATCCAGGCCAAATTTAGTGTTGTTCTCAACCAGGGGCTGGACATTCGGCGACTCATTCATGAACAGGCCCCAGGTGTTGACCACGCCGGGATCGACGAAGCCGGCCCAGCCGTACACCTGCTCACCATTGTCACGGGTGAAGGTAAGCTGTTTGGCCGTCTCCACGAACTGGTCCCAGGTCCAGTCCTTCGGCGGCAGAGTCACGCCCCGCTCCTCAAAGACATCGACGTTGAGGTACATGCCCATGGGCACCACCCAGAGCGGCCAGGCGTAGGCCCTGCCGTCGCCCGTCACCCGCACGCGGTCGAGCACATTGGGGTAGTAGTCGGCGATATCCTCCTCGGTCATGTAGTCGTCGATCGGCGCCACCAGGCCCTCGGCAGCAAAGGCCAGCAGGCGGTCCGAGGGCAGGCGCAGCACATCGACGCCCTGGCCACTCTGGACAGCGGTATTGAGCTTGGTGAAGCCCTCGTCGTTCGGCGGGTAGCCGATAATCTCCACATCGATGCCGGGGTTGGCCTCCTCGAACTTCGCGATGGCCTGCTCCATAGGTGTGGCGAACTGGTTGCCGGGCGTAAAGCCAAGCACCCAGTAGTTCAGCGTCCCCTGATAGCCGCTGGTGCTCACCCGGATGTCGTCTTCGGCGTCGGCGGCCGTGCCGGCAGTAGGCTGCGCGGCGGCCTCGGTCGGCGCGGGGGCTTCCGTCGGCGCGGGGGCCTCCGTGGGTGCCTGAGTTGGCGCGGCGGGCGCGCTGGTGGGCTCGCTCGCGGCGGGCGCGGTGGTCGGCTCGGCGGCGGGCGCGCTGCCGCATGCAGCCAGTACGAGGCCGGTCAGCAGTACGAGCAGCAGGGCGACGTACGAACGACGCTTCATCTGTCCTCCTTAGGCATCTGGGCGATCTATTCCCCTCACCGCACGGCGCGGTGATCGGGTCGTGGCTCTCCGGGCTCCCCGGCGATCCGTGCGAGCGCCGCCTCCAGCGAAAGCGGCGGGTCACCATAGCTGAGCAGGGTGGCGCCCGCGTCCAACAACCTGGCATCCTGCGGGCCACGGGCGGCCAGATGAATGATCGGGGTAGGGGTGGCCGCGAGCGCGGCAATCATGCCTTGCTGGCGCTCGTCGGCCCAGGCGTTGCGAGTAATCAGCAGGGTGGCCGCACCACCACCAGCACTGGCGGAGGCCCGGGCCCAGGCCTCGGCCGGGTCCGTCGGGAGCAGCGCGCAGTACTGCGCTGCGGGGAAGCGCTCCAGCAGGCGGGTGCGCAGCCATGCCGAGCGATCGGTGGCCTCCTCAGCGTTGTTCCATCGCGGCTGCAAACAGTCGATCACGGCGAGACGGGCCGCGCGCGGCAGTGGCAGCAGGCCGGCGCGGTCACTCACGGTGAGGCTACGGCGGGCCAGCGCGGCGGCTTCGCGCTCCAGGGCATCCATGTCGGGGGCAGCGGGAGGCGAAGCGGCCAGGTGGTAGACGGCGCTCAGGTCGGCGATGCGGCGCGCGGTAGCCATGAAGTCGGCGGCGTCGAGCCGGCCAGCCTCGATCGCGGCGGCGAGGCCCTCGGCCACCGCTAGCTGATTGGCCGCGTCGCCGAGCGGCAAAACGATATCGGCGCCCGCGCGGCGGGCCAGCACTGCGGCCTCGACCGCGCCGTAGCGGCCCGCGATCGCGGCCATATCCAGCGCATCGGTGACGATCAGCCCATCGAAGCCGAGCCGGCCGCGCAGCAGCCCGCGCAACACCAGGGGTGAGAGCGTGGCCGGGGCATCATCAAGCGCGCTAAAGACGACATGCGCGCTCATCAGCGCGGGCACCCCGGCGGCGAGCGCGGCGCGGAAGGGCACGAGTTCCAGCGCCTCCAGGCGCGCGCTGTCGTGGGGCAGCACCGGCAGGCCGTGGTGCGAGTCAACCGTCGTATCGCCGTGGCCGGGGAAGTGCTTCGCCACCGCGATCACGCCCGCGTCGCGATAGCCACCGAGAGCCGCCAGCCCGAAGCGCGCCACAGTGGTGGCATCGGCGCCGAAGGCGCGCGTGCCAATCACCGGGTTGGCCGGGTTGCAGTTCACATCGAGCACCGGCGCGAAGTTCATGTTCACGCCGTGGGCCCGCAGTTGCAGGCCGCTGATCCGGGCGGCGGCGTAAGCGGCCTGCTCGTCGCCCGTGGCCGCGAGCGCCTGCGGGCTCGGTGGCACCACAAAGGGCGCCGGCAACCGGCTGACCGTCCCCCCCTCCTGGTCGATCGCAATCAGTAGTGGAGGCAGACCCAGCGCTGCCGCCTCGGCCTGCAGTGCGGCGCAGAGCTCGGCGAGCTGGGCCGGGCCACGGATGTTGCCAGCGAAGAGCACGACCCCGGCGGCGCGGGTGCGCGCCAGGAGCTCGGCGGTGGCCGGAGTAAGCGTCGGGCCAGGGAAGCTGATCATCAGCCCGCGCCCGGCCAGATCGCGCGGGTGGGCGCTCATCGCTCGCCCTCCCGAATGAGCCTGGCCACGAAGCGGTAACGGTCGGCACGGTACACGGAGCGCACGAACTCGAAGGGCCGGCCGGCGCTGTCGAACGTCGTGCGGGCGATCGTCAGCACCGGCGCGCCCGCGCTCACCCGCAGCAACTCCTGCTCGGGGGGCGTAGCCAGCCGGGCCTCAAACTCCTGGATCGCCTCGGTGGGGATGATCCGGAAGCGCTCGCGCAGCAGCTCGTAGATCGAGCCATCCAGGCTGCTGCTGAGCAACTCCTCCATGCCCGGGAAGTGGTAGTGCGCCCGCTCCAGTGCCATGGGCTCCACATCGGCCATGCGCAGGCGCTCCACGCAGAGCACCGCCGTCTCCGCAGGGATGCGCAGGCCAGCGGCCACCTCGTCGTCGGCCGGCTGCATGGCATGGCGCAGGAGCGCCGCGCTCGGGCGCAGCCCACGCGCGCGCATGTCCTCGCTGAAGCTGGTGAGCGCCTGGAGGCTCTGGCTGATCTTGGGCTCGGCGACGAAGGTGCCCTTGCCGACGCTGGTGTAGATCCAGCCCTCCCGGGTGAGTTCGAGCAACGCCCGCCGCGCCGTCATGCGGCTGATGTCGAATTGCTCGCTCAGCTCCCGCTCCGAGGGGATGCGGCTGTGCGGCTGCAGGCTGCCGTTGATCACCTGTCGCTCGATCAGGCGCTTGAGCTGCAGGTAGATCGGGACCGCGCTCTCCTTGTCGATCGTCGCCATGGCTTCCCCTGAAAAGCACGCTAGGGTGGTATAGACCAGGCGGAGCTCCAGGAGCTCCACCTGCTCATGAGCATAGCTGGCCGGGTGATAGGCACGTGTAGGGTGGTATATACCGGATTGTACAAGAGCGCCGTGGCCCTGTCAAGGGGAGGGGAAAGATCACGTCCGGCAGGATGCGATGCCGCAGCGGGACGGCCGGGAGGGGCCTGCTTCCCCTTCGCGCCGCCCCGCCTTGCGCCCTGCGCGCACCGGGCGTGATCTCACGCCGCTTCCAGCCCGTTGCGGGCGATCACCGCGCGGTACCAGTAAGCCGAGCGCTTCCACGTCCGCCGCAGGGTCGCGTAGTCCACGTGGATCAGCCCGAAGCGCTTGCTCAGCCCATGCGCCCACTCGAAGTTGTCCAGCAGGCTCCAGACGAAGTAGCCGCGCAGGTCGATCCCCTGGGCGATCGCGCGGTGGGCGGCGGCGATGTGGGCCCGCAGGTAGTCGATCCGGGCTACGTCGTCGATCTCGCCGCCAGGGCCAACGACATCGTCGTAGGCTGCTCCGTTCTCGGTGATGTAGAGCGGCAGATTGGTGTAAGCGCGGGCCTTGTTCAACGCCTCGATGATACAGTCCGGGTAGATCTCCCATCCCATGGCCGTCGTCGGGCCCGGTGGCGTTACCTGGCGCGCGCCGCTCAACAGGTCGCGCGGGTTGGCCTGATTGATCAGCCTGGTGTAGGTGTTGACGCCCAGGAAGTCGATCGGCCGCCCGATAATGGCCATGTCGCCCGGCGCGACGGCGGGCCGCATGCCGCGCCACTTGAAGTGGCGCATTATGTCGTCGGGGTAGCGGCCGCGGAAGAGTGGTTCGAGGAAGAGCCGGTTCATGCCGCCGTCGGCGATCCGGTTGGCCGCCTGATCCTCTGGACGCTCCGAGGCAGCGTGGTGCGGCCAGATCATCAGCACGATCCCCACCTGTGGTCCCTGACCAGGCACCAACGGCCGCGCGCCAAACTCGGCGCGGAAGGCGTCCACGGCAAGGCCGTGGGAGAGCAGCAGGTGGTGGCCTACGGTCAATATCGCCCAGGGGTTGCGCTCTCCCGGGGCGTTTTCGCCGGTGCCGTGGCCATAGAAGGCCTGGATGAAGGGCTCGTTATGGGTGATCCAGAGTGCCGCCTCGCGCCCGAGGTGCCGGAAGGCCGTTGCGGCGTACTCGGCGAAGCGATAGGCGGTATCACGGCGCAGCCAGCCGCCGCGCTCTTGCAGAGCCTGAGGAAGATCCCAGTGGTAGAGCGTGACAGCCGGGGCCACGCCACGGGCGTTCAGGGCCGTGAGCAGACGGCGGTAGAAATCGAGCCCGCGCTGGTTCGGCCGGCCCGTTCCGTCGGGGAAGATCCGCGTCCACGCGATGCTTAGCCGGTAACTACGGAGGCCGAGCGCCGCGATATGGCCGACATCCTCCTCCCAACGGTGGTAGTGGTCGCAGGCCACATCGCCCGTGCTCCCATCGCGGATCTTGCCCGGGGTGTGGGTGAAACGATCCCAGATGCTCTCGCCCTTGCCATCGGCGTTCCAGGCGCCCTCGATCTGGTAGGCGGCCGTAGCGGCGCCCCAGAGGAATCCGGGCGGGAAGATCAGCCCGTTGTCCATGTGCGCCCTACCCCAGTGCCCGGTCGGCGACGATCACGCCGTCCTCGTCGGCATAGAGGTAGGCACCCGGCGCGATTGTCAGGCCGGCGAAGCGCAGGGTGGCGCCACGAACGCCTTCGCCGCGCTTGATGCTCCGCCGGGGATGGGGTGCCAGCGCGAGCACCCCCAGGGGCAGCCCGGCGAGCTCGGCGGTATCGCGCACACAGCCGTTCACGACGACGCCGGCCCAACCATTCCGCACCGCGAGCGCACCGAGCTGATCGCCGAGGAGCGCGCAGCGCAGCGATCCCCCGCCATCGATCACCAGCACCCGGCCCTCGCCCGGCTCTTCAAGGGCCGCCCGCACCAGGGCGTTGTCTTCGAACACGCGCAGGGTGGCCACCGGGCCGCCGAATCGCCGGCGCCCCCCGAAGTGGTGCAGCCCCGGCTCACCCACCTGCACGTCCTCATTCGCATCGCTCAGATCGGTCGTCTTCAGGCTCATCGCTCAGCTCCCGCGCCACGAAAGCGCTCCATCCAGGCCACGGCATAGTCTACCAGCGGCCGTTGCGGCACCAGAATGGCCTGGCCCTGGCCAACGCGCCCACGGCGCTCCAGGCCGGTGTCGGCGGCGAAATCAGCGCCGAGCTGCGGAAAGTCGTCGTCGCGCCAGTCCACGTCGTCGAAGGTCACCCAGCGGCGCTCGCCGTCCACGAGCATGGGAGCTCCGGTGGTGATGCGCCGTTGCCCCGGCAGTGCGGCCCGGTATTCGGCAAGGTGCAGCGAGGTGTTGTTGCCGTGGCCCACCCCGAGCAGCAGCACGAAGCCGTCGAGCTCATAGATCCGGGCGATCGGCGAGCCCTCGCCCAGGCTCACCTCCAGCCGGTGATCGGCGGTGACGAATGCGGCGTGGCGCCCCCAGGCCGCAAACGAGACCTGCGGGTGGGCGCTGCGCAGCACGCCCGGCTGGCGCCGGAAGGTCTCGGCCACCACACCCATCTTGCGGCTCGGCGTCAGATCGGGGTCGAAGGCCGGCATCGTCGCGCGGATGATCGGCCACCAGGCTGCGGGGACAGGTGGCGCAACCCAGGCCGAGGGTTCGGAGAGATCGCCGCTGTGGGTGGGCATCACCAGGGTGCCCTCGGGGCCGAGCAACTCCTCCAGCGCCAGGATCACCGCCACCGCTCCGCCGCAGACCCAGCCGAGCTTGCTGAGGGAACAGTGGACGAGCAGGGTCATCCCTGGCTCCACACCGAGGGCGGCGAGGTCGCCCCGCAGCGACTCGACGGTGGCGGGCAGGGCATCGGGCGCGTTCGTTGGATTCTCCGGCATGGTCGCGATCTCCGGGCAGCACGGGCGGGTCCCCAGCGCCATGCTACAATATCTCGCGGAACTGTGGACAGCCCCGGAGCCGCCGATGCCCCTGGAGACGGCCGATCTGGACGCAGGCTGGCAGCCGGAGGTGCTGGCCTACCTGCGCCGCTCCCCCTACCGCAACGCCCTGCCGCTCTCGAGCGTCACCCAGCTGCGCCCGCGCTGCGAGGTAGTGCTGGCCCACAGCGGCGGCGCGGTGCAGGGTGTCGCCGCGTGGTATCGCGACGGGGCGCACCCACTCCTGGCGCTCGTGGCCGAGCTCGACGAAGCCCTAGCTCTGGCCCTGGCGGCCCTCGCAACACGGGCGCCCGCGCTACGCGCCGCCGAGCTCAGTACTACGCTCCCCGAACAGCGCGTGCGGCGGCTCGCAGCCTGCGCCGAGATCGTCTCCCTTGCCGCCGCGTACCAGATGGTGGTCGAGCCGGAGACGCTGCGCCCTGCACCTCAGGAGCAGGTGCGGCGCCTCCGCCCCGACGACTTGCCCGCGATGATCGAGTTGAGCGCCCGGGGCGGGCCGGCGCCCCTCTGGCCAGGCGGATTGAGCCACGGGCCGGCCTTCGGCGCCTTCGCTGGCGAGCAGCTCGTAGCCATGGCGGCGACTCACTTCGCCACGCCCGATGTGGTGGAGATCGGCGCCGTTGTGCTGCACCCGGCTCACCGGCATTACGGGCTGGCGAGCGCGTGTATCAGTGCCCTGGCCGAAGCGTGTTTCGGGCTCGCACCGCGCGTCTATCTGATGCTGGCAGCCGGGAACGAGGCGGCGTTTGCGGCCTACCGCGCGCTGGGGTTCTGGCCGGCGGAGCGCTTTGCGCTCACCACCTTCCGGCTCGGATGAGCCCCACCAGCGCCTACCTCCCGGCGCTGGATTGGCGGCCCGGCCTCGCCTCCTATGCTCGCCCCGTGCCGTATTCCTCCGTTGCTTTCCAGCGAGGGTCACCCGAGGGCGGGGGCCCCCTTCAGCGTTGCCCTGGACGTGTGGGTAGCCCACCGCAATGGCCCGGATGCGGGCGCGATGCCCGCGATCCCAGGCCCATGGTTTAGCGCAATGCTGAACACTTACAGGGCGGGCGCCCTGCGCCACAGCCCGGTTGCCGCCTCGTAGGCAAGGGCCAGCCGCAGCACGCCGCGCTCATCCCGGGGTCGCCCAACGATCTGCAAGCCCACCGGCAAGCCCTCGGGCGTGAAGCCCGCCGGCACCGCGATCGCCGGGCAGCACATAACACTCACCTGGTAGCAGGAGCGCATCCACTCCAGGTAGCTGCCCATGGCCACGCCATTGATCTCCGTCACATAGGGCTGATCGACCGGGAAGGGCGGCACCTGACTCACCGGCAGCACCAAGTAGTCGTAGCGCTCGAAGAACTGATGGACCCGGCCAAGCAGCTCGCCATGCAGACGCATGGCCCGCCCGACCTGGGGGCCCGTCAGCTGGCGGCCCTGCTCAATGTTCCAGACGACGGTGTCCTTCATGCGCTCGCGCTCGTGCTCCAGCAACGCTCCCAGGCCCAGCTCAAACCCCAGCGCCCGTAGCGTGACAAAGATCTCGTCGGCGTCGCGCAGGTCGGGCGCGGCCTCCTCGACGGTACACCCCAGGGCCTCGAAGGTCGCCCGCTGCCCGCCCACCACCGCCTCCACCCGTGGGTCCACCGGCAGGCCGCCGAGATCGGCGCTCCAGGCGACCCGCAGGCCGCGCACGTCGTCCACGGACAGGCCCGCGAAGCCATGCCCCGGCTCGTCGAGCGACAGCGGCACGCGCGGGTCCGGCCCGGCGATGGCGCTCAGCATCAGGGCAACATCGCCCACGGTGCGAGCCATCGGCCCCTCCACGGAGAGGGGCAGATAGGGCGCCTTGAAGGGCCAGACCGGCACCCGCCCAGGCGTCGTGCGGAAGCCGACCACATTGCAGAAGCTGGCGGGGTTGCGCAGGCTGCCGCCCAGATCCGAACCGTCGGCAAGGGGAACCATACCGCAGGCCAGGGCCACCGCCGCGCCCCCGCTGCTGCCACCACATGTCTTCGACAGATCGTAGGGGTTGCGGGTAGCACCAAAGACAGGGTTGAAAGTCTGCGAGCCAGCGCCAAACTCGGGGGTGTTGGTCTTGCCCACAGTGAGCGCGCCCGCCGCCTTGAGCCGCGCGACGATCAGCGCGTCGAAGTCGGGCACGTGGTCGGCAAAGATCGGCGAGCCGTAGGTGGTGCGCACCCCCCGCGTCTCCGCCAGATCTTTGTGGGCCACCGGCAGCCCGAGCAGCGGGGCACGCTCGCGGCCCGGGGCTGTACCGGCGGCCAGGGCCGCATCGCAGGCTCGGGCTTCGGCCATGGCCTGATCGGGCACCAGCGTGACGATCGCGTTCACCAGCGGGTTGAGGCGCTCGATCCGCCGCAGGTGGGCCTCCATCACCTCGGTGGCCGAGAGCTCGCGAGCGCGGATGCGGGCGGCCAGCTCGGTGGCCGGCAGCATACAGATCGCGTCAGTCATCAGCACCTCCTCGCCGCCGGCGAAGGTTGCCGGCATCCCTGGTTGAACCGCATATGCGCATCAGCGGAGCGACCCACGAATGCAGACCGATCCCGATGTGTGACCGTTGGAAGCAGACGAGCAAGGCTTGGCCACGCCCAGCGCCCCACGGCACCACAACGCCTGTCCCGGGGGCCGGAGCGCGGTGGAGCTCACGCCGGACCATCCGATGCCGCCAATCCATTGCTCTCAGACGCCCATGGGCCGTGCGCGCCCTGCCGCGATGAACAGCGGCGCTATCGGCGATGTTCTCGTTAGTGGGTGAGCGGTACCAGCGACGGCTTGATCCCGACCACCGCCGCGTTGAACCAGAGGAAGAGCCCGAGCCAGGCCACCAGAGCGAAGGCTGTGAGCGCCACCACCCGACCGGCACGGCGCCCGAGCAGCCGATCCAGCACGGCGGCGAAGGCCAGGGTACACAGTGGCCCCAGAAAGTAGATGTAGCGCACCTGCAACAGCACCGCGAACTCCACCGCGCAGAAGATCAGCGGCGTGGCCAGCCAGGCCAGCAACAGCGGCCGCCCGAGCGGTCGCGTGGCGGCACGCCAGAGCAGCGGCAGGCCGGGCGCGAGCATCAGGAAGGGGAGCATGCCCATTCCCCGCCACAGGGCCACCGGCAGGATGCGCGTGATATAGGCGCGCTCCTCGGCCAGCCGCTCAGCCGAGAGCCGGCCATCGTTCGCCAGCACCCCCTGGGCCGAGCCGAGCATGGGCGCCGCCACAAAGCTCACGTAGCTCGCCAGGAAGAACAAACCCGCCACCACAAAGGCGAGCAGCAGCCCCCGCCAGCCCCGAGCCGAGAGCCGTGGCGGCAGCCAGCTGAGCGCGAACGCGAGCGCGAGCGTACAACTCGCCAGCAGCAACACACCTACGTGGGAGACGAGCACCAGGCTCAGGGCCACGCAGAGCAGCGCCGCAGCCTGTCCGCCCGGTGCCCGCGCGTAGCGCAGCAACAGCCAGGCCAGCAGCAGGAAGAGCGTCTGCCCGCTCATGTTGGTGAAGAAGCCCCACCAGATCGCCGTGAACTGCATGGGCAGCACGGCCAGCGTGGCCGCCGCCAGCAGCGCCGCCCGACGGCTCAGGCCCAACTCGCGCGCCAGCAGCGCCACCAGCGGCACTGCGCAGGCGTCCACGACGGCACCACCGATATGCAGGGCAAAGGCGGGTAGCGGCCGCAGCAGCAGCAGCGGCAGGATGAAGGTGTACGGCCCCGAGGGGTAGAAGGTCTGCCCCCCCGCAAACTCGTGAGCCGTCTCGAAGAGGTACACCTCGCCGCGCAGCACGCGGGTGAAGAGGATCGTCTGGATGTCGAGGTCGTGGAATTCGAAGCCGGGCATGCTCACACCGGCCAGCCGCAGCCCCAGGCCCCCCAGTGCGATCAACCAGAGGCGCCGGGCAAAGCGGGACTCAGCCGTAGGTGCTCGCGGCAGCACCCGCCGCGCCGCCAGGCTAGCGCCCGCCAGGGCGGCTCCGGTAGCTAGCAGCGCCCAGGCCCCGAGCCCCACCCAGTAGCGTTGCCCCAGGTTCAGGGCCGCCAGCAGCGCCGCAAAGCCCACGCCGCCCGCCAGCGCCAGAGCGGGTCGCGCCTGGTTGGCCCAGAGCAACACCACCACGGCCACAGCCGCCAGCAACTCCACGCCAATCAGCGTCCAGGCCGGTGCTGGCGCGGCGACACCCGCCGCCGGCCGCAGCGCGATCCGGTCCAGGGCCACCGCCAGCAGCCGATCGTCGCCGGGCGGCGTGACCGTCGGGCTATCGACCTTCAGCCGGATCTGGCCACCCCTCACCGCCGAGGGCGGCAGCAGCACCCGGTAGACCCGCTCTGTCTCGCCGACACCGAAGCTGATGGCAGTGGATCCTGCCCACAGTGTGAGCGGCAGGGGCCGGCCTGCGGGCTGGGGCGCGCTATGGAGCTCGCCGGTGAAGATCGCGGGGCCAACCTGCCCCACTGGCAAGATCAACTCGGCGTCGCCCCGCGCCCAGCGGTAAGTGCGCGTCTCCACCCGCTCCGGGTGGTAGACCCCCCGCAGAAAGATCAGGTCGCCCGAGCCCACGCTCCCCACATCCAGGCTGAAGGATCGCGGGGGCAGCAGGGTGAGCCAGAAGAGCACGGCGGCGATGGCGGCCAGCAGCGCGGCGCGGGGGCGCGAGATCGCCGGAGCGGCGGCGCGAGCCGTGGGGCGGGTAGTGGCAGCGCTACCGCCGCGAACCGTCGTGCTCACAGGCCCAGCAGCTCCCGCGCCCGGGCAACGTCGCGCTGGATCTGGGCCACAAGCTCATCGACGCCAGTAAACTTCTGGTCGCCCCGCAGGCGGTACAGAAACTCCACGCGGATCGACTGGCCATACAGATCCCCGCTCCAGTCGAGCAGGTGGGGCTCAACCGTGCGCCGCAGGCCATCGAAGGTCGGGCGGGGACCCACATAGGTGGCGGCGGGCAGACCCTGGCCGTCCAGATACACCCGGCACGCATAGACGCCATCGGCGGGGAGCACGTGCTCAGGGGCGATCGCCATATTCGCCGTTGGGAAGCCGATCTCGCGACCGCGTTTGTCGCCTGGAACCACCACCCCACGCAGCCCGAAGGGCCGCCCGAGCAACTCCACGGCCCGCTCCACCTCGCCGGCCCGCAACACCTCACGCACCCGCGAGGCGCTCACCGGCTGGCCATCCACCAGCACCTTGCGCACCGCGCCCACGGCAAAGCCAAGCTCCGTGCCGATCGCCATCAGGCTCGGCACATCCCCGGCCCGCCCACGGCCCATCGCGAAGTCTTCGCCTACCCACAGCTCGCGCAGCGGCACAGCGGCGACGATCTGCCGCATATAGGCCTCGGCGCTCGTCGCCTTCGTCTCGGCGGTGAAGGGCGCCACGATCAGCAGATCGGGCCCAAGGCGACCGATCAGCTCAACCTTCTCTTCCAGGCTGGTGAGCAACTCAAGGGGCTGGTCAGGGCGCAGCACCTTGTTCGGGTGTGGCTCCCAGGTGAGCACCGCGCTCAGAAAGCCCAGGGCGTTGGCCCGCTCCACAGTCGTGCTCACCAGCTGCTGGTGGCCGAGGTGCAGCCCGTCAAACTTACCCATGGTGAGCACAGTTGGGCGAGCCGCGAGCCCTGGCGCAAGGGCGTAGACAACTTCCACGATCACTCTCCAGCGCATGCGCTTCCGCTCTGGAGTGTACCATAACTTCGCACTCCCGCCCGCGCACGGATTTGATTTCGGAGCGTGGAGCGTCCGGCCTGCGTGAGCCCCTTCTCCCGACCAGCCGCGCGGGGCGCCCCACACGGACAACGCCGGATGAGAGCGATCGCGCCGGGCGGTGCCGTCGGGTCGCCCGCCCCGTAGCGCCCACAGGCGGGAGCCTCACTCTTCCGCCAGTTTCTGCAGTTCGCTCAGCTTGATCAGCGCCTCCAGCGGTGTGAGCTCGTTGATCCGCAGCCGCCGCAAATACTCCAGCACGGGGCTCGGGGCCAGCTCGAAGAGTGAGAGCTGCGCGCCCGACGACTGGCGGCCAGCATCCGGCGACCGGGACCCGCCCGCCCGGCTCGCGCGGGCGGGCCGGCCACTCGCCGCGCCGTTGTGCGCCGTCACCTCCGGCTCCTGGCCCCCTGGCCCCGGATTCCCCTGACCTCTGCGAGCCCGATGGCCCTCCAACTCGGCCAGCAACTCGCTTGCCCGGCGGATCACGCTGCGGGGAATGCCCGCCAGCTCAGCCACGTGGATGCCGTAGGAGCGATCGGCCCCGCCCCGCCGCAGCTGGTGCAGAAAGACGACCTGGCCCTCCTGCTCGACGGCGGCCATATGATAGTTGCGCACCCGAGCCAGCTCGCCCTCCAGGGCAGTGAGCTCGTGGTAGTGGGTGGCAAAGAGCGTGCGACACTGGAGGCGCGGCTCATTGTGGATGTACTCTACCACCGCCCGCGCGATCGCCATGCCGTCGTACGTGGAGGTGCCACGGCCGACCTCATCGAGGATGATCAGGCTGCGCCTGGTGCTCTGCAGCAGCAACGCCGCCGTCTCGGTCATCTCCACCATAAAGGTGCTCTGGCCCGTAGCGATGTCGTCCTGGGCGCCGATGCGGGTGAAGATCCTGTCCACCAGCCCCACCTCGGCCTGCTCGGCGGGCACGAAGGAGCCGATCTGGGCCATCAGCACGATCAGCGCCACCTGCCGCAGGACAGTGCTCTTACCGGCCATGTTCGGGCCGGTGATGATCAGCAACTGGGCGTCTTCGGTATCGAGGGTGACGTCGTTGGGCACGAAGGCTTCGTCGAGCACCTGCTCCACTACCGGGTGGCGACCGCCAACGATCCGCAGGGCAGTGCTCTCGTTCAGCTCCGGCCGGGTGTAGCGCCCGCGCACGGCGGCCTCAGCCAGCGAAGCGAGCGCATCGAGCTGGGCTAGCTGCCGGGCCACCAGCCGCAGGCGGGGCACCGCCGCCGCCACTGCCTCACAGAGCCGGCCAAAGGCTTCGCGCTCCAGGTCGCTCAGTTGGAGCCTGGCCCGATCGATGATCTGCTCGTACTCCTTCAGCTCTGCGGTGATATAGCGCTCGGCGCCCACCAGGGTCTGCTTGCGTTCGTAGTCCCGTGGGATGAGCTTCTCATCGGCGCTGCGCGACACCTCGATGAAGTAGCCGAAGACGTTGTTGTAGCCCACTTTCAGCGAGCGGATGCCGGTACGCTCGCGTTCCCGCCCTTCAAGCCGGTCGATGAACTCCTGGGCGTGGCGGCTGGCCCGCACCAGCGCGTCGATGCGCGGCTCATAGCCCGACCGGATCACGCGGCGCGGACGCTCGCCGCCCTCCTCAGCCACCTTCAAGTAGTTGGAGGCGCCGAGCAGCGCCGGCGGGTCATCGTCCAGGGCCCGCTCCAGCAGCGCCAGCAGGTCGGCGCAGGGATCGAGGAGTGGCGCCTGGAGATCGGCGACGGGCGTAAGGTGCGCCTGAGATTCCTCATCGCCAAACAGGTCCTCCTCTGCTTCCGCGTCCGGCGGCGGGGAAGCGAGATCCCCGCGCGCTACGTGAGCGTCCGGGCGCGGACGCGCCGGCTCCCGCAGACTGCCTGTCTCCTCCGGGATCAGCGTGCCAATCGCCGCGCCAGCAGCCTCCAGTACGGCCGGCAGGGCGCGGAGGCTGGCGCGGAGTTGCACCATATCGCGGGGGGTGGCGACGGCAGGGCCCTGGGCGATCCGGTTGAGGGCTCGCTCCATGTCGCCCACGGGGCCGAGGGCCTCGCGCAGGGCGGCACGGAGCAGCGTCTCGTCCACGAGATGGGCCACGGCAGCCTGACGAGCCAGGAGCGGCTCGAGCTCAAGCAGGGGCTGGGCGATCCAGCGGCGTAGCAGACGGGCCCCCATCGGCGTGCGGGTGCGGTCGAGCACGCCCACGAGCGAGGTCTTCCCGCCTTGACGGCTGGGCTCCAGCAACTCCAGGTTCCGGCGCGTCTGCGGGTCGAGAAACATGAAGCTGCTGGTCGTGTAGACCCGCAGGGTGCTGAGCTGGGGGGCCTGGTGGCGTTGCGTCTCGTGGACGTATTGGAGCAGGGCGCCGGCAGCCCGTGCGGCGAGGGGACGAGCATCCAGGCCGAAGGCGGCCAGTGAGGCCACCCGAAGCTGGCGCTGAAGCGTCTCGCGGGCCTCGGCCAGATCCCAGCGCCAGGCAGGCCAGGCCGTAACGTGGCCGCGCGTCCAGCGGGCGGCGCTCTCACGATCCAGCCGGCGGGCCACGCGCTCATGGGGCAGCAGCACATCGCGCTCGCCCTTCGTCAGCGGGGCGAGGTCTTGGGTCAGGCGGGCCTCGGCGGGCGCGAGCCCGGGCAGGCGCAGGCCCTCCACGTCGGGCACGAGGACCTCGGCGGCCTGTAGCCGGGCGAGCTCGGCCTGGAGCTGGGTATGCGCACGCTCGCCGCCGAACTCGGCGCAGGCAAACTCGCCGGTGCTCAGATCGGCATAGGCCAGGCCGAGCGCCTCATCGTCGGCGATCACGGCGGCCAGATAGGTATTGGCCGTCGCGGCGAGCATCGACTGGTCCACCACGGTACCCGGAGTGATCACCCGCACGATCTCGCGGTGGACCATGCCACGCTCGATTTCGCCCGGCGCGCCCGGCTGGATGCCAGCGGCAAAGATCGAGCGTGGCCGGGTATCGCTGCGGCTCGCCTCCGTCTCGGTGAGCTGCTCCGCGATCGCCACCCGGTAGCCCCGACCTACCAGTTCGCTTACGTAGCGCTCGACGGCGTGGTACGGCATGCCAGCCATGGGCGCATAGAGCTTCTGGGCCTCCCTGGGCTGGCTCTTATCAACGGCGTAGTCCTTGCGCGTGAGCACGACATCCAGCAACTCGGCCACGAGCTTGGCATCGTCGTCGAACGTCTCGTAAAAGTCGCCGAAGCGAAAGAGCAGGATGGCGTCGGCGGCCTGCTCCTTGAGCTTGCGATACTGGCGGTACCAGGCGTGGATGGTGATCTTTGCCATCGGACATACTCCGGCTCACACGTACAGGCTCGTCCCCGGGGTCTCACGCGGCGTCCCTATCACCAATCGAGGGGTGTCAGTACAGTATAGCACACATGTACTAATCTTCGCCGTAATCCCTCAGAATGAGCGCGGCCACTTCGCCCGGGCTAAGGCCCGCAGTCTGCACGGTGAGGTGGGCCACCTCGGCGTAGAGCGGCGCGCGGGCGGCGCGCATAATGGCCAGGCGGGCGAGCGCGTCGCCGGCAAGCAGGGGGCGCTCGTCGGCATCGGTCCGGAGCCGCTCGATCAGCGCCAGGTCGGGCGCGTCGAGCCAGGCCACGAAGGCCCGTTCGCGCAGCAGTGCCCGGCTCGCGGCCCGCAGCACGACCCCCCCGCCGGTGGCCACGACCCGGGGACCCGCCGTGAGGGCCTCGGCGAGCGTCATGGCCTCGAGCTCGCGGAAGTAGTCCTCGCCCTGCTCGCCGAAGATCGCCGCCACGGGGCGCCCGGCCCGCTCAGCCACACAGGCATCCGTGTCAACAACCGGCCAGCCCAGCCGGGCAGCCAGGGCCCGCGCCGTGGTCGACTTCCCTGCACCACTCAGCCCCACCAGCGCAATTGGCCGCCGCGTTCCGCTCATCCGCCACCTCGCACATACCTGTTCAGCCAGGCCCCCGGCCTGGAGGTGCCACCAGCCTCGGGCAGCACATGGGCCAGGGTTCCGCCAGAAACGCCAGCGCTAGCGGTGCGCCCGATGGTCGCGCCTGAACGTCTGCCGGCCAGCCCACGGCCGTGCGCTCCCGCTTCGCGTCCCGCCCCTCGTCAACGCAGCACATCAACGTGGGTGGTTCCATGGGACGCACGTTTCGGAGCGGCTGAGCCCTCTGCGGAAGGCTGGCGCGCGTCAGCACATCATCCGCCAGTGGCGCTCCGGTTTCTGGTTCTTGCCTGCCCGCCTCTCGTTGGCGGTACTCCCGTTCCAACCCGAACGCCCGCATGGGTGGCGCTATGGTAGCACACCCCACCGCCTGCGATGACAAGACCGCAATCGCGCGCTACCACCCCGCCAGAAGGTGTTCATCACCGGGGACTACAATCAGCGAACCAAACGGCCACGGCGCCGTTTGCCGCCATCTCCACGGCCAACTGGCGACCTCAATGGCGAGGCGGCGTCAGTCACGCAGCAACGGCGGGAGAGTCGCGGAGCCCCGGTTCCGGCCACGGCGCCGGCGCGGGCCCCGCCCACAGGCGACAGGCGCGCAGAGTAGCGAGTTAGAAGCGGCGATGAACATCCTGTTACTCACCCATGGCGTCCCTTACCCGCCCGATACCGGGCCACGTGCGAAGACCTACCGGCTCATTCGCCACCTCGCCGAGCGCCACCGGCTGACGCTCGTCTGCCTTGGCCAGGACGACACAGGGCCGATCCGGGCCGCCGCGCTGCGGCCCCTTTGCGCCGACGTCCACCTCGTCCCATCGCCCGAGTCGCGCTGGACGGACCTCGGCGCCCTGCTGGGCAGCCTGCTTGGCTCACGCCCCTACACGCTGGCCCGCCTGGAGAGCCAGGAGTTGCGGACGCTACTGCCCCGGCTACTGGACGAGGCTGCCGCACACGGCAACCCCTTCGACCTGGCCCATGTTGACCAGATTGTCATGGCGCCCTACGCCGAGGCGCTACCACTCCCACGGCTGCTGGACGCCCACAATGCCGTCTGGCAAATCTTCGCCGAGCTGGCACGGCAGCGCGGTCCACTCGGGAGTTGGCTCGCCACACACGAGGCCGCCCTGCTCCGCGCGTACGAGGGTCAGATCTGCGCCAGCTTCGAGGCGGTGATGGCGGTCAGCGAGGAGGATCGCCAGGCCCTGCTGGCAGCCGCCGGCCAGGAGTGCCCCATCACGGTCGTCCCCATCGGCGTGGACGGTAGCGCGCTCAAGCCTGTGCAACGGATCAGCGCGCCACGTTCGGTGCTGAGCCTCGCCACCCCGGGCTGGCCGCCCAATGCCGAGGGCATCGCCTGGTTCGCCCGCGAGGTCTTCCCGCTCGTGCGCCGCGCCGTCCCCGAGAGCACCCTCTTCATCTGTGGCGCCAATCCCACTGCCGAACTGCGCTCCCTGGCCGAGCGCCAACCAGCTATCGAGGTGACCGGCTTTGTCGATCCGCAGCCCTACCTGGAGCAAGCCGGCGTGCTGATCGCGCCGCTGCGCAGCCGGGGTGGGATGCGAGTGATGCTGCTCGAAGCGCTGGCCCGCGAGATCCCGGTGGTTGCGACCGGGCTCGCCTGCGCCGACCTCGACCTGACGCCCGGCGAGCACCTCCTGGTAGCCGATACGCCCAGTGAGTTCGCCGACGCGGTGGCCCTACTGCTCCGCGACCAGGAGCTCGGCGCCCGCCTGGCCGCCGCCGGCCGGCGGCGCGTGCTCGAACGCTACGACTGGCGCGCTGTCTACTCCGCGGTTGATCGCATCTACGCCCACCTCACCACCCGCAGCGCGCCGATTGGCAATGAGGCCCCCATCGGCGAGCCGGTGGTGAGCCCATAGAACGCGAGGGTCTGCCCGCCCGGGGGGAATAGGGGCCGGTACGACCCGACAGGGGGGATTGATGATGGACATCCTGTTCGTCTGCGCGGAGGCGCCCACCGGCGAGCGCCCCCGCTCTCATGGTCTGATCGCGGCCCTCGTCCAACGGGGCCACAGTGTGACCGTGGTGTTCGGTGATGAGGCCGGGACCACCTTCGACGACCTGAGCCAGCACTGCCGCAAACTTGTGCCAGCCCGTCGCCGGCAGCTTGCCGAGGCCGTGGCTGCCGAGCTCGCCGCTAGCTCCTTCGATGTGGCACACCTGGAGCGTGCCGCCGCCGAGTTTCTCCCGGCTCCGCTGCCCATCCCCACCGTGCTCGACGCCGTCACCTGTGTGAGCTTACGCCGTGGCCGGTCGATTCATACTCTTGGGCCCGTCGGGCGGGTAACGCACAGCACTGGCCTGGCTGGCCTGCGCCGCGCCGAGGCGGCCCTCGTGGCACGCTACCAGCGGGTGATGATGGCCACCGATGTGGATGCTCGCGCCCTCCGCGAGCTGGTTGGCGCCACCGATGAGACCCAGAACACCATCCACGTCGTGCCCGGTCCGGTGGATCTCCAGCGCTTCGCGCCGCCGCTCCAGCTGCGTGACCCGGCGACACTACTGGTCGATCTGCGCGAACTGGACCGGGCCGAGGCCTGGACGACATTACGCCTCGCTGGCGCCGCGATGGCCCTCGTCTGGGACGAGCGCGCCGACGCGCGGCTGACGATCCTCGGGGCCGTGCCACTCGGCGCCGGCGGCCGCCTGATCGGTGATCCGCGCGTGGTCGTCACCGGGCCCGTCCGCGATCCGAGGGGTCATCTGATGGCGGCCAGCGTCGTGATCGCGCCCCTGGCTCCCGCGACGAGCGCGCCCCACGGGGCCGTGGAGGCCATCGCCACCGCTGCCGGCTTGATCGCCGGACGGTCGGTGGCCAGCGATCTGGGGGGCATGCCCGGCTACGATCTGCTGGTCGCCGACACGCCCGAGGAGATCGCGCGGGCGGCCCTGACACTCATCGACGACCCACCCTATCGTGGGCAGCTCGGGCGCGCGGGGCGGCGACGCCTGGAGCTCACCCACGGCCCGATGCGCGCCCTGGCGGCGCTTGAGAATGTCTACGCCGCCGCCACGGGCTCGGCGATCGCTGAGTGGCGCCTCGAAGTAGGCCTCGACCAGGTGCGCCTCGTGGAGTGATCGTCCGGGAGCGCCACGGGACGCCCAGCAGCGCTCACGCGGCCCTCCTCAGCGCCGCGTGATATAGCCGCGCAGACGCTCAAGCAGCTGCGGCGCGCCGATGATGATCGGCTCCGGGAGCTTGCTCCCGTCGAGCAGGGGTGCCACCGCCACCGGCGCACCACTCAGGCCGACCATGGCCGCGCCCGCCGCCCGCAGGATCGCCAGGCCAGCCGCCAGATCCCACAGCCGCGCCCGCCCGATCAGCGCGCCCAGGGCACTGCCGCGGGCTACGTAGCAGCAATCGGCAGCGACGCTGCCCAGGCCGCGAGTCTTGCCGGGAAAATCGATCTGGAACTGGCGGTGGGCATAGGAGGTGATGCCGATCCAGTCGTTGCTATCGATCGTCGTGGCGCCACTCACGGCGATCGGCTCGTCGTTGCGGAAGGCCCCGCCGGACGGGCCAGCCCAGTAGCAGTCGTCCAGGATGGGCAGGTAGATCGCGCCGAGGTAGGGCACGCCACGGTGCAGCAGGCCAAGCGAGACGCACCACAGCGGCAGCCCCGATACGAAGGCCCCCGTGCCATCGATCGGGTCGATACACCAGACGAACTCGCGGTCGATCGCCCCGACGCCCTGCTCCTCGCCCATCACGCCGTGGTGGGGATAGCGGGCCGCGATCCGCTCCCGCAGGAGCTGCTCCACTTCCTGGTCGGCCTGCGTCACCCAGCTCCGGTCGGCCTTGCGCTCCACGCGGACGTTGTTGAAGTAGCGGCGGGCGTGGGCACCACCCTCACGCACCCACGCCCGAACCCCGGCTAGATCGACCTCGCTACTCACGCTCGCTCCTCTCGCGTTCGCCCCTGCGTCTTCCTGTACAATATCCTATCATCACCGCCCGGGAAGCCGTGCTGATTGCGAGCACTGGCCGGGGCGCCAGCCACGCATGGGCGGGCCAACCCGATTCACCCCGGCGCCGGCCCACGCCGCCCACCACCCACAGAGCAAGGAGAAGCGATGGATCGCCAGTTGATTGGGAGCGGGACGCCCTGGGAGGCCATGGCCGGCTACGCGCGCGCCGTGCGCGTGGGCCACCACGTGTATGTGTCGGGCACCACCGCCTCGGACGCCGACGGGAACGTGCAGCACGAGGGCGATGCAGCCGCCCAGACTCGCTACGTGATCGGCAAGATCGAGGCCGCTCTGGCGCAGGCCGGGGCGAGCCTGGCCGATGTTGTGCGTACCCGCATCTTCGTGCGCCACATCACCGATTGGCCAGCCGTGGCCCGCACCCACGGCGAGTTCTTTGGCGCCATCCGACCGGCCTGCACCCTCGTGAGCGCCGAACTGATCGAGCCGCCGATGCTGGTCGAGATCGAGGCCGAGGCGATCGTGAGGGAAGGGTGAAGTTTTCGCTCCGCCTCAACAACGATCTGCCAGTGTCCACATATGTGGCCCTCGCACGGGCCGCTGAAGAGGCCGGTTTCGACCAGCTCTGGGTAAGCAACGACCTCTTCTTGCGCGGCGTCTGGCCGATCTTGAGCGCCTGCGCGCTGGCCACCGAACGGATCGGGCTCGGGACGTGCGTGGTCAATCCTGCCACCTGCCACCCGGCCGAACTGGCCATGCAGGCGGCCGCCCTGGACGAACTGAGCGGCGGGCGGCTGGCGCTCGGCCTTGGTGCGGGCGCCGGCGAGTTCCTCGGCTGGGTTGGCCTGAACCACCGCCAGCCGCTGGCCACCATGGCCGAGGCCGTCCGGCGCCTGCGCGCGCTGTTTGCGGGTGAGCGCGGCCCCTTCGCCGGGCCGGCCTGGCCCGACTGGACGGTAGAGGCCAGCATGCGCTTCCCGACACGCCCGCTGCCGATCTACCTGGCGGCGCTCAGCCCACGCATGCATACCTTGATCGGCACCGTGGCCGACGGCGGTCTGCCGCTACTCTTCCCGCCCGAGCAGTACGCCGAAGTGGCCACCCGGGTGCGCGACGGCGCATCCAGTGTCGGCCGCAGCCCGGCGTCGATCGACCTGGCGGCGTGCATCTGGGTGTCGATCGATGCGGATGGCGGGCGTGCCGAGGCGGCCATGCGGGCCAAGGTGGCCTACTACGCCAACGCCATGAGCGATGACATCCTGGCCCGCCTGGGCGTGCCGCGCGCCGAGGTCGAGGCGATCGCCAGGGCAGCCCAGACGGACGGCGACCTCGCGCGGGCCGCTGCTCTCATCTCGCCGGAGCTGCTGCGCCTCGGGGTGGCCGGTGATGCCCGCTCACTGATCAGCCGGCTCGAAGGACTGGTAGCCGCCGGCGCCCGCCACCTCAGCTTCGGGCCACCCCTCGGACCCGAGCCGCTCCAGGCGATCACGCTGCTCGGACGGGAGGTACTACCCTACTTCCGGCGCTGAGGCCCGGCATCACAGCTCCCCGAGATCCACCTCAGTGGCGACGCCGGTGGGCGTGAGCACCGTGAGCGAGACGTAACCGGCCCGCACGGCGCCGTCGTCGGTGTCCTCTGGAAACTCCGGCAACCGCTCGCGCACGAAACGGAAGACGAGTCGCCGGCGCCCGTCAGGGTCCGCCGGCTCGGGCTCCAGGTCGAGGTCAACTACGTTGCCGTAGAAGAAGCTCGAGAGGCTCGTCTGGCGGAAGCCCCGCACCTCGCCGCGATCGTGCAGGTGCGGCACGTTGACGTTGAGCACCAGCGGCCCACGGCCCCGGAGCCGCTCCAGCAGAGGAAAGACCCGCACGGCGGCCCAGGTGGCGGTAGCCCAGGGCATCGGCGCGTCGCCGACGAACATCTGCGAGACGGCCATCGCCGGGCGGCCCCAGAGCGCCCCGAGCATCGCCGCGCCCACCGTGCCGCTCAGCAGCACGTTGGTGCCGCTGTTGAGCCCCCGGTTGATGCCGGAGACGACGACATCGGGGGGAGTAGAGGCCAGATCGCCCAGTACCCCCGCCAGCACACAGCCCACCGGCGTGCCGTTGAAGGCGTAGGCCCGGATCCCGGCGTGGGCCGGGTCTGGCGCGGGCACCGGGCGGAGGGTGAGATCGCGCCGTGGCGGTAGGGCCATGCTGGTGCCGCTCTGCTCCTCCTCAGGCGCTACGACCGTTACCGTGCCAAGCCCGGCGTCCTGCAGGGCGCCGGCGAGGGCCCAGAGGCCAGGGCTTTCGATCCCGTCATCGTTCGTCACGAGGATGTGCATGAGTCGGGGCTCCTTCGAGCAGGATTCAGGTCCCGGGTGGTACGTTCGGATGACGGTGCGCCCGTCATTCAGTCGTCATCATCACCGCCATCGTCATCATCATCATCTCCCCCGCCCCCTCCATCTGATGGCGGCTGGGGTGCTGGCGCCGGGGGCGCTGGCGCCGGAGGTGCTGGCGCCGGCGGGGGCTGCACCGTAGGTGGCGGCGGCGGTGGTGGTAGTGGTGGTGGCGGTGGCGGCGGCACGGGCGTGGAGCTCGGCGGCACGGGCGTGGAGCTCGGCGGCACGGGCGTGGAACTCGGCGGCACGGCTGTCGCTGTGGGTGGCCTGGTCGGCCTGGCCGTACGCTCTGGCGGAGCTGTCATCAGGGCCGGGGGCGCCACCGGCTGGCCCGGCGAAGTCCCCCGGACAGTCCAGAGCACGAAGCCAAGCAGCCCGGCGAGCAAGAGTGCTAGCAGCAGGGCGGCCACGATCAGGATCAACGGGAGGAGCGGCAGGCCAGCCACTGGCGGCTTCGGGGCGGGGGCCGGTGTCGCGGGCACGGCCCCGGCGCGCAGTTCTGCGGCCCGCAAGAGCGCCCGCTGCTCAACCCCGGCCAGGCTCAGCGGCGGCGGCGGCGGCAGGCTGCTCACCGCCACGGCGGCACGGAGCAACGGCTCGAGCGCGGCCCGCTCGCCTGGGTAGGCTTGCAGGCACGCCTCGACCGAGGCCCCCTGCTCCAGGCGCTCCAGGCAGTTGTCGAGAACCTCGAGCAGCTTATCGTCCATGGCCGCCATCCTCCGCGCCAAGCAGGCGCCCCAGCGAGCGCAAGGCCCGCAGCTGCAACTGCTTTACCGCGCCCTCCGATCGACCGAGTTGCTGGGCCACCTCCGCCACGGGCTGCCTGGCCACGAAACGTAGCAAGAGTACCTGCTGCTGCTCCTCCGTCAGGCTCGTGAGGGCCGCGCGCACTGCGGCATGCTCCTCGCTGCGCACCGCTGCGATCGCCGGGTCGCCCTCGGGCAACTCGGCGCGGGCCAGGGCTTCGTCGTCGTGCACCGCCCGGGTGCGTGTGACCGCATTCATGGCAAGGTTGTGGGCGACGCGGTAGAGCCAGGCTCGGAATGGCGCGCCCGTGTAGGTATAATCGCCAATGCGCTCCAGCATCCGTACGTAGGTCTCCGACACGATATCCTCGGCAAGGTGGTGGTCGCCGACGATTGCCGCAACGTAGCGATACAGTGGGGGGCCGAAGTGGCCCACGACGTAGCTGACTGCCTGCGGGTCGAACTGTTTCAGCCGGGCGACGAGCTCCGCATCGTCCATTGAGGGGGCACCTGGGGCTGCGCTATTCATCCGCAGTACGAGGATAACACAGACGGGCGCTCAAAGTTACGGCGGCCCGCAGAAGGGGTGTGACACTTACGCGGCACCCGCCAGCTCACGCTGGCGGCGCACGCTCCAAGGACGACGCCAGGGATGGCCCTGCTTCGGTTCCGGCTCGCGTGGTTGGCAGGG
>SFCB01000140.1 GCA_004367505.1 Chloroflexi bacterium OHK40 | reverse complement strand
TGGTAGATCAGCTCGCGAGCCAGCAACAGCGAGGGCTCGTCGGCCCAGTGGATATCCTCCAGCACGATCAGCAGCGGCCCACGGGCCACCTGGCGTTGCACGAGCGCCACGATCAGGGCCATCAGGGCCGGGAGCTCCGCCGATGCCGGGAGCACGCCGTCTGGCCGGAGGCTCCCGAGACCGAGGGCCTCGCTCAGGGCCTCGCGCCCGGCCTGGAGCTCTGGTGGAAGCGCGCCCACGGCACGATCGAGCTGGGCGCGTTGTAGCCGTAGCGGCGCGCCTTCATCGACCTCACACAGGTCGAAGAGAATGGGCCGCCAAGCGAAGAACGGGGTGGGCATGCCGCCACTGCTGCACTCGGCGCTGTAGGCGATGCGCCCATCGACGATCCAGTTCAGAAACAGATCTTGCAGCATGCAACTCTTGCCAATCCCCGATTCGCCCTCGACGATGAGCAGCGTGGGCTGCCCGGCGGCGGCGGCGGCGGCGGCATCGCGGATGGTGGCCCGCTCCTGCTCGCGCCCTACCAGCGTGGCGGCATCGGGGAGGTAGCGTCGCACCTGCGCGGGGCTGCGCGCGGCCCGGCTGCGCAGCCGGGCCACCGGCACGCCGGCCGCGTGGCCCTTGGTGACCATAACTGTGGGTGGGCTCGTCTCGTAGCGATCCATCACGTCGTGGCGCACGCGCCCCGAGACGAGGATCTCACCGGGGGCGGCCTGCTGCATGAGGTGCGCCGCGAGGTTCATATCATCGCCCTGGGCCGTATAGACGCGGCGCGTGGCACTGCCAACCGAGCCAACGAAGAGGATCCCGAGGGTGACGCCTGCCCGGGTAATTAGCCCGCGCTCGCGCAGCTCCAGGCAGCAGCCCACGGCGCGGCTCGCGTCGTCGCCACGGGCGAGCGGGGCGCCGAAGAGCAGTACGAAGACCGGGCCGCCATCGCCGATTTCGATCTCGTTGAGCCAGCCGCCCCAGCGCTGCACCACCGCCTGAACCTGGGCTACCAGGGGGTGGAGTTGATCGGGCCGGCGGGGCAGCTCGAAGGTGGCGAACACCGGTACGCAGCGCCGGTATTCGGCCACCAGTTCGTTGAGCCGCAGCCGCTCGGCGAAGCTCGGGGGGAGAAAATGCTCCCAACTCAGCGCGTCGCCGCTTTCGGGTGGCTCCGGGATGGGCGGTGGCTGCTCGGAGGCGGGGGAAGCCTCCGCCACGTACACGGCGCCGGGGGGCGCTGCACGCTCGGCCGCAGCGGCTGCCTCCAGGGCCGGGCCGGCGATCACCAGGTGAACGCCATGGGTCGGCAGGCCCGCCAGGGTGGCGTGTACCAGGCCCGCGCTCACCCCGATGCGCAGTTCGACGCGGAACGGGCCTTCCGGTGTGGCAAGCACCGGCAGTGCGGCCGCCGCGCTCAGCATCGCGGCCGCACAGCGCCGGGCCAACTCCAGGTCGAGCTGCTCCGGCCACCAGGCCGTCAGGGCGTCGCCAGCGATCGTCGGCACGTCGCCGCCATAGGCGCCGATAGTGTCGATCAGGGCGCTGTAGCAGCGGTTCAGGGCATCGTGGAGCCGCTCCGCGCCGTCAGGCACACTGGCGAAGGCGGCCGTGAGCCTGGTGAAACCACTGAGATCGGCGTAGAGGATGGTCGCCTGACAGCTGAACACGGCGCCAGGCCGCAGTGCGGGAGTGCCTACCCGCTCGCGGAGCCAGGTTGAGAGATAGGGGCGAAAGAGCTGGCTGGCCAGGTCCTGGCTCATGGCTACCGTGGCACGGCGAGGTTTATCGTCAGTGTTCCGTATTGTACACCACTGCTACACCCGGCGCTCCGATCCTCATCCGCCCTTGTGCGGGGCAGGGGTTTCCGCAGCATGTCCGGCACTGGCGTCGCAGCCAGTTTCGAGCACGCGCTCCACCGCGTCGAGCAGCTCCACGAGGTCGAAGGGTTTGGCCAGACAACCAACCGCCCCGATTTCGGCGGCCCACTGCCGGGCGTCCTGCGCTGCCGTCATTACCAGAATGGGGAGCCGGAGCTGGCGCTCGCTAAGGACCCGCGCCAGGCCCCAGCCGTCGAGCACCGGCATGCGCATGTCGAGGAGCACCAGCCTGGGCGCCTCCCGTTCGATCATCTCCAGCGCCTCGGCGCCGTTGGCTGCTCCGGCCGTCTCGTAGCCCTCGGCGGCGAGGATTTCGACGATCGTCGCCCGAATCGCCGAGTCGTCATCAACCACCAGGATCGGGCCTTTCGCTGTCATGTGTGGTACTCACCTGCGTCAGTGGCAGCAGGAGGTGGAAAGTACTGCCGCTGCCAAGCTTGCTCTCGACCCACATCCTGCCGCCGTGCTGCTCGGCGATCGCGCGGCAGATGAAGAGGCTGAGCCCCATGCCGGCAAAGTAGCGGTCGTTGACGTTGCTGCCCCGGAAGAAGCGCTCGAAGACCTGTGGCAGCTCCTCCTCCGAGATGCCGATCCCGCTATCGATCACGGCCAGATGGGCCGTATCGCCGTCCTGGCTAAGCTTCAGGTGGATGGGGCCGCCATCGGGGCTGTAGCGCACTGCGTTCTCTAGCAGGCAGCGCACCAGTTGCCCGATCCGCTGCTGGTCGAAGTTGCCCACCAGTGACTCTGGCGCCTCAACCCGGCACGAGTGGCGGTCGGAATGGTAGCGCGCGCCGATCTCGCGCACGAGCGCGGCGAGATCCACGGGCTCGCGCCGCCCCACCAGCTGCGCGCGCTCGGCATTGGCCGCGTCGATGAGTTCGCGGATGAGCTCCCGCAGCCGCTGGGCCTCGCCACTCATCCGCTCAATGGTGGTCAGGCCGACGGTGGCCGTGGGGTCGCGGCGGAGTTGCCGTTCCAGGTGCTGGGTCTGCACCACCAGGGTTGTTAACGGCGTCATCAAGTCGTGGGCCGCCGCTGACAGGAAGTCGTCCTTGAGCCGGCTGGCCTCTTCGCGGCCACGGGCACGGGCCTGCGCGGCGAGCAGGCGATGGTTCTCAAGCACGGCGGCAGTCTGTGAAGCGATCAGATCGGCCAGGCGCAGGTCGTCGTTGGCGAAGAGCGCGGCGCGGTGCGTAAAGATCGCGATCACCCCGAGCGTCTGGCCGTTGGCGGCAAGCGGCGCGGCGAGTATGGCGCGCACCTCAGCCGCCCGTTCAGGCAGCACGGCCGCGATCGTCTTTGCCTCGGGGCTGCCGAGTATGGGCCGGCGATAGACGAAAGCGTGGCCAATGACGGTGCCGGGATCCGGGGGGAGATTGTAAGATGCGCCGTCGCGATAGAAGCGCAGGTGGCGGGCGCCTTGCTCCCAGAGCGCAATGCTTGCCAGAGAGCTCCCGAAAACGGCGGCTGCGCTGCGCTCGAGCTGCTCAAGTGCCCTGTGCTCTTCCGGAACCTGGGGCAGCGACGCGCTCTCGCGCAAAAAGGCACGTAGCTCAGGGTCCTGCCAGGTGCGCCGTAGCGGCGCCGGCGGCGCGAATCCGGCGAAGTAGCTGAGGCCGGCGCCAAGGGCGGCAACCTCGGAGACGGAGCGCCACCAGGCGGCGAAGGGTGTGAGGGCAGTGGCGAGCACCGCAAGGCCGAGGAGGAGCGAGCCGAGGGCGATCGTCCGCAGGCGCCGCCGTGTGACACCCACGGTGCTGGCGGTGGCGTGAGTGAAGGCGACGGCGCTGTAGAGCTGAAGTCCCGTGAAGCTGAGCACCGCCAGGGGAACGAACCAGGGCGGGCGCGGTGGTGGGAAGACAAAGGCAGTCATCGCCAACCCGCCAATCAGCAAGCCGGCCGTCCATACAAGCCAGCCTGGCACACCCACGAAGTCGTCGACCAGGCGCAGCAGCACGAAGGGGAGCGCCAGCAGGAGCGAGGTGTTGATCGCGTTGGTCAGTAATCCGGGTCGCAGCAACCCCAGGGCGGCAGCGATACGGATCAGGATGATCAGCGCGGGGATGGCGAAGAACACGGCCACGTGAATGTTACTGGCCAATGGGTAGCGGATGGCGTTTCCGAGCGTGATGAGGCCAAGCACCAGAAAGAGCGCCCAGATCAGGTAGCTCAGGAGCGGCTCGGCGCTCACGATTGCTGGCCAGGTATGCCCATGATGGCATCGCACGATCACACGCTTCGCAGGTAGAACATGTCTGGAATCGGGTCGCTGCGATGATGCAAGAAGCGTGCCAGCACGGCCCGTGATCGCACATCCGGCTTGATGCTGTGCGTCAGCCCACCACAGATGGCGCGCCCGTTCCGCGCCATCTCTGACCCACCAGGGGTTGATCGAAGCCCCTGGGGCTCGCTGGCAGACGGCGAATCACAGCGCGGGAACGGGGGCGGCCCAGGTCAGGCGAGTGGCGAAGCAGGGGTTTCGTCGGGGACGGGGCTACAGCTGGAGCAGACGCGGAAGGGGATTCCGGTGCCGGTGACGGTGCGGATCTCCTCACGGCTGCCACAGTAGCGGCAGACGGAGAGGTTCTCGATGTCGTCGGCCTTCCAGAGCTGCGGGGCGAGGGTGATCTCCATCGGCTCTTCGATCGAGAGGATGCCAATCTTGACGCAGACGGCGGCGGGGAAGACATCGGCCACGCGGGCAAAGATCTTGTGCGGGTAGGAGTAGACTTCGTCGCCCACCAGGATGTCGCGCATGCGTGGGTGTTGCCGTATCTTCATGGCTGTTGGAGCCGGTCAATCAGCCGGCGCAGGTCGGCCTCGGCGAGGGCGAAGCCGGGATCGTCCGCGAACATCATTGCGTCAAGGGCCTCGGCGATGGCGTCGGCATCTTCCGGCGGTACGGTAGCCTGCCCCTGTTCGACCCGGTAGAACAGATCGAAGGCCCAGGCGGCGAGAGCCCCGTCGCTGATGCGGCCAGCCAGGCGATCCTCGAGCGTTGCGATCACGTCCTTGCGCGATACTATCATAGCATAGTTCTGGCGCTCGTGGATTCAGGTGCCGGTGGGGAGCTGTGCCAGCTTCGGTACGGATGCCGCACCAGGCTGGCGTCAGGCGCTCCATCGCGCTTGCGCGCGTTAGCGGGGCTCCACGAGCGAGTCGTCACAGATCCCACGGAAGCCACAGCCGGCACAGCGCCGGGGGTCGGTATGGCTGCGGGCGGCATCGGCGGCGTCGAGCAGGTCGCGCATCTCGGCGAGGATGTCGAGCAGCCGCTCGCGCACGGCGGGCGTATAGTCCAGCCGAAAGCTCATCTCGGCGTAGCGCAGCAGGCCGTAGGGCGGAGGCCGGCCACTGGTCTCCTCCACCAGCAGACAGTAAGCCGCCAGCTGCATCAGGTCGGAGTCATAGGGCCGTGTGGCGCGCCGGCCAGGCTTCACCTCCACGGGAATCAGGGTGCCGTGGCGCTCCAGGAGATAGTCGGGCTTGCCGGTGAGCCCCAGGCGTGCGGCGTAGAGTGGCCGCTGTAGGGATCTACCCGGCCCCATGTCGTCGGCGCTCACGCGGCCCCAGGGCAACCCCGAACGGCGCCGTAGCAGGATCGCGAGGGCGAGCAGCACGATCGCGACGGCGAACATCGTGAGCGAAACGGCAAGCATCATTTTCATCGGGCGGTGTACGCGAAGCGCGTGGACGACTGAAATGGTATCACGCGGTACGCCGCGCCGCATGGGAGCGCGGGCACGCCGTGTAGGGAAGCGGCGTGCTGTGTCCCTACACGGCGCCCCCGGCCACCAGCGTGATCAGGGCGATCGCCAGGGCGATCAGCCCGGCCACGAGGGCCACCCGGCTCAGGCGCACACCACGGCCGTGGATGGCGTGCATCAAGGTGCCGTGCGCACGCCGTTCACGCCCTTCCGGCTCCGCCCCGGCCACCCGGCCAAGCCACCAGGAGCGCGCGCAGTAGACATAATCAGCGACTTCGCTCGCCCGGATCACTTCCATTGGCGCTTCTCCTAACCCCTGAGCGTACAACGAACGTGTGCTTTCCCACAGTCACAGTGCGCACAGCGCGGCGAACGGCACACGCAGAGCGCTGGGGGGCCTCCGGGCCGCTCTGGTGCCATCCGGCTCGGGGCGCGCGGTGGAATACGAACGCGGCGCCGCGCATGCGCGCGGCACCATGCGTAGCGAGTAAGGCTTACCCCCCACCAAGTACCGGCGTGCCACGGAAGGCATTGATCACATCGTTCACGGTGATCAGGAGCATAAGGCCCATCAGCGCGGCGAAGCCGATCGCGTGGACGAGGGCCTCCTTCTCTGGCGGCACCTTTTTGCCGCCGCGAATCCACTCGACGAGCGCAAAGATGATATGGCTCCCGTCGAGGGCCGGGATGGGCAGCAGGTTGAGCAGAAAGAGGTTCAGGCTCAGCACGGCGGTGAGGTTCCAGAAGGCGGCGAAGCCCCCGGGCTGCTGGATCACCTCGCCGGTAGCGCGAGCGATGCCCACCGGCCCGATCGGCTCGCCATCCGGAGACGGGGCCGGCGAGAAGAGGCCAAGGATCGAAGCGGGCAGGCCGGCGAGAGCCCGCACCATACGCCCGGTCAGATCGAGGCTGTAGGTCACCCCACTCACCACGGCCTGCAATGGCCCGGCCTGCACTTGCTCGACCTTCGGGCCATAGCTGAAGCCGAACCCCGACTCATAGCGGTCGCCGTCGGGTGACGTCCACGGTCCAGGCGTAACGGTGAGCGTAAGCTCCCGGCCATCGCGACGCACCACGGCGGGCACGGGCCGTCCGAGGTTCTCGCGGGCCACATCACCGATCACGGCAGTGTCAGTCACCGGGCGCTCATCCAGGCTGATGAGCTCATCGCCGGGCTGGAAGCCAGCGGCAGCGGCGGGCGTATCGGGAAAGACCTGGCTGATCTCCTGGCCGCCCGTGGGGGTGGGGATCCCGAGGGTCGCGAAGAGGATCGCGAAGATCACCATCGCGAGGAGCAGATTCATGAGTGGCCCGGCCACCATGACGGCGATCTTCCGCCAGGGCGTTGCGGCGGCCAGGCTGCCCCCGGCGCCGTAGAGCGTCTCACCGACACCATCGCTACCCTGAGCGAAGCGCACGAAGCCACCGAGAGGCAGCCAGTTAAGGGTGTACTTCACGCCGTCGTGCTCGAAGAGCGTAAGGGCACGGGGCGGGTAGCCCACGCCGAACTCCTCTACCTTGATCCCGGCCCAGCGGGCCACCAGGAAGTGGCCAAGTTCGTGTACAACGACGAGCAGGCCGAGCATAAGCAGGAAGACGACGACGGTCACCAGCCAGTTGCCGCCGCTCTGTTCAGCAGCCTGAAGCGTAGGCGCCGCTGCCACGGTGGCGAGAGTTGTAATCATGGTGCAGTTCCAGTTGGTGGGCGCCGGGGAGCGCAGCCATCAGGGTAAGGCGCGCGACCAGGCACCCACCTGAACGGCCCGCCTTTTTGGGCCCGGCACAAGCCCGAAATGGAGAGCGGCGGGCTTCCGCCCACCGCCCGGGATTCAAAAGCAGTGTACCGACTTAGCCAGCCAGAGTCAAGAGCGCCCCGAGGTAGACCACAGGCGCGGTGAAGAGCAGGCTATCCATACGGTCGAGCACACCACCGTGGCCGGGAATGATCGCGCCCGAGTCCTTCACCCCCACCTGGCGCTTAATGAGCGACTCACCGAGGTCGCCGAGGGGGCCAGCCACCCCGGCGGCGAGGCCGATCAGCGTGGCGGCGAGGGGGCTGATGGGGAGTTGCAGGATGGCGGTCGCGAGGAGCGCGGCCAGCACCGAGCCGGCGAGGCCCCCGGCGAAGCCCTCCCATGTCTTTTTCGGGCTCAGGATGGGCGCCATCGGCGTACGCCCGACGGAGCGGCCCACAAAGTAGGCGGCGCTATCCTGAATCCAGGTAATCGCGAGTACGAGCATCACCCAGGCCGTACCGGGCTGCAAGCCGATGGCCGCCAGCGGGCCACCGTGGAGGGGCTGATCGATCTGGCGCAGGAGGATGAAGGCGCTGAGCAACCAGCCGATATAGACGGCGCCGGTGAAGGTGAGGGCCCAGTTGATCAGGCTGGTGGCCCGATCGCGGGCGAGTACCTCGTAGCACAGGCTTGCCCCCACACCGAACGTCAGCCCGAGGCCGGTGAGGTCCAGGCTGCTAAAGGGGCGCAGGGCGGCGGCGGCGCAGAGGAGCAGGCCCACGAAGATCCCGAGGGCGGTGCGGGGTGTATGGCCGCCGTGGCGAAGCACAGCGAAGAGCTCGCTGATTCCAAGGGCAACGCAGACAGCGACGATCGCGACGGTAGCCCAGTACCACCACGTTGCGGCGACGATCAGGGGGATGAGGATGCTAACGGAGGCGAGGCGTCGCGGGAGTGAGCTAGCCCGGCTCACTGAGGCCGCCGAAGCGTCGTTCGCGCTGTCCATACTCGCCGATTGCTTGCTGAAGGTGCTCAGGCCGGAAGTCTGGCCAGTAGATTGAGGTGAACCAGTACTCACTGTAGGCGGCCTGCCAGATCAAAAAGTTCGAGAGGCGATGCTCGCCACTGGTGCGGATGACCATATCCGGGTCGGGCATCCCGGCCGTCGAGAGATGTTGCTCGATCAGCCGCTCATCGATCTGCTCGGGAGGCACGCCGCTGGCCGCAATCGCCCGCATCGCATCCACAAGGTCGGCGCGGCCGCCATAGTTAAAGGCAATCGCCAGGGTCAGCCCGCGATTAGCGCTGGTAAGCTCAACGGCGTAGCGCACCTTCTCAGCCAGGCGCGGGCTCAACCCCTCCAGGCGCCCCAGGTGGCGCAGATGGACCTGCTGCTCATGGAGGTTGCGCGTCTCCCGATCGATGAAGTCGCTCAGGATCTGCATCAAGCCCTGGACCTCCATCGAGGGGCGGGTCCAGTTCTCGGTCGAGAAGGCGTACAGCGTCAGGTAGCGCACACCGAGCCGCGCGGCCTCGCTCACGATCGCGCGGATGTTCTCGGTCCCAGCGCGATGGCCAGCCATACGCGGCAGATTCCGGGCGCGCGCCCAGCGCCCGTTGCCGTCCATAATGATCGCGATATGCTGGGGGACGGCGCGGCCCGTCTGTGCGCCCTCGCTACTCATAGCTTTCCCTGCTCCCAACCGCCAGCCGGGCCGACGGCTATGGGTGTCTGCCAGGCCGGGCTCAGGGCGATGGGGTGGAGCTCCACGACCAGATCGTAGGCAGCCACGATCACCAGCCTGAGCCTACACCGCCAGCACGTCAGCTTCTTTTTCTTTGCCAATCTGGTCGAGCTCAGCGATGCACTTATCGGTGAGTTGCTGCACGCGCTCCTGCCCGCGCTTCAACTCGTCCTCGCTGATCAGCTTCTCGGCCTCGAGCTCCTTCAGCTGATCCATCGCGTCGCGGCGCTGATTGCGCACAGAGACCTTGACGTCCTCCACGCGATGGCGCACGACCTTCACCAGATCCTTGCGGCGCTCCTCGGTGAGTTGGGGGATGGCCAGACGAATGATACGGCCATCATTGGTGGGATTAATTCCAATATCGGAGTTCTGGATGGCCTTTTCGATCGCCTTGATCATGGAGGCATCGTAGGGCTGAATGGTGATCAGCCGGGCCTCGGGCACCCCGATGCTGGCGAGTTGATTGAGTGGCATTGGCGCGCCGTACGCCTCAACGGGCAAATGCTCAACGAGCCCGGCGGAGGCGCGGCCGGTGCGAATCGTGGCGAGGTTATGGCGCAAGGCCTCGGTGGCCTTCTTCAGATGGGCCTCATACTCGCGGATGACATCGTTGACCATCACGCCCTCCTATTTACTCACCAGGGTACCAACGTGCTCCCCCATCACGATCCGGGCGATCGTGCCGGGCTCCAGCGCGTTGAAGACGACGATCGGGATATTATTATCCATGCAGAAGGTGAGGGCGGTGCTGTCCATCACCGTGAGCCCACGGTTGAGGGCGTCCATGTAGGTGAGGGTATCGAGCCGGATGGCGCTCGAGTCGCGGCGCGGGTCGGCGGTATAGATGCCATCGACGCCGTTCTTGGCCATCAAGATCACTTCGGCGTGGATCTCAGCGGCCCGCAGTGCAGCAGCTGAATCGGTGGTGAAGTAGGGATTCCCGGTGCCGCCCGTAAGGATGATGACCCGGCCCTTCTCCAGGTGGCGGGTAGCCCGGCGGCGGATGTACGGCTCGGCCACCTCGTCCATCTTGATCGCCGTCATGGCGCGGGTATGCATCCCACGGCGCTCCAGGGCGTCTTGCAGGGCCAGCCCATTGATGATCGTGCCGAGCATGCCCATATAGTGGGACTGGGCGGTATCCATCCCGCGTTCGATCGACTGGCTGCCGCGCCAGATATTGCCGCCCCCGATCACGACGGCGACCTCAACGTTGTGCTGGCGAACCGACTCGATCTCCTGCGCGAGGTAGTCGAGCATATCATAGCTCACCACCTCGTCGGTGCCCTTGATCTGCTCGCCGCTCAGCTTGATCAGAATGCGCCGGTACTTGGGATCTGGCATAGGGGTACGGGAGGAACCAGGAACCTTGAGCCACGCGCGGCGCGGATCGCCTGCAAGCTCAAGGTTCCCAGTTGTCATCGTGTTACGCGCCAACCTCGTAGCGCACAAAGCGCCGCACCACGATATTCTCGCCGAGCTTGGCGATCGCCTCGCGGATCTTCTCCTCGATGGTGCGCGAGGGCTCCTTGACGAAGGGCTGGGCAAGCAGCACATGCTCCTCGATGAACTTCTCGCGCGTCTGGCCGCTCTCCGCCACGGCCTCGTCGGTCACCTCGTCGACGCTGATGTAGCGCGGATTCAGGGCCACCACATGCTGGGCGAGGGCATTGGCGAGGGATACAAAGTCCTCGGTGCGGGCCACAAAATCCGTCTCGCAGTTCAGCTCCACCAGCCCCGCCACGCGCGAGCCGAAGTGCACATAGGATCCGATCAGGCCCTCCTTGGCTTCGCGGGTGGCCTTCTTGGCGGCGGCCTCGATCCCCCGCTCGCGGAGGATCTCGATCGCCTTGTTGATATTGCCGTCGACCTGCTCCAGGATCTCTTTGCACTCCTTGATCCCGGCACCGGTGCGCTCGCGCAACTCCTTCACCAGCTCAATCGAAACTGCCACAGTGACGCTCCTTAGTCGTAACGTGGAGGGGCCCGGGCCCCTCCAAGCAGTGCGATCCTTCTTTCGGTCGGCGGGATGGGACGGACGGGAGCCTAGATCTCGTGGGCGGCCTGGCGCCGGTGGGTGCCCTCGATGGCGGCGTCGGCGATCTTGCTCGTCATCAGCCTGATCCCACGGATCGCATCGTCGTTGCAGGGGATCACGTAGCTGATCGGGTCCGGGTCGCAGTTGGTGTCGACCATCGCGACGACGGGCACCCCGACCGCCTGGGCCTCCTTGACGGCGAGCTCCTCTTTGTGCGGGTCGACGATGAAGATCGCGCCCGGGAGCCGGTCCATCGTCTTAATGCCGCCGAAGACCCGGTTGAGCTTGCTGATCTCTTCTTCAAGCTTGAGGCCCTCGGCCTTGGTGAGCCGGGCAAAATCGCCGCGATCACGCTGGGCCTCAAGGTCGGCCAGGCGCTTCAGGCGCCCCTTGATCGTCGTGAAGTTGGTGAGGGTACCACCGAGCCAGCGCTGCGTGATGTAAAACTGGCCGGCGCGGGTTGCCTCTTCGACGATGGCCTCCTGGGCTTGCTTCTTGGTGCCGACGAAGAGCACCTTCTCGCCGCGGGCCGTCAGGTCGGCCACGAAGCGGTAGGCCTGCGTCAGGCCGGCGACCGTCTTCTGCAGGTCGATGATGTGGATGCCGTTGCGCGCCGTGTAGATGTAGGGGCGCATCTTCGGGTTCCAGCGGTTCGTCTGGTGGCCGAAGTGCGATCCTGCCTCCAGCAGGGCCTTGATCGAGACGATGCGGGGTGCGGTTGCCTGGGTTGTCACGGGTGATCTGCTCCTTGGTCTGGATACCCAGCCTCCACCCCTCGCGCCACACGAGCGAACCGGTTGCCCGGCAGGAGCGCCCGTCGCAGAGGGGTGTGCGAATTTGGCGCTACGTTCAGCGCCGCCGGGAAGTATAGCATAAAGAAGCGGGCGCGGCAACTTCGCGCGCCCGCTTGGGTATGCCATAAAGGGGGGTACGCGCACGGGCGCGAGCCCGCGCTACGCCGGGACGATCCGCAGGCCCTTGAGGGCCAGGGCCGTCTCGATCCCGTCGCGCAGGTTGGCAACGGTCGTCACCTGCGTGAAGTCGATGTCGAGGGCCACGAGGGTCTGGGCGATCCGCGAGCCGATACCGGTGAGCACCACCTGGGCGCCGAGGAGGCTGGCGGCACGGATGGCCTGGCCGAGGTAGCTGGCCACGAGGGTATCCACCACCGGTACGCCGGTAATATCGATGATCGCTACATCGGCCTGCTGCTCGGCGATACCGGTAAGCAGGCTCTCCATCACCTGTTGGGTTCGCCGGGTATCCAGCGTGCCCACGAGGGGCACCACAATCACGCCATCGAGCAGCGGCACAACTGGCACGGCGAGTTCGGAGATGGTGCTCTCCAGGCGCTGATGCTGCTCCCGCAGCTCCGCGAGCTCGCGCAAGAGGCTCTCGCGCTCGGGGTCGTTGGCGGGGGAGTGGTCGCTCATGGCTCCTCAATATCCGGAGGCTTGTGCCCGCACGCGGGAGGCGTGGGGCCGGGGACCGCGCACAGCGCGCGTCCCGGCCCCAGGGTACCGCACCGGTATTACCACGGAGTACTACCCGAGGATGGGGCGGAAGGCGCCGCTGCCTGCCCGATTGGAGCGGCCGGGCAGGAGGTAGCCGCCGGCGCTCTAACGAACGAGCGTTTCGCTCACTGAGCCCTACCCGAGGGTGGTTCGGAGCGCGTCGAGGACGGCCTCGTAGTTCGGTTCCTGGCCGGCGGTGGGCACATACTCGGCATAGCGCACGACGCCCTGGCTGTCCACAACAAAGACGGCCCGGCTCTCGATGCGCAGATCGTCCACGAGGGTGCCATAGGCGGCTCCGAAGGCCATCGTGCGATGGTCGGAGAAGGTGTACATATTGGCAACGTTGTTGACACCACACCAGCGGGCCTGGGCGAAGGGGAGATCGGCGCTGATCGTAAGGAAGGCGGCCTGCGTGCCGATCGCGGCGGCCTCCTGGTTGAAGCGCAGGGTCTGCCGGGTGCACACCCCGGTATCAAGGGAGGGAACGACGCTGATCACCAGCGGCTTGCCGGCGAAATCGGTGATACGCACCGTCTCGAACTTGCTGTTGGTGAGGGCCGCATCGGGGGCATGGTCACCCGGTTTGAGCTCCGGGCCGCTCAGGGCGCGGGGCCCATAGAAGTTGAACGCGTTGGGCCGCTCGGTCATCATCGTCTCCTCAGGATTGCTACAGCACAGATGAAGGGTCGCTCCACGACGTGCGTAGAGTTCGGTGGCGTCGTTCCACACGGCACTGCGAAGGGTGCTGGCGCTTCCTCAAGCGCACACGCTACGCAGGACGAAGGGTACCTCTGGATTGTAGGCAAGTTCCGGGGTGGCTGTCAACCCGGGCGACAGCCTGGTGGGGTGCCGGGGGCAAGGCTCCCGCCTGCGTGGTTCAGGGGCGGACAGGACCGGCGGACCGAAACGGGATGCTCCGCGTTGGGACGCGCTGCAGGCTCTCGCTTTCGCGGGGGCACGCCGCCCGTCAGGATGCGGCAAAGCGCCAATCACTCACCGGAACGGATCGCCCTTGCACCAAAGCGGGGGCGGGCCACCTCTACGCGGCGAGCGCGGCATCGAGCACGCGAGCGGCCACCTCTTCGGGCGTGCCGGCGGCGTCGACGCGGCGGAGGTAACCGCGAGCCTCGTAGAAGCCGAGCAGGGGCTCCGTCTCGCGGGCGTAGACGCGCAGGCGCTCCTGGATGACATCGGGGCGGTCGTCGTCGCGCTGCTCGAGGGTGCCACCGCGCTCCTGGCAGCGGGCTACGGCGGCTGCGTCGTCGAGATGCAAGGTAAAGGGCTCGCCGCCGCCACGGCAGATGCGGCGGCCACTGAGCCGGCGCACGGCCTCGGCGTCGCTCAACTCCAGCGCGATGGCGCAGGTGAGCGGCCGGCGCAGGTCGGCGAGCATAGCCTCCAGGGCAATGGCCTGATGGGGCGAGCGCGGGTAGCCATCCAGCAGGAAGCCGCGATCGGTGGGGATGGTAGCGAGCCACTCGCGCATCAGCCGGTCCATGAGGGCGTCGGGGGCGAAGTGGCCCTGCTCGAGCAGGGGCTCGATCTGGCGCCCGAGCGGGCTGCCGGCGGCAATCTCCTGGCGCAGGCGCTGGCCGGTGGCCACGACGTCGAGTGGGATGCGCCGGGCCAGTAGACCGGCGATGGTGCTCTTGCCCGCGCCGGGGGGGCCGATCAACACAATGTGGAGGCGTGAGTCCATGGGGGCATGGCCGCTCGCTAGAGGGGGACGTGGCGCAGGCACGCCACCCCCTTATGATACACCGAGATCGACGATCTCCTTCAGGATGATGCGCTGTTCGGGGCGAAGACCAGGACCTGCCGGCTTCGAGCATCCAGCGGGCGTCTGTGCACCGCAGATGTTTGCAGATGCCAATGATTGCATCTATACTGCCAGCCACGAGCCCGCTCACACCAGGGAGAGACCCATGCTCCAGCCTCGATGGACCGGAGTCCTTCTGCTCATGCTCCTGTTCGCTCTGACGGCATGTAGTAGCGCGGCCCCAGCCGCCGCTCCCACCGCGCCGGCGGCTGCCCCGACCGCGCCAGCGGCCCAGCGTGACGAACTGCTCCTCGCGATTGGCGGCGAGAGCGAGGATGGCTACGACCCGACCCTCGGCTGGGGGCGCTACGGCTCGCCTCTGTTCCAGAGCACCCTGCTCCGCCGCGACGAAAACCTTCAGCTGGTCAATGACCTTGCCACCGGCTACACCGTGAGCGACGATCGCCTGACCTGGACGGTGACGATCCGTGACGATGTGGTCTTCTCCGATGGGGTACCGCTCACTGCCGAGGACGTGGCCTACACCTTCACCAAAGCAGCCGAGAGCGGCGGCCTGACCGACGTGACCGTGCTGGAGTCGGCGCGGGCCACCGGCCCGACCACGGTGGAACTGCGTCTGAAGGAGCCCCAGAGCACCTTTGTCAACCGGCTCGTCACGCTGGGCATTGTGCCGCGCCATGCTCACGGCCCCGACTACGCCCAGCAGCCGATCGGCTCCGGCCCCTTCGTGCTTGTTAGCTGGGACAAAGGCAAGCAACTGGTCGTCGAGGCCAACCCGCGCTACTACGGCCAGCAGCCCGCGTTCAAGCGGCTTGTCTTCCTGTTCGTGGACAACGAAGCCGATGGCGCCTTTGTGGCTGCCCGTGCCGGTCAGGTTCAGGTAGCGAGTGTGCCCCAATCGTACGCCGTTGAGCAGATCCCCGGGATGCGCATGTTGGCGGTGAAGAGCGTCGACAATCGCGGGATCATGCTGCCGTACGTGCCCGATGAGGGCAAGGCCACCCCGGAGGGCAATCCGATCGGGAACGATGTGACGGCGGACCTGGCCATCCGCCAGGCAGTGAACTACGCGATCGACCGGCCAGCGCTAGTGGCCGGCGTGCTGGAGAGCTATGGCTCGCCCGCCTACGGGCCGGTGAGCGGCCTGGCCTGGGAGGAGCCCGGCGCGGTAATCCCCGATGCGAACGTCGCCAGGGCACAGGAGATTCTGGCGGCCGGTGGCTGGGCCGATAGCGATGGCGATGGGATCGTCGAGAAGGACGGGCTGAAGGCCGAGTTTACGCTCATCTACCCCGCGAGCGACACGATTCGGCAGGCGCTTGCGCTCAGCGCCGCCGACATGGTCCGGCCCGCCGGGATCCAGATGAATGTAGAGGGCAAGAGCTGGGACGACATCCAGAAGCTGATGCACAGCAACGCGATCCTCTTCGGCTGGGGTAGCCACGACCAGACGGAGATGTACAACCTGTACCACAGCTCTACAGCCGGCCAGGGATGGTATAACACCGGATTCTACGCCAACCAGGCGATCGACACCACGCTCGACCTGGCGATGGGCGCCCCCTCGGAGCAGGAGGCGATCGCCTTCTGGAAGGCCGCTCAGTGGGACGGCACGAAGGGCTTTACCGCTCAGGGCGATGCGGCCTGGGCATGGATGGTCAATCTGTACCATACCTATTTCGTCGATGAGTGCCTGGACGTCGGCCAGCCTCAGGTGGAGCCCCACGGCCACGGCTGGCCGATCACCGCCGGGATCCTTAACTGGCGCTGGACCTGCGGGAGCTAGTGGCTCACCAGGCATGGCCCCAGCCATTTCCTCCCCCCGCTGGCGTGGGGGGAGGCGACGCCCGTCTGCGCGGGGGTGGGACCAGTGGGCGCTGCGGCGGTGCCGCCCACGGCGGGCTGGCGTACCGGATGGGGGCGCCGCGCCCCTTGGGCGGGGGCAGGCGCCCTTGCACGGGAGCGGGGGAAGCCGTGTCAGCGGCGGGGGAAGGGCTACGGCAGCAATGGCGCCGCTCGTGGCCGGCTACGGTGATGATGTGGGACGGCAGGGAAGGCCAGGCCCTGCACCGACGAGATAGGAGTATGCCCGATGCCCGAGTGGATGAGCTTTGCCGGGAGGAAGCTGCTCCGCCTTATCACGCTCCTGGTAGCCGTGGCGATCTTCAGCTATACGCTGATCAGCCTCTCGCCGATCGACCCGGTAGACGCCTACATTGGCGCCGATATGCTCTTGATCAGCCCTGAGCAGCGGGCGCAGATTGCCGCCCGCTGGGGGCTCGACCAGCCGCCGCTGGCCCGCTTCATAGCGTGGGCCCGTGAGCTCGCTGGCGGGAACTTCGGCACCTCGCTGATCTTCAACCGGCCGGTGCTAGAGATCATCGGCGAGCGTTTCATAGCCTCGCTCGGCCTGATGGCAACGGCCTGGCTCGTGTCGGGGCTACTGGGCTACGCTCTGGGGATTCTGGCAGGCGCGCGGCCTGGCTCGCTGCTCGACCGGGCGGTACGGCTCTACGCCTACATCCTCGCCTCCAGCCCGAGCTTCTGGGTTGCCCTGCTGCTACTGATGGCCTTCAGTGTTGGGCTGCGCTGGACGCCGATCTGCTGTGCCTCGCCACCCGGCCTGCTCCCGGAGGAGGTGACGCTTGCCCACCGGCTGCACCACCTGATCTTGCCGGCGATCACCCTGAGCATCGTGGGCGTAGCGAACATGGCTCTGCATACCCGCCAGAAGTTGATCGAGGTCTTGGAGAGCGACTACGCGCTCTTTGCCCGCGCCCAGGGCGCCACCACCCGGGATCTTGTGCGCCACCACGGCCTGCGGAACGTCGCGCTACCGGCGATCACGCTCCAGGGAGCATCGTTGAGCGAACTGTTCGGTGGAGCCGTGCTGGTCGAGCAGGTCTTTACCTACCCCGGCCTGGGCGAAGCCACTGTGCAGGCGGCGCTGCGCAGTGATGTGCCGCTCCTGCTCGGGATCGTCTTCTTCAGCGCGATCTTCGTCTTCGCCGGCAATACGCTGGCCGACCTCGCTTACCGCCTGGTCGACCCGCGCATCAGGATCGGAGCCGCCACCCCATGAGTACGCTCACGGAAACCCCCGCGCCAATGCGGGCCGGCCCGGCGCCACGGCCGTGGCAACTGAACCGGCGCCAGCGCACCCTGCTGACGATCGGGCTCTGTCTGCTGGCGCTCTCGGCCGTGCTGGCGGGCGCCTGGCTGATCGGCGACGACGGTCTGGCGACCAACCTGGCCGCGCGCAATCAGCCGCCGAGCCTCGCCCACCCCTTCGGCACCGACTGGCTGGGGCGCGACATGTTGACTCGCACCCTGCACGGCCTGAGCTTGAGCCTGGGGGTCGGGCTGCTGGCCGCCGTGGTGAGTGCGGTGATCGGCGCGGCCCTCGGACTGCTGGCCGCTACCCTGGGCGGCGCTGCCGACGCCGTGATCACCTGGGTGATCGATGTCTTCTTCAGTCTGCCGCACCTGGTACTCCTGATCATGATCGCCTTCACCGTGGGCGGCGGGACGATCGGCGTGATCGTGGCGGTGGCCCTGACCCACTGGACCGGACTGGCGCGCATCATTCGCGCCGAGGTACTGCAACTCAAGAGCGCCCACTACGTACAACTCTCGGCCCGCCTGGGCAGGGGCCCGCTGTGGGTTGCCCGCCACCATATGCTCCCGCACCTGCTGCCGCAGTTCATCGTCGGGCTGATCCTGCTCTTCCCCCACGCCATCCTGCACGAGGCGGCGCTGAGCTTCATTGGTATTGGACTGTCGCCGCACCTGCCGGCGATCGGGATCATCCTCGCCGAGGCGATGCGCTACCTCGCCACGGGCTCCTGGTGGCTCGCCCTCTTCCCTGGCCTCGCGCTGCTGCTGGCTGTCACGGCGTTTGATGTGCTCGGCGAGCAGGTGCGCGACGTGATCGAGCCGAAGCAGAGCCAGGGCTAACTGGAACTTCATTCAAGGCTTTCGGACACGCGAATAGGGACGCAGTGTGCTGCGCTACGAGGTGCCGAGCGTGCAGCGTGGTTCGATCGCCAGGGAGGATGGCCATGTTGCAGGTGCAGGGGCTGCAGGTGAGCTTTACGGTCTACACGCAGGGGCTACGGCAGCGCCGCCTGACGGTGATCACCGATCTGGACGTGACGGTGCGAGCGGGCGAGGTGGTGGCGATCGTGGGAGCGAGCGGCTCGGGCAAGAGTCTGCTGGCGCACGCGATCCTGGGCATCCTGCCTCACAACGCCGAGCTCGGCGGCAGCATCAGCTTTCAGGGTAAGCCGCTGACGCAGGCGCGCAAGGAGGCGTTGCGGGGCCGGGCGATCGCGCTCATTCCCCAGACGGTGGCGGCGCTCGACCCGCTGATGCCGGTGGGTGAGCAGGTGCGCCTCGCGGCGCTCCGGGGCGGCGTGCCGGCAGCGGGCGCGCGGGAGGTGGTGGCGGCGAGCTTCGCCCGCTATGGCCTGGCGCCGGAGGCCGCGCGCCTCCATCCCTTTCAGGTCTCAGGGGGAATGGCCCGGCGCGTTCTGGTGAGCACGGCCGTGGTCGGCCAGGCGCGCCTGCTGATCGCCGATGAGCCAACGCCGGGCCTGCATCCGGAGGTGGTGACCGAGACCCTTGGCCATCTGCGCGAGCTCGCCGATGGGGGCAAGGCGGTGCTGATGATCACCCACGATATTGAGGCGGCGCTGCGAGTTGCTGATACTGTTGCGGTCTTCTACGCTGGGACGACGGTGGAGCAGGCGCCGGCGAGGGATTTCGCCGGTGGTGGGGAGGCGCTGCGCCACCCCTACACCCGAGCGCTCTGGCGGGCTCTGCCCAGCCAGGGCTTTGTGCCGCTCCCTGGCGCCCAGCCAGCGCCGGACGCATTGCCGCCCGGCTGTCTGTTCGCCGACCGCTGCCCTCTCGTGACGGCGGCGTGCCGGGTGGCGCGGCCCCCCGCCCGGGAGCTGCGGGGCGGCACAGTGAGGTGCATTCATGCTTAAGGGCGAGGGGCTGGGCGTACGCTACGGCAAGCAGCTCCCGTGGCTGTTTCAAGATCTGGAGGTGGCGCTGGAGCCCGGCGAGATGGTGGGCCTAACGGCGCCGAGCGGTCGGGGCAAAACAACCCTGGCACGGGTGCTGGCTGGCTACCTCCGCCCGACCGCAGGCATCGTGACGATCGACGGACGTCCGCCGCCCACCACGGGCTACCACCCGGTGCAGCTGATCGCTCAGCACCCCGAGCTCGCGGTGAACCCACGCTGGCGGATCGGGCGGGTGCTGGCCGAGGGCGTCCCGCCCGCGCCTGCAGTGCTCGACGCGCTGCAGATCGATCGAGGCTGGCTCCAGCGCTGGCCTCACGAACTGAGCGGCGGGGAGCTTCAGCGCATTGCCGTGGCCCGCGCCCTGAACCCGCAGACCCGGTACCTCATGGCCGATGAGATGACGGCGATGCTCGACGCTGCCACCCAGGCGCAGATCTGGCACGCGGTGACGGTCTACGCCGCAGCTCACAGGATCGGGGTGCTGGTAATCAGCCACGACGCCTCACTGATCAGCCGGCTCTGCCGACGGGTCGAGGTGCTGCCCGAGCCCCCGGCGATCTGCACCGCCGCGCAGATGGATGCGGAACCCGGCCTTCGCGGTGGCCACTGAAGTTGGCTTGCGGAGCCTCCCTGCGGGCACGGGCGGTCCGTGCAGAACCGTCCGGCATCTCCGAAGTCTGCCGGATGGTTCTGCACCCCCGCGGGCTGTAGCACTGAAGCGCACGGCCACACCCGGTAGTGCAGGCCGCCAGGCCGAGATGTGGTATACTCACATCACATATGCACCTGTGAAAATTGATATCGTCGCGGTGACCCGCTAGCCCGGATGCTAGGGCGTAAAGGTGGAAGCTGGTGTGAGTCCAGCGCTGTGCCGCAACTGTAACCGGCCGTTCAATGCGAACGCCGGAAGCCAGGACGCCTGCCGCGATGTGACTGTTCTTACCTTCTCGAGCCAGGGAGGATGAGCATGACCCGTGCCCCATAAGCGCTCCCGCGTGATGGTTTGCCCGGCAGATGTGCTACCCCGGTCCCCTGATGAGGCCGGGGTTTTGATTCTTGCGTAGGAGCGCACCATGACCCGTCCCATTCACCGCCTGATTGTGCTAGTCGCCGTGGCGCTCGCCCTCGCCGCGGGCGCCGCGTGACTCGTGCACGAAGCGTTGCCGGCGGACGTGGAGGGCGCGATACAGGGCGATGCCCGCCACACAGG